>CALCIB010000407.1 GCA_937907525.1 uncultured Planctomycetales bacterium | reverse complement strand
GGATGTCTCCGCAAACTGAACGCCTGTCTCACCAACTTATGTGACGCTCACCGTCATGCACGCCACCACCGCCAGGGGCTCGGACGCGCGCCGTTCGTCCTCGGCGGTCTTCTTCCTTTTCCGCTCGGCCTGGCGTTGCCGGAGCTTCGCGAACGCCAGCGCCTGCCTGGGAGCGTACTCCCAGAAGTAAATCCCCGCGCCTAGCCAGTCATAGTCCCGCCGGCTCCACCGAAAGTCCTCGATCCGGTTGACGATCCGCAGCGCGGCGGTCAGCCCGGTGCCGTGATAGCCGACCACCGTTCGGTGATAATCGTCGAAACGGGCCATCACGGCATGGTCTCCGAACTCCGGCGTCAATCCAGCACGATCCGAGGGGCGCCCTCGACGTCCAGTTCCACGACGTCGCCCCTGGCCATTTGCCGGCGCTTGCGGGATTCGGGTTGGCCGTTGACGCGGACGAGGCCGTCGGCGACGAGGTTTTTGGCCTCGCCGCCGGTGGCCGCGCAGTTCGCCAGCTTGAGGACCTGGATCAGGTTGATGGGACGGTCGCCCACCTCCAGGCGGACCTCCCAGGCGTCGGCCGCCATCAGGGCTTCGTCCGCGGGGCGGGCGCTTCGGGGAGGCCCAGCTTGCCCAGGCCCTTGTCGATGGCGCTGGAGATCGAGTTCTCCAGCCGCTTCTGGACCTGGTCGATCGCGCCGTCGGCCCCTTGCTCCAGCCGCTGGCGGGCGTTGCGGACCTCGTTCTGGACGCCGTTGATCCGGGAGCGGACCTGATCGGCCTGCTTCTGGACCGGGGCGACGCGGCCCTGGACCTGCTCGACCACGTTGTCGCGGGTCTGGGCCGCGGCGCTTTCGAGCTGGCCCGTGATGTTGCGGCGGGTCTCGTCCACCGTGCCGGCGACGGCCTGTTGAAGCCGTCCCTTGTCCCGCTCGAACAGTTCGCGGAGCGTGCCCGGCTTACCGTCGGGGTCGTCGCCGGCATCGACGTCGAGCGCGTCGACGAGCGTCTGTTCGGCCTTCCGCTTGCCGTAGCCGACCAGGCCGTCGACCACCTGGCGGGCCGACGGTTGTTCGGGGACGGCGGCGTCGGCCGTCGCGGCGTCGGGATCGGCGTCGGCGTCGGCGTCGGTCTTCGAATCGCCTCCCGCCGGGCCGACCTTGGCGTCGAGCCGCGCGGCGATCCGCGAGGCGAACGCCGACGAATCGCGGCCGGCCGGGGCCGCTTGCGGCTGATCGCCGGGCGCGTCCGTCGCCGGCGCGGCGGCCCCCGCGGCGATGGCCGCGGCGTCCTTGGGCCAGTACGGCTCAAGCGCCGCGTGGACCTCTCCCGGCAGGATCGGAGCGATCACGCCGACGACCGCGTTGACGGCCTTCCCCGAGACGCTTGAGAAGATCGGCGTCCGCGAGTCGGGCGCGACGCTGACGACCAGCATCGTCCCCAGGATCCCGACCGCCACCCCCTCGACGGCCCCCAGCATCATCCCCAGGTGGCGGTCGTAGGCGTCGAACTTCAGCTTGCGAATGGTGTTGCGGACCATCCAGGCGGCCCCGAAGACGGCGCTTGAGACCGCGACGTAGGCCCCGGCCATCGACATGGCGCGGGCCGACTCGGGAGCGCCCGACAGATGCGGCGCGATCGCGCCGGAAATCGGGTAGGAAAACAGGTAGCCCAGCACCAACGAGGCGATGCTCGCCAACTGCCAGGTGATCCCCCGCCACGCCCCCCGAGCCATCGCGACGAGCAGCACCGCCGCCATGACCCCGTCGTAAATCGTCATGATCCGCCTCCCTGTTTCGACGCCGGCCCCCCGCGCGTCGTGCGCGAGGCGTCGCCAGCCGGGCCGCGGCATCCTAGCGGAGCGACCTCAAGCCGAGAAGCCGGAATTCCTCAAGTCCCGCCGCGACGCGGCCGACGCGAGGGCCGCGGCCGTATAATCAAAGGCGGGAACGCATCGCGAGAGACCGGGAAGGGGTGATTCGTGGACCAGTGGAAGGATGAATTGGAAGTCGCCAGGGCCGCCGCCAGGATCGGCGGCGCGGTGGCGGTCGAGTATTTCCAAAAGGGGTTGGCCGCGGACGTCAAGAACGCGACGAGGGAGGGCTCCTTCAACATCGTCACCCGCGCCGACGTCGAGGCCGAGCGCGCGGTCGTCGAGTACGTCGAGAAGGCGTTCCCCGGCCACGCGGTTTACGGCGAGGAAGGGCAGGGGGGCGCCGGGGACGCCGAGGCGTCGCTCTCCAGCGACGACGTCTGGATCGTCGACCCCATCGACGGCACCAGCAACTTCTTCCACGGCGTCCCTCATTTCGGGATCTCCGTCGCCTACTATCACAAGGGCGAACCGGCCGCGGGCGTCGTCGGCTGTCCGCTGCGCGACGAGTGGTACTCGGCCGTCAAGGGGGGCGGCGCCTATCACAAGGGGCGTCGCCTCAAGGTCGCGCCGTCGCCGAAGCTCGACGAGGCCCTGGTCGCCTTCGGCTACTTCTACGACCGAGGCGCGATGATGTCGGCGACGCTCGACGCCTGCCGCGAGATCCTTTACCGCAAAAGCCACGGCCTGCGCCGGCTCGGCGCCGCGACGCTCGACCTGGCCTACGTCGCCTCCGGGGTCTTCGGCGCGTTCTTCGAGTACGAGCTGGCCCCGTGGGACTTCGCCGCCGGCCGGCTCATCGTCGAGGAGGCCGGCGGCCGCGTCACCACCTGCCACGGCGACCCCCTCCCCCTGGCCAGGTCCAGCGTCCTGGCCTCCAACGGCCTGATCCACGACGAACTCGTCGCGATCATGAACGAGTGTTTTGTTAGAAATCCGTAGTCCGGGTCTGGCCCCACCCTCGCAAGCCGAGGCTTCTCCAAGCTGGGTCTTGACCCAGCCTACAATGCGGGCATTCACGTCTGAATTAGAGGATCGATCGCGCGGAGCGCCTCGAGCGCCCCCGTCGGGATCGAGATCGCGTCGGGGGGGGCGTGGGGGTCGCGGGGGTTGACGCGGACCAGGGTCGCGCGGGGGATCGCCCGAGCAAGCGCCGCGACCCGTTCGCAGTGGAGGCGGACGGTCGGGACCGCGGTCCCCGCGCCGCACTCGACGATGACGAGCCGCGCGGCGGCCTCGACGACCTTCGCCAGCCAGGCTTGATGGCGGGCGGCCTGGGCCGAGGCGACGGACGGGTCCCAGCCGTCGTCGTCGAACATCAGGACGTTGGGCCGCGCGAGCGCCCCGCAGCGGGGGCAGTTCGGGAGCGGGCCGACCGCCCGCATCGTCTCGGGATCGACCTCGACCGAGACGCCGTCGGCCGGGAAGAGGCCGGCGCCGCATTCGGCGAGGCACTGAAGCCGCCCGATCGCGCCATGGACCTCGTGGACGCGGTCGTCCGGGAACCCCGCGCGCTGGAACCAGCCGTCGACGTTGGACGTGAAGACGAACGCGCCCTCCCGCATGAGTTCGGCCCAGCGTCGGAGGATCGGGAAGCCTTCGTGCGGGGGTTTGGATCGATAAAGCTCCAGGCGATGGCCGTAGAACCCCCAGGCCAACTCGGGATCCCGGTGGAACCATCGGGGGTTGGCGAGCCCGTAAAAATCAAAGCCCAGCTTCGCGTAGGGAGGGTGGGCGTTCCAGAAGCCCTGACGGCCGCGGAAGTCTGGGAGGCCGCCGTCGACTCCCATGCCGGCGCCGGCGCCGATCAACAGGGCGTCGGCCGTCGCGACCGCCTCGGCCGCGCGCGCGACCGCGTCGGCGACGCTCATCGCGCCTCCTCGTTACCCTTCTCCACCCGTTCGACGACGAAGCGGAACGGCCGGGGGGCGACCAGCAGGCGCTGGACGTCGCGAAGCCTCGCGTCGGCCTCGCGGACGCGGGCGTCGAGGTCCGCGGCGATGGGCGACTCGGGCAGGCGGATCTCGATCTCGGGCGGGACCTGGCTCAGTTTCGAGCGGGCCTCGGTGGCGCTCGCGAGCGCCCAGGCGGCGGCCTGCCACGGTCCTCCCGGTTGCCAGCCGTCGGCGGTGGCCGAGGTGATGTTCACCCCTTCGCCCAGCCGCGACGCGGGCCACTCGCCGAGGCCCCGGCCGTCGGCCGTCACGGCGTATTCGCCCTCGGGGAGGTTCTTGATCGTGAGCATGTAACGGGCCAACTGGTCGTGGACCGGGATGAAGCGGTATTTCAGGACGCCGAAGAGGCCCAGGTCCAGGGGGAGGCCCTGGTCGAGACGGTCGAACGTCATCTTCGAGGCGTCGCCGGCGAGGTTCGTCACGGCGCAGCCCTCGGCCCGGGCGGCGAGCGGGCCGGCGGCGTCGATCGTCACGGCGGAGACGTCGGCCGGCGCGCCCAGGCCCTTGAGGATCGCGAAGGCCATGGCGAGTTGCCCCTCGTCGTTGAGGTGGACGCCGTCGGCGACGTGGAGCGTATGCTCGTCCTTCTTGGAGCCGTCGGCCCTCTTGGCGTCCTCGGCGGCGTTCGCCTTGATCATCCGGCGCTGGACCTCGCGCATGGAGCGCTGGACGTCGATGGAGTGCTCGCCCAGTTCGCGGGCCAGGGCCATCCCCTCGTCGCACATGGTCTGGAGGAAGCCGCGGTCCTCCTTGTCGGGATCGCTCCGGGTGACGGCGGCGGAGCAGACGTAGACCCGGCAGCCCGCGGTCCTGGCCTTCTCGACGATGCCGCGGACGCCGTCGAGATAGGCTTGCTTGTGTTCGGCGTCGGCCCTGGTCCCCCAGCCGATGTCGTTGACCCCGTAGGCGACGGTCAGGACGGTGGGCTTCAGCGGCAGGACGTCGCGATCCATCCGGGCCAACCCTCCCGCGGCGGTGTCGCCCCCGCGGCCGGCGTTGTAAAAGAGGATCTTACGCTCGGGGAAGCGCAAAAGCGCGTACTGCTCGACGATCCGTCCGTAGGTCCGCGCGGCGGTGATGCTGTCCCCCAGGAAGACGACCGTGTCGCCGTCCCTAAGCGCGAAGTCCTCCGCCCCCGCCGAAGCCGAGACCCCCAACGCGACCACCGCCGCCAGCGCGATCCGAACCATGCCCGACCTCCCTCCGCTCGATCGAGGATTCCCAGGGGACCCCGCCGCCGCCTCGGACGACTCGCTCGATTATCATCGTGAATGGGTATAATACGGAAGCGAGAGGCCCACGGTTGAAAGCGAAGGACTCGCGAGCGGAGGCCGCGCGATGGAAACGAAGATCCTTGAGTCCCTGCTTCGCGACCCGGAATCCGATCGGGTCGAGCGGACCGTTTCGTTGACCGACATGGACAAGTTCTGCGAGGCGATCTGCGCCTTCGCGAACGACATGCCCGACTCGCGCAAGCCCGGCTACCTCTTCGTCGCCGCGACGGACGACGGCAAGCCCAGCGGGGCCGTCGTCACGGACGATCTCTTGCTCAAGCTCGCGGCGATCCGATCCGACGGGAAGATCCCGCCCCTGCCGACGATGAACGTCGAGAAGCAAATCCTCAACGGCGGCGAGATGGCCGTGGTCGAGGTGTTCCCGTCCGACATGCCCCCAGTCCGCTACAAGGGACGGACCTTCATCCGCGTCGGCCCGCGACGCGCGATCGCGACACTCGCCGAGGAGCGCGTTCTTTCCGAAAAACGTCGAGACCGCGATCGGGCCTGGGACGCGCGTCCCTGTCGCGAGGCCGACCTGGACGACCTTGAGATCGGCCGTTTCTCATTGACGTACCTCCGGAACGCCGTCGCCTACGACGCCCTGGACGGAGACGACCGACCGTTGGATCAACAGTTGGCGTCGTTGCGGTTTTACGACCTTGCCGCGCGCTGTCCGACGAACGCCGGGGTGCTGCTCTTCGGCAAGGATCCGGCTTCGCTCTTCCCCGGGGCCTACGTGCAATACGTCCGCTACGACGGCGACTCCCAGGCCGACGACGTGGCCGAGGAGCGGCGGATCGGCGGGGACTTCCTGGACGTGCTTCGAGACCTCCAGCGATTTTGTAACGAAATCGCCGAGGAGCGGCCGGTCGCGCGCGCCGACCTCGGCGACGTCGCCGTCTTCGACTATCCTCCCAGGGCGATGCACGAACTGTTCATGAACGCCGTCGTCCACCGGAACTATGACGAATCGACGACCCCGGTCATGATCAATCATTTCAGCGACCGGATCGAGATCCAGAACCCCGGCGGCCTGTACGGGGACTTGACGCCGGAACTTTTCCCGCGCGGAACGTCGTATCGCAACCCAATCCTCGCGGAGGCGGCCAAACACCTGGGGTTCGTGAACCGGTTCGGCCGCGGAATCAGCCGCGCGCAACGCTTTCTGCGGGAGAACGGATCCCCCGAGGCGAGTTTCGAGCCCCTGTCCAACTTCTTCCTCGCGACGGTTTGGAGGCCCATATGAAGACCATCGCGTTTTTCAACAATAAAGGCGGGGTGGGCAAAACGTCGCTCACCTATCATCTCGCCTGGATGTTCGCGGAACTGGGGCTTCGCGTGATCGCGATCGATTTGGACCCGCAGTCGAACTTGACGTCGTCTTTCCTTGAAGACGAAACGCTTGAGGAACTGTGGTCGGAAGAAAGGGCCCCGCGGACCATTTTCGGCTCGCTGGATCCGCTGCTGAATCGATTGGGAGACATGAAGCCCCCGAAACTCATCGACGTCGACGAACGAATCCGACTCATTCCGGGCGACCTGGGGTTGAGCACGTTCGAGGACCGTTTGGCCGACGCCTGGAGCAAGTGTCTGGACGACGACAAGGCGAACGCGATGGACGCCGCGCGGGCCACGACCGCGTTCTACCGGATCATGGAGTCCGCCGACGCGACCTTCGAGTCCGACGTCGTCTTGATCGACGTCGGGCCGAACCTCGGCTCCGTCAATCGCGCCGCGCTGGTGGCCGCCGACCACGTCGTCATTCCGCTGGCCGCCGACCTGTTCTCGTTGCAAGGGCTCAAGAACCTCGGCCCCACGCTCCGCGCCTGGCGTGAAGGATGGACGACCCGCGCCGACCGCCTGGCTCGATTCAACGTGGGACGCGACGCGATCACGTTGCCGTCGGGGGCGATGGCTCCGGCCGGCTACGTCGTCATGCAACCGTCGAGCCGGGAACGTTATCCGGTGGCCTATCGTCGGTGGATCGCGCGGATCCCGGAAGCGTACCGCGTGAAGATTCTCGGAGAGGACGGGCCGTTTCAGATTCCGGACCCCGATCCCTACGCGCTTGCCGTTCTGAAAAACCATCGCAGCTTGGCGCCCATGGCTCAGGACGCTCGCAAGCCCATGTTCGCCCTGAAGCCGGCCGACGGGGCGATCGGAAGCCAAGTCGCCGCCGTCAAGGATTGCTACAGAAGTATTCGAGGCGTCGCCTCCCAACTTATAACGCGCTGTGGGCTCCCGAGGCCCTTGGCCGCCGTCGGCGTTTGAGCGTCGACCATCCCCTTCCGCCCGGCTCGCGGTCGGTCTATCCTCGTGGGGGTCGAGGCCTTCTTGCAACCCCCGAGGAGTGGAAGTCCATGCTTGCCGCGATGGTCCTGGCCGGCTTCCTGGCGGCCGCGACGGCCGCGACGGATTCGGAACGCCCGGACGTCCTGGTCGTCGACTTCGAGGGCGACGACTACGGCGGCTGGAAGGCGACCGGCGACGCCTTCGGCGACGCCCCCGCGCGGGGGACGCTCCCCGGCCAGATGCCCGTCACGGGATACCTGGGCCGCGGCCTGGCGAACAGCTTTCGCGAGGGCGACGACTCCGTCGGCGAACTGACCGGCCCCCCGTTCGCGATCGAACGGACGCATCTGAACTTCCTGATAGGCGGCGGCGGCTGGCCCGGCGAGACCTGCCTCGACCTGCTCGTCGACGGCCGCGTCGTCCGCTCCGCCACGGGCCCCAACCGCGAGCCCGGCGGCTCCGAACGCCTGAAGTGGGACGCCTGGGACGTCAAGGATCTGCAAGGGAAGGAGGCGACCCTCCGCGTCGTCGACCACCGCAAGGGGGGCTGGGGGCACGTCAACGTCGATCAGATCGTCCAGACCGACCGTCCCAAGCTCCCCCAGGCGGCGAGTCGAACGATCATGCTGGAGAAACGCTTCCTCCACATTCCCGTCAAGACCGGCGCTCCGAAACTCCGGGCCCGAATCACGGACCAGGACGACGAGACGATCCGTGAGTTCGACGTCGAGATCTCGGCCGATCCCGACTTCTTCGTCTTCGACGACCTCGACGCCCACAAGGGGAAGACGATCACGTTTCACGTCGACGAACTGGACGATCCGAAAGCCCTCGAACTGATCGCCCAGGCCGACGCCGTCCCCGAAGCCGATTCGGTCTACCAGGAGCCCCACCGGCCCCAGTTCCACTTCACCTCGCGCCGAGGATGGCTCAACGACCCCAACGGCCTCGTCTGGCTCGACGGCGAATACCACCTTTTCTATCAGCACAACCCCTACGGCTGGGCCTGGGGGAACATGCACTGGGGCCACGCCGTCAGCCCGGATCTGGTCCACTGGACGGAACTCCCCATCGCCATCCATCCGCGCGAGTACGGCGACTGGGTCTTCTCCGGCTCGGCGGTCGTCGACCGCGGGAACACCAGCGGCTTCGGCAAGGACGGAAAAGACCCGCTGGTCGCCGCCTTCACCAGCACCGGCCGGGGCGAGTGCGTCGTTTACAGCAACGACCGCGGCCGGACCTGGACCGAGTTCGCCGGCAATCCCGTCGTCAAGCACGACGGCCGCGACCCCCGGCTCTTCCGGTACGCCCCCGGAAACCACTGGGTCATGGCCGTCTACGACGAGGGGAGGGACCGCCGGAGCATCGACTTTTACACGTCCCCCGACCTCAAGGCGTGGACCTTCGCCAGCCGCTCCGACGGCTTCTTCGAGTGTCCCGACATGTTTGAACTGCCGATCGACGGCGACCAGGCCCGCAAGCTCTGGGTGCTGACCGCCGCCGACGGCGAGTACAAGCTCGGGACGTTCGACGGCGAGACCTTCGCGCCGACGTCCGGTCCCGAGAAGCTCAAGACGTTCCACGGCGCCTACTACGCGGCCCAGACCTTCAGCGACGAGCCGAAGGGCCGGCGCGTCCAGATCGGCTGGGCCCGCGGCGTCGAGTTCCCCGGCTCGGCTTTCAACCAGCAGATGGCCCCGCCCGTGGAGTTGACGTTGCGATCGACCGCGGACGGCCCCCGGCTGTTCGCCGAGCCGGTCGCGGAACTGAAGACGTTGCGGGTCGAATCGCGGGACCGCGGCGGCGCGACGCTCGGACCCGGCGCGGAGAATCCGCTAGCCGGCGAGTCGGGCGACCTGTTCGAGATCGAGACGGCGTTCCGGCCCGAGGGGGCGACGTCCCTGGAATTCGACCTTCGAGGGACGCCGCTGGTCTACGACGTCGAGCGCCAGGACGTGGTGGTCGGCAAGGTCCGGACGTTCGTCCCCCGGATCGACGGCGTCGTCCGCCTGCGCGTGTTTTTGGATCGCGGCTCGATCGAGGTCTTCGCCAACGGCGGCCGGACGGTCGTGTCGGTCGGGGCGATCCCGGACGACGCGAACCGCGCGCTGGGGGTCGCGGCGAAGGGGGGGGCCGTGAAGCTGGAGAAACTGACGGTCCATGCGTTGCGGTCGGTCTGGCCGTCGCCGCCGCGGTGATGGCGGGTCGCCGGCCCCTGGAAGCCGGGCCCCGGACGTGGGATGATCGTCGTCCGGGGCGGAGATTCCGCCCTCGACGACGCTGGGAAGGAACTGACCGTCACGACTCTCGGAGGACGATTCCAACGGTCTTCCCCCCTCGCGGGGGAAGGTGGCCCGAAGGGCCGGACGGGGGGGAGGACGCGCCAGAACGCCATCGACGTCCAGGGCTTGCCGGATGGGTCATCGCGAATCCCGACGGCTTTCTTGCGTGTCGTCCCCCTCATCTGACCGCTCCGCGGTCTGTCTTCCCCCGCGAGGGGGGAAGACGTCGTCAATCACTCCCGAAATCCGCGACCGTCAGGAAGGAAGACGAGCATGCCCGACGCGAACAAGAACGTGGACCAGGCGTTCGCCCTGGCGAAGGCCCGCTACGCCGAGATCGGCGTGGACGTCGAGAAGGCCCTTGAAAAGCTGTCGAGAATCCCGATCTCCCTGCACTGCTGGCAGGGGGACGACGTCGGCGGGTTCGAGAACTCCGGACAGGAACTCGGCTCCGGGTTGGCCGTCACCGGGAATTACCCCGGCAAGGCCCGCACCGCCGACGAACTTCGAGGCGACCTGGATAAGGCCCTCGCGCTGATCCCCGGAACCCACCGCCTGAACCTCCACGCCAGCTACGCGGAGACCGGCGGTAAGAAGGTCGACCGCGACGCCCTGGAGCCGGCCCACTTCCAGAGATGGATCGACTGGGCGAAGGCCAAGAAGATGGGGATGGACTTCAACCCCACCTACTTCTCGCACCCCAAGGCCGACGACGGCTGGACCCTGGCCCACCCCGACAAGGCCATCCGCCAGTTCTGGATCGATCACGGCGTCGCCTGCCGCGAGATCGGCGCGGCGATGGGCGAGGCCCTGGGCTCGCCGTGCGTCACCAACGTCTGGATCCCCGACGGCATGAAGGACCAGACGATCGACCGCCGCGGCCCCCGCGAACGCCTGACCGAATCGCTCGACGCCATGTTCAAGCCCGAGATCGACCCGAAGCACAACCGCGACGCCGTCGAGGGGAAGCTGTTCGGGATCGGCTCGGAGACCTTCGTCGTCGGCATGCACGAGTTCTATCTTGGCTACGCGATTACGCGGAAGAAGGTGTACACGATCGACTCCGGCCACTACCACCCCACCGAGGTCGTCGCCGACAAGCTCTCCTCCGCGCTCGGCTTCGTCGACGAGGTCTTGATGCACGTCAGCCGCGGCGTCCGCTGGGACAGCGACCACGTCGTGCTGTTGACCGACGACGTCGAACTGATCGCCCAGGAGATCGTCCGCGGGAACTACCTGGACCGCGTCCACATCGGCCTGGACTTCTTCGACGCCAGCATCAACCGCGTCGCCGCCTGGGTGATCGGCACGCGGTCGATGCTCAAGGCGCTTCTGCTGGCGCTTTTGGAGCCGATCGACGCCCTGCGGAAGTACGAGGCCGAGGGGGACTACACCTCGCGGCTGGCCGTGCTGGAGGAAGCGAAGACCCTCCCCGCCGGCGCCGTGTGGGACCACTACCTCCAGAGCGAGGGCATCCCCGTCGGCCGCGACTGGATCGACGCGGTCAAGCGCTACGAGGCCGACGTTTTGAGCAAGCGGAAATAATGTTGATATTGACATGACGGCCTTCTCCC
>CALCIB010000406.1 GCA_937907525.1 uncultured Planctomycetales bacterium | reverse complement strand
GCGGAGCGGTCAGATGAGGGGGACGACGCGCCAGACGACCGTTGGAATTCGCGGAGGCCCGTCCGGGAAGCCCTGGACGTCGATGGCGTTTTGTCTCGCTCCCCCTCATCCGGCCCTTCGGGCCACCTTCCCCCGCGAGGGGGGAAGGCCGTTATGTTCACTCCCCCAAAATCCGTGACGGTCAGAAAAATTTCACGGGGGGGGCTTCCCTTGGGGGGCGGGATCGTCTATTATCCAAGTGCGCCGTGGAGCAGCGGCTAGCTCGCCAGGCTCATAACCTGGAGGTCGTAGGTTCGATTCCTGCCGGCGCAACTTTCCCTTCTTCCTCCACCGCCTTGATTCGAGCCGATCCTGAGTCGTCAGGATCGGCTCGCGGCGTTTCTCCTCCGAGCCTTGTTCGCTCCGACCGGCGGCCGGCGTCGGGGTGATCGATTGGTTGCGGCGAGGCAATCGGCGTGATAGAGTGTCGAGAGGGGGCCGCGCCCCCGGATCACGCGCGCCACGGCCGACCTTGGGGGTGGGACGAGCATGGCTGCTTCGGACGACCGGCAACACGCCGAGACGCTCACGCACCGCCTGGTCCTCCCTCGCGACGCCAATCATTACGGCACCCTCTACGCCGGCACGCTGCTGTCGTTCGCCCTTGAGGCGGGTTATTCCGCCGCCTATCGCGCGGCGGGGCTGGACGCGAACCTCGTGCTCAAGCGCGTCCTCGACCTGCGGTGTTACACGCCGGTCCCGATCGGTCGCGTGATCGAGATTCGGGGCTGTCAGATCCATCGCGGCTCCGCCCAGATCGTGGTCGCCCTCTTTGGGACGCCCTTGATCGACCGGACGGATCCCTGGATGGACGGACTGATGCAGTTCGTCCAAGTCAATCCCGACGGCTCCCCCGAACCGCTCGCCGACGAACCGGCCGAACTCATCGAAGACCTGGGGCCGCCCTGGGCCCGGCTTCGCGATCGGTCCCGCAAGCTGTTGCACGTCCGTCGATGAGAAGCGAATCACGTCGCGCTCCTCTGGTTGATTTCAAACACCCACCGCGTCACTTTTGATACGCGGATTCTACACACGGTTTGTCGCCAAGGAACGCCGTGTTGTTTTTTTTCAACACGCCGAGGCCCCTCGCCGTTTTTCCGCGACGCGGACCAGGGCCGCGCGTCGCTTTTTCGCGACGCGCGGCGTTCTCGCGTGGTTTTTTCGCCACGCGCGGCCGGATTCGCGCAACCGAACGGTTCGCGAAGGCAGTATCCTCGCGGTCATCCTTTGAAACGGGAGGCGGCATGGCGGCGAGCGCGGGTCTCGGTAGCGGTTCCTCGACGACCCTGGAGCGGCTGTTCAACGGCGGCGCGACGCTCGGGCTGTCGGAGGCGGAGTTGCTCGATCGCTTCGTCGGCGGTCGCGACGAGGCCGCCTTCGCGGCGCTCGTGGACCGTCATGGGCCGATGGTCCTGGGAGTCTGCCGGCGGTTGCTCCACGACCCTCACGAGGCCGAGGACGCCTTCCAGGCGGTGTTCCTGGTCCTGGCCCGCAAGGCCGGTGGCATAGGACGCAAGGAATTGGTGGGCAACTGGTTGTACGGCGTCTCCCTCAAGGTCGCGACTCGGGCCCGAAGACTCGCGGCGCGGCGGCCGAAGACCGGCGACGTGCTGGATTACGACGCCCGTCGGCCGAGCGTCCCCGGTCCCGCCGAATCGGTCGCCAGCAATGAAGCGGCCGCGCGTTTGCACGAGGAGGTCGCCCGACTGCCGGAGCGTTACCGCGCCGCGGTGGTCGCCTGCTACTTCGAGGGGAAGTCGTGCGAGGAGACAGCGGCGCTGCTGGGCTGTCCGGTCGGCACGGTCAAGGGCCGGCTCTCCCGCGCCCGCGACCTGTTGCGGAAACGCCTGGAGCGTCGCGGGGTTACGGCCCCCGCCGCCCTGCTGACGACGGCCCTTGCCGCTCCCGACGTCCGCGCCTCGGTCCCCGCGGCCCTGGCCGCGCAAGCGGTTCGCGCGGGCTTGGCCGCCGCGTCGTCCCCCTACTTCGTTTGGATGACCGCCTCCGTCGCGTCCACTTCGATCCATTCCCTCGCCGAAGGAGTCCTCCGAACCATGTTCCTCGCCAAGCTCAAATCGCTCGCGATCCCCACGGGCCTGATCGCCGCCGGCCTCCTGGTCGCCGGCGCGGGGCTCGCCGCCTCCCAGGACGACCCCAAGCCCGACGCCGAGAAGGCCCCCAAGCCGGCGGCGAAGGCCGAGGCCGCGGAATCGCCCGATTCCAAGGCCGCCGGGGAGCCCCAGTCCAAGCCCGCTCCCAGGCGATCCCAGCAGAACGCCGATCTGGGGATCGGCAGGAGGAGAAGCGTCCCCCAACGATCCCAGCCGATCATCGGCCCCGGCGTCGTGTACATGAACCTCTCGAATCCGGTGTACATCGCGAAGGCCTCGGCCTTTCTGGAGGCCCACGGGGACACCGGAGTCAACCAGGGCATCTACGATGCACTCGATCGCAAGCTCTCGATCCGGCTCGGCGAGGATTCGACGCTCGGCGGCTTGCTGAAGCAGGTTCGGGCGGTGAAGAACACCGACGGCAAGCCGATGCCGGTCTTCGTGAGCCGCGCGGCGCTTGAGAGCGAGGGCGTAGACCTCTCGACCCCCATCGAGCTGGAGTTGGACGACGTGCCGTTGCGGCCCGTCTTGCGGCTGGCGCTGAAGGACCTGGGCCTGGCCTTCTGCGTCCGCGACGGCATCCTCATCATCAGCACGGAGGCGGGCGTCTGCGTGGAATTAGAGGAGGCGCAAGGGGAATGGTTGGCGCGGAACCCCGAAGGCTATGAGATCGGGAACGAGGGGATCATCCAACCCCAGGGCAAGCCGATCCTCACCGGCGAGGGCTTCAAGTAATACAAGTTGGGGAACGGACTTCGGCGGTTCGTCGCGGCTTCCCGCGCGGATTTCGCCGCGGCCGGCGATCCATGCGTTATATTAACTTCAACAGCCGGCCTCTCCTCAACGGGGGGCCGGCCGTCGGTTTCCTCGGCCTTCGGGTTGGGGACGGGCGGACGTGATTTTAGGACCTTGCCGCGTTGCGGCGGCAGCGATTGCACCCAGAGCCTCGACAAACCCGCGACCGGCGGGAAGCAGCCGGGATTCCACTTCGATCGTCAGTCCGGTTTTTCAAAGGAGCCCGCGACCGGGCCTCTCGATTCCGTCTTCCCCAAGCGGCGACGCTATGGGAAGATCGGCGGAGAGAGGCCCGGGCCGACGTCTCCGTCCTCGCGTCGAACCCCCCTCCCCCTCATCCAGAGAGCGGAACGACGTCGCCCGTGACCCCCGGCCAGAGCCTTCAGACGCCCGGACGTTCCATCCACCCGGACGTCGATGAAACCACGACCGCCCCCTCGCGCCCGCGCTTTCGTCGCGACGCCCTGGCGGTCGTCGTCATGCTCGCCCCGGCGGTCGCCGCGATTTGGCTCGTCCCCTGGTTCGTGACCCAGGACGGGTTGGCGCACCTGTATAACGCCGAGATCCTCGTCGACTCCCTCAAGGGCGGCCCGAGGTTCGGCCGCTGGTTCGAGGTCCGCTGGGATCCCCTGCCCAACTGGGGGGGGCACCTGACGCTGATGGGGCTCTTGAGCGTCTTCCCGTCGCGGACGGCCGACCGGCTCATGACGACGATCACGCTTTTGGCCCCGGCCCTGGCGGCGGTCTGGCTGCGAGGGGCCGTCGGCGGGCGGTCGACGTTCGCGGCGAAGGCGCTGGCGGCGCTTTCGGCCATGAGCTTCTCGTGGCTGATGGGGTTCGCCAGCTTCCAGTTGGGCGTCGCCCTCTTCGCGGTCACGCTGGGGGTCTGGTGGAAGGGTCGCAACGAACTGAGGCCCGGCCGAATGGCGGCGGTGGCCGTGCTGTTGACGGTCGGCTACTTCTGCCATCTGGTGAGCGTCGGCCTGACGCTCCTGGCGCTTGGCTTTCTGGCGCTGGCGACACCGACGGTATCCGGCGGACGGTCTCGATTGGCGCGGGTGGGCGGGCTCGCCGCGTGCGCCCCGCCGCTTTTGGGCCTGATGGTCGTGTATCTCCGGCTGTCGAGGCGCGGGGGGGAGATGGCGCCGTACTTCCCCAAGTTGATCGAGTTCTTCACGGTCCACGGCTGGATGGGTCGGCTGGGTTGGGTTGATCCGATCTCGTTCTCGGTCAAGAACGCGCTGCCGTTCACGGCGACGACGGCCAAGGCGTATTTCCTGCTCAACTCGCTGGTCTGGCTGGCCGTCGCGGCGTTTCTCCTGGTCGTGGCCGGGTGGGCGCGCGAGGAGTCGGACGGGCCGACCCACGGCGAGCGTCGGGCGTGGTTCTGGCTGGCGGCGGTCCTGGCGGCGGCGGGGGTCTTCGGGCCCGACTCGATGGGATCGGGCCACGGCGACTTCCTCCCCCAGCGGGTGGCGCTTTTGGGGATGATCGCGGCGGTCCCGGCGATCGACCCGAAGCGGGCGCGGCTCGGGTTGGCGGGATCCGCGGCGCTCGGCCTGGCGCTGGCGTTGCAGACGGTGAGCGTCTGGGACTACGCGGACTACGCGCAAAAGACCGTGGCGCCGCTTGCGGAGTCGGCCCCGAGGGTCGGCCGGGGCCGTCGAGTGGCGGTCCTCCTGGGCGACCTGGAGACGCGGTTCCGGGTCAGCCCGCCGCGACACGTCGCCTGTTGGTTCGGCGTGACGGGGGACAACGCGATTTGGAACGACTACGAGACCCGGCATTACTACTTCCCGGTCCATTTCCGCCCCGACGCCGTCGGCCCCGACCCCGGCGACCTGGAGGCGGTCGCCCTCCGCGGCCGGCTCCGACGCGCCGAGGGCGTCCGGATCTGGGACCGCGTGCTCGCCCGCCACGCCGACGCCATCGACGTCCTGGTCGAGTGGCGTTCCGACCCGGAACTCGACGACGTGACCGCGCCGTGGTTCCGAACGGTCGAGGAACTCGGCGAGGTCCGGATCCTCCGCCCCCGGGGCGCGCGCTGAGTCGGGGATCGGCCGATCATTTCGCGGCGAGTCGGATGCGGCGGGTCCAGAGGTCGGGGAATTCCTGGACGTCGTCGAGGTAGCGGGCGGCGATCGTCGGCACCGGCCGCGTCCCTTGCTCCCACTTTTGGAGCGTCGCGACGCTGACGCCGAGGAACCGCGCCAAAAGCGCCTGGTTGGCGCCGAGCTTCGCCCGAACGGCCTTGACGTCCTCCGGCCCGTACTCCCGCGGCTCCAGGTCGAGCTTGAGCGTCCGCACGGTGAAGCGCTTCTCAAGCGGCTCTCCGGAGCGGACTCCTTCCAAAAGCGCCTCCAAGCCTCCGATGAGTTGCTCGGCCAGCGAAGGGAAGTCGTCGTCGTTGCCGTGCTCGCTTCTCTCATCGTTCTTCACGATCCGCTCCCTTCGCCAAATTCGGCCTTAAGGGCCGCGGCCAGCTTGGCGACCGCGTTCCGCTCGGCCTTGGTCAAGTTCTCCCGATCGCTTTTCGCCAGGGCCGCGACGAGGAAGACGACGCCATGCTCCAACGCGAGAAGATAGAAAACCCGGAACGCGCCGCTTTTGCCCCGGCCGCCTTCTCGCGTCGCGTATCGGAGCTTGCGGACGCCGTTGGTCCCGGCGACCACCGCGCCAGCCGCCGGTCGAGAGGCGATCGTGGTCTGAACGTCGAGTAGGTCGGCATCGGTGAGTCCGAGCCTCGTCCAGAGATTCGTGAAGCCTGGAATCTCGACGAATCTCGGCAGACGGTCGACCGGCAAGCCGTCTCCGCCTCCGCCGACTTCCTTCCAGTCGTCGTTCATCGCTCCGACTCACATGGTTCTAGCTGCAAACTATACGCCGGCGGGGCGTGGTCCTCAACGCGCGGAATATGAGAACCCACGCCCCGCCGGGGGCGGTCATTTGGCGTCCGGCTGGCGGGTCATCTCGAAGAGGATGACGTCCTCGCCGTCGGGGGTGAAGTCGGCGGGGCGGTCGCGGCCGGGGACGGCGACGTTGACGACGAGCTTGTCGCCGTCGAGCTTGTAGACCCCCTTGACCGTCCGGCCGACGTACTCGCCGGGGCCTTCCTTGATCTCGATGGTGACGGCGGCGTGAGGCTTGGAACGGGAAATGGCGAGCAATCAGCCCTCGGGATTGGACCGCGCGGAGGGACGCGAGGCAAGGATGCGACGCCGCGCGGATTTCCCTCGCGACGGGGAGGCGACGCCTGGTATCGTGGAAACGTCGCGGATCGTCCCTCCGCGACATCCTCTCATCGAAGCGGATCGCCATGCGACGATCGGTTCCAATCTGGGCGGTCCTCGTCGCGGTCGTGGCCGTGGCGCGGCCGGGCGAGGCGCTCGCGCAGGCGCGCCGGGGGCGGGGGCTGGACGAGTCCAGGCTGCGGACGTCGCCGTCGGCGCGGCCGTCGCCTCCCGTCGCGGCCAAGCGCGACGTCGTGCTGCCGAGCGACGACGCCACCTTTCGGCCGACGGTCGTGATCCGCCGGGGGACGTCGCAAGGGACCGGGACGATCATCGCCACCGCCGCCGACTCCTCGCTGGTCCTGACCGCCGCGCACGTCGTCCAGGACTCCGGGCCGCTGGTCGTGGAGTTGCACCGTTACAACGTCGGGCTGGAGAAATCCAAGGGCGGCGTCTGGCCGCTGGTCGCGCCGGCCGAGGTCGCCGCCATCGACGAATCGGGAGACGTGGCGATCCTGCGACTCCGCGAACATTCCCCCCTCCCCTTCATCGCCCGGCTCTACGACGACGATCCGGCCGGGATCGCCCCCGGAGCGCTGGTGGTCTCGCTGGGCGTCGACAAGGGGGCGCGGGTGGCGAGCTGGAACACCAGTCTGGTGGAGCCGGCGCGGTTCCGGATGGCGCCGGGAAAGGACGAGAAGCCGTTCCTCATCACCCTGAAGACCCCGGCCCACGGCCGCTCGGGAGGCGGACTGTTCCTGGCCGACGGCCGGCTGATCGGCGTCTGCGTCGGCCACGCGGAGATCTTCGAGGGGAGCCGCTCGGGCGTCTTCGCCTCGCTCGCGACCGCCCGCCGGCTGATCCACGCGCGCGGGCTGGACGCGGAGGTCGCCCGCTCCCAGGCCGCCCCGCCGAGCCCGGCCGCCGCCGCGCGCTGAGGGACCGCGACGTCGTATCCGCCTCCGAGTCGCGTTACGATGAGGTCGTCAAAGCGCCCTTCCCCCCTCGCGGGGGAAGGTGGCCCGCGGGGCCGGATGAGGGGGATGACAAGCAAGATGACCGTTGGCATCCAGAGCCGGTCGGGCGGGCTTGTGGATCACGACGCGCCTTGCGCTGGCCCCCCTCATCTGACCGCTTCGAGGTCTGTCTTCCCCCGCGAGGGGGGAAGACCGTCTGAGTCGAAGTCTCCACGAATCCGTGGCGGCCTCCATCCCACCCCAGGAGACGACCCATGCGCAGACTCCCCGCCGTCGCGTTCCTGATGCTTTCGGTCCTCGCCGCCGCGACGGCCGCGGCTGAATTCCCTCGCTTCGAGCCCCGGGAGATCGACCCCCACCTGGGCGCGATCTGCTACGCGCTTACGGTCGCGGACGTCGACGGCGACGGCAAGCCCGACGTCGTCGCCGTCTCCGAGGACGCCGTCGTCTGGTATCAAAACCCGACCTGGACCAAGCGCGACATAATCCGAGACGCCACCGCCCGCGACAACGTCTGCATCCAGGCCCACGACGTCGACGGCGACGGCCGGATCGACTTCGCCCT
>CALCIB010000405.1 GCA_937907525.1 uncultured Planctomycetales bacterium | reverse complement strand
CTTCGGCCACCTTCTCCCTCAAGGGGAGAAGGCCGTTTGGCGACGGCTCGCGAGGAGGTCGCGCAACGGGTCCAATAAGTGTCGGGTCGTCAGCCCCCCGGGAGAGGGGACGCCGAGCGTTACGAACTCGCCGGCTGCTTCCCCCAATTGTGCCGCCTTACCGCCCCGTCCCGCCAGGGGACCGTGGGATTCCACGGCCTCGTGGGGAGGGGTATTCTCGAATGCGACGGATGGACGAGATCGACCGGGGCCCGCGGGGGAAAGCGTGATGCGAGACGATACGCAAGGCATGGACCGTCGCGACTTCCTCAAGACCGCCGCCGTCGCGGCCGGATCCGCCGCCTTGCCGAGATCGGTCGCGGCGGGGGAGCCGGCGATCCGAGCCGAGGTGGACGCCTTCCTCAAGGATTACGTCGCGAAGTGGCTCCCGCTGGAGACGGCCGCGTCCGAGGCGTCCTGGGCGGCCTCGACCGACGTCTCGGAGGCCCACGTCGCGGCGCAGGTGGCGGCGAGCCAGGCCGTCAACGCGGTCGCCGGCGCGCCCGAGGTCATCGAGAAGGTGACGCGGTTCCTCGCCGCCGGGGCCGACCTGACCGACCTTCAGGTCCGCCAGCTTGAGAAGGTCCGCCTCCGCGCCGCCGAGGCCCCCGGCACCCTCCCCGACGTCGTCAAGGCCCGCGTCGAGGCCGAGGCCAGACAGGCCGCCGCCCAGGACGGCTTCGTCTTCACCGTCAAGAAGCCCGACGGCGCGGTCGAACACCCCTCGGCCAACCGCATCGATCAGGTGCTGCTGAACTCCAACGACCTCGACGAGCGGCTCGCCTACTGGAAGGCGTCCAAGGAGATCGGCGCGCCGTTGCGCGACGGCATCCTCAAACTCCGAGACCTTCGCAATCAGGTGGCGCGCGGGCTGGGCTTCTCGGACTTCTTCGCGCTTCAGGTCGCCGACTACGGCATGACCGTCGACGAGATGCTGGCGCTTTGCGACCGGATCCTCGCCGACGTCAAGCCCCTCTACATTCAGCTTCACACATGGGCCAAGCACCGGCTGGCGAAGCGCTACGGCGTCGATCCCCCCGACGGCAAGATCCCCGCGCACTGGCTCTCCAACCGCTGGGGCCAAAGCTGGCCGGGGTTCGTCGAGGGGATCGACATGGACGCCCCGTTTCAGGGGAAGTCGAAGGAGTTCATCGTCGAGCAGGCCGAACGGTTCTACGTCTCGCTGGGCTTCCCCAAGCTGCCGCCGAGCTTTTGGACCAAGTCCGACCTCTACCCCGCCGACCCCGCCTCCGGCCGCAAGAAGAACAGCCACGCCAGCGCCTGGCACGTCGACCTGGACCAGGACGTCCGCAGCCTGATGTCGGTCGAGCCCGACAACCAATGGTTCGACACGGCCCACCACGAACTCGGCCACATCTACTACTACCTCGCCTACTCCACGCCCCAGGTGCCCCACCTGCTCCGCGAGGGCGCCAACCGCGCGTTCCACGAGGGCGTCGGCGACCTGATCGGCCTGGCCGCCGGTCAGCGGCCGTACTTGAAGCAGGCCGGCCTGCTCTCCCCCCAGGCCGAGGCCGCGCCGGCCGTCAAGTTCCTGCTGGCGTCGGCTCTGGAGGGCGCGGCGATCGTGTTTCTACCGTGGGCGGCCGGCGTCATGACCCGCTTCGAACGCGACTTCTACGCCGGCGACGTCGCCGACGACGCCCTCAACGCCTCCTGGTGGGCCAGGGTCGGCGAGTACCAGGGGATCGCTCCCCCCGAGGATCGCCCCGAAACCCTCTGCGACCCCGCCACCAAGACCCATGTCAACGACGACCCCGCGCAATACTACGACTACGCCGTCGGCACCGTGCTGAAGTTCCAACTCCACGACCACGTCGCCCGCGAGATCCTCAAGCAAGACCCCCGCGACTGCAACTACCACGGGAACGAGAAGGTCGGCGCGTTCCTCCGCGACATCCTGAAACTCGGCGCCACCCGCGACTGGAACGAAGTCCTCCGCGAGGCCACCGGCGAGGGTTTGACCGCCCGCCCCCTGGTGGCGTACTTCGAACCCTTGATGGCGTGGCTCGAAGCCGAAAACCAGGGGAAGCCCGCCGGCTGGCCCGAATAGCGATCCCAAAGACCGTCGCGCTCATGAGCGGATCGGCCGTGGCGGTTCCCCGTCGCCGGCCGCAAACCCCCTGGCCGAACCGATTCAACACTCCCCGGGCGCGGACGGTTGACGCCTCCGCGGGCGAACCGCGACCACCAAAGAGGCGATCGCGAGCCCCCCGACGAAGAGGGCCGCGGATCGACCCCCGCGCGTCCGGGGCGTCAGCACGCGACCGGTCCAGCCGCCGGCGGCGGTCAGCCGATCGAAGTCGACGATCAAGGGCGGCAAGGGCGGGTCGACGACCTGCACCATGCCGCCAAGGCTTCCCACCGGCCGGACCACCATGAAATGCCCGCCCTGGGGAGTCTTGACGTAGGCGATCGACGCCCGATCCGGCCGCGGATCTCCGGGGCCGAGCCGCACGCCGTCAAGGGACAGGCCGAGAGCGCGGGACGCCGCGGCCAACTCCGCCATCGAATGGCCCTCGGGCGAGGGCGCGGGCAAGACCGAAAGAAGGCGATCGAGACTCGTCGGCCGGCCCTCGAAATGCAGCAAGACGTGGAGCGCGTTCGTCCCGCAATCCCACGCGACCTCGTCGTCGACCGCCCCGGCCCGACGACAGGTGGCGAGCAAGGCGAGGACGACGATCGCGACGACGGCCCGCGCGCGGACGTGGATCACGGAACCACCCTCCGAAAGTCACGATCGGCGGCGAACGACGAGGACCGCCAGGAGAAGCGACGAGACGCAGGCGAGGGCGATCGGGAGCCAGGGCCACGCCCACGAGAAGGACGACGGGGCGGCCACGAGTTCCCTTCCCTGGCGCTCGGCCTGGGCGATCTGCTCGGCGAGCAGCGCCTCGGCCTCCGCCTTGCTCGGCTTGCCCTCGATCTTCTGGGCCCCGTAAATCTCCTTCAGGCCGCGGGTGACGTCGGAGATCGGCGTCCCCGGCTGGTACCGGGGCGTGAACGTCGAGGCGGGCGGGCGCTTGTTGATCTCCAGCGTCGACTCCAGGACGTGGAGCTTCTGAATCCGGGTCGGCTCCTCGGTGAACTGGAGGTCGACCATGCGGATGAGACCACCGTCACGGTCGACCACCTCGTTGATGTGAGTTTCCTCGACGGCCGAGACCGGCATCCAGACTTGCCCCCCCTTGACCGGGAACTCCCGTAGTTCGTAGTTCCAACGGATCGCGAGCCTGGCTTTCACATAGCGCTCGCTCCGGACCACCCTCCCGGATCGGTCGAGATCGATCCAGCATTTCTGGAATAGGGATGCCGGCGCGTTCGTGCCTCGCGGCGCGGAAATGACGAGCAGCTTCACCGCTCGGCCGTCCAGCACGGCGTCCTCGACCGCGGCCTCGACGCCCGGCCGCGCCAGCGTCCCCTTGATCTGCTCAAACGGATCGAGCTGGCCACAGCGCGTGGACGCGCCGATGCTTGAGGAATCCATCTTCGTAATGGACGACTGCGGAAGCGAGTCGTCGTTGCTTCGGGAAATCATCGTGACTTCCCCTTTGGATCCTCCCGTAATCACGGTGAGCCACCGCGCCCGCTCGCGCGCGGACGACCGTTCGAAGAAATCGCTCCTGCGATCTCCCGTCGAGCTCCATACATAACTTCCACCATAGACCGTGGATCGACTTTCGGCGCCGCCGGCGCGCGTCGGATCCTCGGTCCCCTCGAACTCGCAACGAAAATCCTGAACCCCTCCCCTCAGCGATTCGATCACCGCGATCAGGGTGTTCGGATCCCGGATCTCCGCGAACGTCTTGTCGGGAATGATCGACATAACGACGATCGATAGGCAGACGACGGTCATGGGTCCCTCCATCGACATCAACAAGAAATGAGCGTTAAACTCATGCCGCTACGCCGCAAGCCAAGACTTGCCTGATCCTCCAATCGGCGCATCGACGCAAGTTGCCTCCCCTCCGAGTCGCCCGGCATCCGCCCGTACCGAGGCCATCTGGCTCACATGCCGCGAATCGCGATCGACAACCTACTGCACCCACGCCTTGGTATCGTGGACGCAATCGCTGGAGGAATATGCTAGAAAGTCGCAGTAGGTGCCCATGCACTGGCCCACCACCATGCGTCCACAGCCGCCATTTTCGGTCAGCAGCGCGTCGTATCCCCCATACCCTCCGCTGACGATATGGACGTACGTAGCCATCGGCGACTCGCAATAGAAGCAGAATCGATCCGGATCAGAACACAGGACGTTGTTCTCCTCATCAGCCAGGTTCAAGGAGTTGCAGGAAACACTGTACGGCAACCCATTGGGGTTGAGCCCCCGAGACTCCCGAAGCACGTCCTCGTCGAGAATGGTGCGGCCGTCGGGGCGGCCGGTCATCGCCAGGACCATCGCGACCAGGCCCAACGTCGCGGCGATCCCAAGAATCACGTTGCGAGACGCGTTGCGTTTCATCACGACCAGGTCTCCTGTTGAACGGGGCGTGAATCGCCCGAACCACGGACTTGCCGTCAAAACTCCCACGAAATCGAGAAGCCGGACTTACTCGACGAGTTCGCCGCCGTTGCGGGTCCCGAGCGCGCGCCAGACCTGGCGGCTGATCCCGTCGCGCGTGAACCGAACCGAACCGTCGCCCATCAGGGTCGAGACGCCGCCGGGATGAAGACTCCGCGCGGTGACGATCCCCCAGATTCCCGGATTCAGGGCGTCGGGGATGGGGCCGTCGGGCTCCTGGGCGTGGCTGTACGCGGCGCATTCGAAGTCGCCGAAGAACCAGGCGAACCCGCCGCGACGCGACCAGGGAAACTCGCGGGTCGCGGCGACCCGGCAGCAGGCCAGGGCGAAATCCGCGTCGCGATCGGTGCAGTACCACGCCACCGAGATGTTCCCGAAGTCCCGCGCCGGCGAAATCGCCTCGCTTTGCCGCCCGGTGCCGAGGAGCCGTTCCGAATAGGCCGCGGTATGCGCCAGGCCGTCGGAAAACGCCCCGACGCCGAGCGCCGTGATGTTGTAGAACCCGTTGCCGCTATCATACGTTTGATTGTTGGTGGCGGGAAATGGCCCGACGCCGTAATTCCCCCGATAGCCGCAGCCATGGGCCCTCAGCGGGGAGCCGTCGGTGGGGCAGAGGAAGGTCGAGACCTGGACCGCGAACGCCGTCTCGTTCTCGGGGTAGAGATAATCTCGATACGGCGCGCCCGGCGACGGCTGGACGTCGAAGTTGATCGCGGCGAACAACGCCGAACGGTCCAGGTGCGGCAGCAGCCGCGTGAGCGCGGAGTAGGGACGGCCGGCCCACGAGTTGACGATCGCGCGGTCTTCCGGCTTCATCCCGATCCAGTTGAGCGGGAAGACGCGGTTGCTGGCCTCATAGGCGTGCAGCGCCAGGCCGATCTGCTTCAGGTTCGCCTGGCACTGGGCGCGCCTGGCCGCCTCGCGGGCCGACTGCACCGCTGGGAGCAGCAGCGAGACCAAAAGCCCCACGATCGAGACGACGGTCAGCACCTCGATCAACGTGAAACCGAGGCGCGGGGGCGTCGCCGGCCGACCGCCGCGAGAACTCCCGTTCGTCCGCCTCATCACCGCCTCCTTCCCTTCAATCGAGAACGACGACGCGCAACTGGACGCGGGGGGACGTGGGATGGTCGGTTTCGATCGTCAGCGGATGCACGCCGGCCGGCGGATCGGCCGGGGCTTCGAACTGGACCGCATGCCGCGTCGCCGGCCCGTCGACCTCGGCGCGGCCCTGGATCGTCGGTTCCGCGCAGGCCACCCGCTTGACGTGGAACGGGCGTCCGTCTTGAGAACTCAAAACGACCCTGGCCACCCGTGATTTCGAGTCGAGGACGATGGACTCGGGCGCGGCGGCGATCGGGGCCACGACCGTCCATTCGACGGTCGACCGATGCACGATCCCGCCCTCCAGCCGAAACGCGATCGTCGCGGAGCGAGGTCCGGGAGGGCCGGTCGGATCAAGCCGCGCCGCCAGCGGACGAGTCATCGACTCGATCCCGTCCGACGACTCGCGGCTCGCGTCGGGGTCGTCCCAACGGACGGGGATCGTCGCGTCGAATTCCATGCGTTTCAGATCGAGGGGCGGGTCGTCCGGAGTCCCGGCCGCGACCGCCAGGAAACGCGACTCGGCGGCTCGATCCGATCCCATGACGACGCGGGGAGGCGACGAATCCAGCGGCCGGACCCGAAGCGCGGGCTGAACGGTCGCCGTCGTCCTTAGCTCGATCGTCTCACCCTGGGACGTCGACACGATCGCGACGTGGCCGAGGCCGCCCGACCTGCCGTTCAACGTCAGGGCGACTTCAACCTCGGCCGTGCCGCCGGGGGGGACGACTTCACGGTCGATCTCCACCCGGCCGCAACACGGTTTCAGGTTCACCGCGACCAGCCGAACGGAGTCGCTCGCGGCGTTGACGAGCCGATAGCGATGGGTCGCCTTCGCCCCGGGCCCGCCCACGACCGCGCCGAAATCGTGACACCGATCGCCGAGGGAGATCAGCGGGGGATGGTCGTCCCGCCTCGCGGCCTCCGTCCGCTCCATCCCCCCTTCGCGATCGCACGCGAGGAGCAAGGACGCGACGAGCGCGGCCAGTCCGAGAAGCCTTCGTCGAATAGAGAGCGCCACGATAGCCCTCCTCGCCGATAGCCCGTCCCCTCAGGATCAGAGATGCGACTTCAGCGACATGGTATCATCGTGGCCGAATGAGTCAAGAACAGGCCGCCATATTTAGTCTTTTTAATCCCATGCCGGACGGTGGTCGGCCTCTCCCGCCATGACGTCCGCGGCCGGTCGGGAGGGCGAGGCGCCGGCGAGGGGGTCGCCGCCTACTGGCCCTGGGGCGAGCGGCTGGCCGATTCGAACTCGGCGAGGTAGGCGAGCGTCCGTTCGAGTTGGTCCTCCAGGTGGCGGACCCGCAGGAGGCTTCGGATCCGACAGAGCAGTTCGACCTTGTTGACGGGCTTGGTCAGGAAGTCGTCGGTGCCGGCCTGGACGCCGCGCTCGAAGTCGGACGCCTCGTTGAGCGCCGTGACCATCAGGATGAGGATGTCCCTGGTCTTGGGCTCGGAGCGAAGCTTGCGAGCGACCTCGAAGCCGGAGAGTCGGGGCATCATGACGTCGAGCAAGAGCAGGTCGGGCTCGAACTCGTCGACGATCCGCAGGGTCTCCTCGCCGTCGCGAGCGGTGCGGATGTCGCAGTCGACCTCGGCGAGGTACGCCTCCAGCAACTCGACGTTCTGGGCGTTGTCGTCGGCGATCACGATTTTGGGGCGGACCTTCTGATCTTCCAAGTCAACCTCGCGGAGAATCCCCCGACCGCCGGAACTCCAACGGGAAGCGGCCCGACGCCGGGGCGTCCCTCGACCTCGGATCCCGTTCACCCATGGGATTTTACCAGATCGACGGAATTCCTGAATACCGATCACCTCGGCCGTCCGACCCGACGACCGCGCCGCGGGATCATGGATTTGCCTCGGCTATTCGCGACGGTCGCCACCCGGAATCATCCCCCCCGGAGCGGTCACGAGCGAATCGAGGCTCCTCGCCGACGCCCCCTGGCGTTGCGGCGACGCAATTCTCCGACGGTGAGCGTCACATAAGTTGGTGAGACAGGCGTTCAGTTTGCGGAGACATC
>CALCIB010000404.1 GCA_937907525.1 uncultured Planctomycetales bacterium | reverse complement strand
GTGTCCGGCAGCTTGGTGTACTCGCCCGGCTTGTTGAGGAAGACCTCGGCGACGAAGAACGGCTGCGACAGGAACCGCTCGATCCGGCGGGCGCGGTGGACCACCAGCTTGTCGTCCTCGGACAGCTCGTCGACGCCGAGGATGGCGATGATGTCGCGCAGCTCCTTGTAGCGCTGGAGGATCTTCAGGACGCGCTGGGCGACCTCGTAGTGTTCCTCGCCGACGTACTGGGGGTCGAGGATGCGGGAACTGGAGCCGAGCGGGTCGATGGCCGGGTAGATCCCCTTCTCGGAGATCGACCGCGACAGGACGATGAAGGCGTCGAGGAAGCCGAAGGTGGTGGCCGGGGCGGGGTCGGTCAGGTCGTCGGCGGGGACGTAGACGGCCTGCACCGAGGTGATGGCGCCCTTCTTGGTGGAGGTGATCCGCTCCTGAAGCGCGCCCATCTCGGTGGCGAGGGTCGGCTGATAGCCGACGTTCGACGGCATCCGGCCCAGCAGCGCGGAGACCTCCGAGCCGGCCTGGCTGAAGCGGAAGATGTTGTCGATGAACAGGAGGGTGTCGGCCCCGGTCGCGTCGCGGAACCATTCGGCCATGGTCAAGGCCGAGAGGGCGACCCGGAGGCGGGCGCCGGGAGGCTCGTTCATCTGGCCGAAGAGCATCACGGTGGAGTCGATGACCGACTTGCCGGTGGAGCCGACCTTGGTCTCCTGCATCTCCAGCCACAGGTCGTTCCCCTCGCGGGTCCGCTCGCCGACGCCGGCGAAGACGGAGAAGCCGGAGTGGACCGACGCGATTCGGGAGATCATCTCCTGGAGGATGACCGTCTTGCCCAGCCCGGCGCCGCCGAAGAGGCCGATCTTGCCGCCGCGGACGAACGGGGTCAACAGGTCGATGACCTTGATGCCGGTCTCGAACTGCTCGGTCTTGGGCGACAGCTCGTCGAACGCCGGCGGGTCGCGGTGGATCGGCCAGCTTTCGTCGGAGGGGACCGGGCCGCGGCCGTCGATCGGCTCGCCCAGGAGGTTGAAGACCCTCCCCAGCGACCCCTTGCCGACCGGCACGCTCACCGGGCCGCCGGTGTCCGCCACGGGCATGCCGCGGACCAGGCCGTCGGTGGAGCCCAGGGCCACGCAACGGACCCGGTTGCCTCCCAGGTGCTGCTGGACCTCTCCGGTCAGGTGGATCGCCACCCCCTTCTCGTCGCTGTCGACTCGAAGCGCGTTGTAGATGTGCGGCAGTTCGCCCTCGTCGAACTCGGCGTCGAACGTCGAGCCGATGACCTGGGCGATTCGTCCGGTCCTGGTTGCGGTCGCCATAGCGCGGGATTCCTTCGTCTTCGAGCGCCCGGGGCGCGTGGGCATCTATTCTCGATCGTTTCTTCGATGAATCGGGGACGCGGATCGGCCGCTCATTCCAGCGCCATCGCGGCGCCGACGATGTCGGCCAGGTCGCCGGTGATCTGGGACTGGCGGGCGCGGTTGTACTGCCGGGTCAGGTGCTTGGAAAGCTCGTCGGCGTTCTGCGAGGCCCCCTTCATGGCGACCATGCGGGCGATCTGCTCGCTGACCGCCGCGTCCAGGAAGCACTTGAAGAGCCGGGCCTTGAACGACGCCGGCACCAGTTCCTTGAGGATCTCGGCGGCGTCGGGGAGGAACTCGTAGGGGGTCTTCTCCCGCCTCGATCCGGCGGCGGGCGGCGGGGTCGTCTCGGATCGGGACCGGGTCGGCTCGTCGGGTTCGTCGACGCCGATCGGCAGGAGGGTCCGGACGACGGCCTCTTGCCGGCCCATGTTGACGAACCGGGTGTAGGCGACGTCCAGGCGGTCGATCCCGCCCTCCAGGAACAGCCGCATGTAGCGGTCGGCCAGCACCTCGACCTCGGGGAAGCCCGGCCGGTCCTCGAACTGGTTGTAGGCGGTCGCGACGGCGATCTTGCGGAACTTCAGGTAGTTCTGCCCGCGCTTGCCGGAGACCTCGACGGCGACCCGGGCGCCCTCGGCCTGAAGGTCCTGGTAGTCGTGCAACGCGGCGCGGAGGACGTTGCCGTTGTAGCCGCCGGCCAGGCCGCGGTTGCTGGAGAGGACCAGCAACAGGGCGTCGTCGGTCGGCCGCTTCTCGTAGAGCGGGTGCGGGTTCGACTGGGCGCCGCCCAGGTCGGCGGCCATCTCGGCGATCTTGCGGGTGTAGGCCTCGGCCTGGACGGCCCGGTCCATCGCCTTGCGGAACCGGGCGGTGGCGATCAGCTCCATCGTCCGGGTGATCTTGCGGATGTTGTCGACCGCCTTGCGGCGTTTGATGATCGCGCGGGCCTTGGCCATCGTGGGTTCTCTCGGAAATCGGTCGGTCGGCGACGGACGGGGCCCGCGCCGCCCCGACGGGGCGGGACGGCGCGAGCGGTTCGATCGTCGGGGGCGTCAGGCGGTCGCGACGGCGGCCGGGGCGGTCGCCTTGAACGTCGCCTTGAAGTCCTTCAGCGCCGACTTCAAATCGGCGACGATCGGGTCGGTCAGCTTCTTTTCCCTGGTCAGCGCCTCGACCACCGCGGCGCGGTCCAGCCGCATGAACTGGAGGAACTCGCGCTCGAAGCGCTGGACGTCGCCGACGGGGACGTCGTCGAGCGCCCCGGTGGTGCCGGCGAAGATGCTCATGGACTGGTCGATGGCCGAGAGCGGTTGGTACTGGGGCTGCTTGAGCAGCTCCACCATCCGGCGGCCGCGGTCGAGCTGGGCCTGGGTGGCCTTGTCCAGGTCGGTGCCGAGCTGGGCGAACGCCTCCAGCTCGCGGAACGCGGCCAGGTCGAGCCGAAGCCCGCCGGAGACCTTCCGCATGGCGCCGATCTGGGCCTTGCCGCCGACGCGGGAGACGCTGATGCCGACGTCGATGGCCGGCCGGACCCCCGCGAAGAACAGGTCGGGCTGCAGGTAGATCTGACCGTCGGTGATCGAGATCACGTTGGTCGGGATGTACGCCGAGACCTCGCCCTCCAGGGTCTCGATGATCGGCAGGGCCGTCAGCGAGCCGCCGGAGGTCGGCGTCTTGGCGACCTTGTGGCCGGTCGGGTGCTTCTCCTTGAGCGCGTGGGCGGCCTCCTCGGCGCCGGGGACGCCGACGTAGACCTTGCCGTCGACCGCCTTCTCCTCGGTCGCCTCCTCGGGCTTGACCGACTCCGGGACGATGACGTAGCGGTTGGCGAGCTTCGCCGACCGCTCCAGCAGCCGGGAGTGGGCGTAGAAGATGTCGCCGGGGTACGCCTCGCGGCCCGGCGGCCGCCGGAGGAGCAGCGAGATCTGGCGGTAGGCGACGGCCTGCTTGGACAGGTCGTCGTAGATGCAGAGGGTCGGCTTGCCCTGCTCGTACATGAAGTACTCGGCCATGGCGCAGCCGGCGTAGGGGGCGATGTACTGGAGCGGGGCGGGCGAACTGGCGCCGGAGGCGACGACGATCGTGTAGTCCATGGCGCCGTGGCGGCGGAGGACGTCGACCAGCCCGGCGGTGGTCGATTCCTTCTGGGCGATCGCCACGTAGACGCAGATGACGCCGGTCCCCTTCTGGTTGAGGATGGTATCGATCGCGATGGCGGTCTTGCCGGTCTTGCGGTCGCCGATGATCAGTTCGCGCTGGCCGCGGCCGATGGGGATCATCGAGTCGATGGCCTTCACGCCGGTCTGAAGCGGCTCGTCGACCGGCTGGCGGTCGGCGATGCCGGGCGCGGGGGATTCGATGGCGCGGCTTGAGCCGGTGACGATCGGGCCGCCGTCGTCCAGGGGGTTGCCCAGGGGGTCGACGACGCGACCGACCAGGGCGTCGCCGACGGGGACGCGGAGCAGCTTGCCGGTGGCCTTGACCTCGTCGCCCTCCTCGATCTGGGTGTATTCGCCCAGGATGATGACGCCGACGGAGGCTTCCTCGAGGTTCAGCGCGATGCCGCGGGCGCCGTTCTTGAACTCGACCATCTCGCCGGCCATGACGCCGGAGAGGCCGTGGACGCGCGCGATGCCGTCGCCGACCTCCAGGACGGTGCCGACCTCGGAGCGGGCGACCTCGGGGGCGAACCGCTCGATTTCACGCTGAATGACAGAACTGATCTCTTCGCTTCGAAATTTCATGCGTCTTTCCTTCGATCAGCCGCTGGCGTATCTGTTCAAGTCGGTTGCGCGTGGAGGCGTCGAGGACCACGTCGCCGATCTGGACGACGAGCCCGCCGAGCAGTTCGGGCTCGACCGCGACCTGGAGCGTCGGCGTCCCGGCGACCATCCCGGCGAGCTTGTCCCGGAGCGCCCGCTCCTGGGCCTCGTCGAGCGGGGAGGCGACCCGGACCTTGACGGCGACCAGGCCGCGGCGGCGGTCCCACTGGCGGCGGGCCTCCTCGGCGACGTCGACCGCCAGGCCGAGCCGGCCGTGGCGGTTGAGCACCCGGAGGAAGCGGAGCGCGACGTCGGCGATCCGCCCCTCCAGGAGCGTCGTCAGGATCCGGTCCTTGTCGGCGACGGAGACGCGGGGGGCGTCGAGCAGCGCGGAGAATTCGGGGTGGACGTCCAGGATCTCGTCCCGGACGGCGTCCAGGTCGTCGAGCGTCCCGGCGATGGCGTCGTCGCCGCCGGCGGCGCCCAGGAGGGCCGCGGCGTAGGAGCGGGCGGCCTCGGCGTCGTCGTTGGAGAGCGCCCGTCGGGGGCGTCGGGGGGCGGCCGCGGCGGTCATGTCCGTGCGCCTCCGGCTTCCGGGAGCGAACCGACGGCGTCGTCGAAGAGGCGGCGGCGCTCGTCGTCGCCCAGGTCGCGGGCCAGGACCTTGGAGGCGACCGCGACGGCCGCGTCGGCGGTCTGGGTCCAGATCTCGGCGAGGGCCTGGTCGCGGGCCGAGGCGATCTCCCGCTGGGCGCGGTCGCGGGCGGCCTCGGCCTCGGCCTGGGCCTTGCGGAGCAGGTCGGCGGCGGCCGTCTCGCCCTTGCGATGCGCCTGGTAGAGCAGGTCGCGGGCCTTGTCGTCGACCTCGGCCATCAGCTTGCGGTGCTCGGCCAGGAGCGCCGCGGCGTCGTCGCGGGCCTGCTCGGTCTGGAGCAGGGTCGTCTTGAGGTGTTCCTCGCGGGCGCGGAGCGCCTCGGACAGGGGCGTCCAGGCGTACTTGGTCAGGACGGCGAACAGGCCGGCGAAGACGATGACCGTCCAGATCGCCAGGCCCGGCTCGGCCTTCATCGGGTTGGGGTCGGATTCGGTCTCGTGGGCCTCGGCCCCGACCGCGGCGGCCGGAGGCTCCTCGGCCCCGACCGGGGCCGGGACCGCCAGCAACGCGGCCGTCGCGACGAGCCCGGGCCCCAGGGCGGACTTCAAGAGGCGGAGCATGGGTTTTGGTTCTCGGGTACGGACGGACTGACTGAGACGGTTGTGACGATTCGACGCCGGCCTCGGCCCCGCCCCGACCCCCGCGTCGCGGAGGCCGGAACGGGGCCGCGCCTCCGGCGCGTCCGGGGCCCGCTCAGCCCCCCTGGCGCATGAACGTGGTGATGATCTGCAGCAGCAGCGCGAAGAACGTGACGCCCTCGATCAGGGCCGCCGCGATGATCATGGCCCCCTGGATGTCGCGGGCGATCTCCGGCTGGCGGGCCATGCTCTCCACGGCGCCCTTGGCCAAAATGCCGATGCCCACGCCGGCGCCGATGATGATCAGGCCGGCGCCGATCGGGCGGTAGTCGATGGTCGTGGCCGAGGTCACGACCTCCGCGGTCTGGGCCGAGGCGACCCCCTGGGTGACGAACAGCAGGGCGAACGCGAACACGGCGGACTTGATCAGTTTCATCGAACCCTCGGGAGACTGGTTGTGGACCTCTACGACGGGCGGGCGTCGTCGCGGAGCCGCGCGCGGCCCGCGCCCGCCTCGATCTCGTCGAATCGTCGCGGATCGAACGGAACGACCTCGACCCGGCCGGGCGTCCGCGACGCGCCCGCCGGCCCCCTCGCGCGGCCGCGGATCAGTGCGGATGCACCGACATCCCGATGAACAGCGCCGAGAGGTATGTGAATATGTACGCCTGGATCAGCGCCACCAGCAGTTCCAGCAGGCTGAGCGCCACGACGCCGGCGATGCTCGCCGGCATCACGACCCAGAACAGCCAGCCCTGCACGATCAGGATGAACCCCAAAATCACCGCCAGCACCACGTGGCCGGCGAACATGTTGGCGAAGAGCCGCACGGCCAGCACCAGGTGGCGGATCAGAAGCCCCGCGAACTCGATCACGAACATCAAGGGCCAGAAGGCGTAGTTCAGCGGCCAGGGGACGTCGACGGCCGGCACCAGGTTCGTCAGGAACTTCCGCGGGCCGTACTCCCGGACCCCCGAGCCGACCACCACCGCCATCGTAGCCACCGCCAACACGGCGGTCACGTTGACGTTCCCGGTCGGCGAGGCCATCCCCGGGATCATCCCCAGCAGGTTGGCGAACAGGACGAAGAAGAAGACCGTCCAGAGGAACGGCAGGAACCGATCCGCCCCGTGGCCGCCGATCGCCGGCCGGGCGATGTCGTCCCGGATGAACAGGAAGAGCGCCTCGAAGGCGTTGGCCAGCGGCCCCTTGCTCACGGGGTTGCGGCGGATGTGGCGGACGATCGGCGCCAGGATCGCGAACAAGAGGACCGCGACCACCAACTCCATCACCATGAACCGGGTGATCTGAAAGCCGAGGATCCTCGGCAGGTGGATCTCCATCTGGTGGGACGGGCCGGTCCACCAGGGGAACTCCAGCGTCGGGTGGTCGAGAACGTGATCGAGGGGTCCGTGTGCGGCCATGTCCGGGATTTCTTCTCGTCGTATCGGGAACCCGCGACGGCGGGGATCCACGTCGTTCAATTCAAGGGGAATCGCGTTCCGAGCCGCTCCGGCGCCCGCGGTCGCGTTCGGCCTCGCGGGCGAACTCCTCGGGCAGCCGCAGGACGTGGAGCATGCCGACCGCCAGGCCCAGCAAGGCCCCCGAGACGACCAGCCACGGCCCGGTCCCCAACCCCAGGTCGAGAAGACGCCCGACCAGGGCGGGGACGGCGAACTCCAACCCGATGGCGGTGACGCGCGCCACCCATCGCAGGGCCTCGGCGGCGACCGGTCGAAACTCGGGTTCGCCAGGCAAGGCAGTCCCTCGGAGACGCCGATTCCGACTCGGCGAGCGACCGTCGCCGGCGACGGTGCGTCACGCGCCGATATCATCAAACCGTCCGCCCCGCCCCCTGTCAACAACCTAGAACCGCATTCGAGAAAAATTTCACGAAGTCGGTCGGGTCGCGACGGCGACGCCGACGCCGCCCGGGGCCGGCGCGGCCGAACGGCCCCGGCCCGTCGCGGCTTCGGTCGATCCGGGGCCGAATCGGAATTGACAGTCTTTGTGTCAATGTGGTATCTCCAATGGCGGCGAGCCTTGAAACGGCCGGCGATGGCGAGATCGCCGGCGCTTCCCACCCCGACCTCGTGGGGGAAACGGTCATGACGTCGCGGCTTCGAGAACTCGATCGCGAGAGATGATTTGGCGAAGGTCGCGCCCCGACGTCGGGGTCCGCGGCCTTTTTTCACGCCCCGCTCGGCCCGCGACGCCGCCTTGGCCCCCTTGTTCGGAGGATCGCCGTCGACCCGCTTCATCCGGGACGCAGGGAGTTTTCCGGATCGGTCCACTCACGGAGGATTCACGCAACCGTCGTCCGCCGGGATGCGTCCGCCGCATCCCCGGCGCTGGAGTGGCC
>CALCIB010000403.1 GCA_937907525.1 uncultured Planctomycetales bacterium | reverse complement strand
CTCCCTCAAGGGGAGAAGGCCGTTAAGCGCCGGCTTGCGTGAGAGTCGCATGCGGCCTCCGAAAAAGTGTCGGGTCGTCAGCCCGCCGGGAGAGGGCGGCCGCGTTAGCGGCGGATGAGGGTCGCGGCGCTTCGGAGGGAGCGTCGGAACGGCCCGACGCAAACCCAGAGCGTATTCCGAAACGCGACGACCCTCACCCGGCCCTTCGGGCCACCCTCTCCCGGTGGGAGGGGGGACGTCGCGCGTCGTTCCATTTTTTCTGGATCCCAGGTCGGAACATCGCCTTGATCTTAGGCCGTCGGCGGTCGTCGTCCAACCCCCGACCGGCGCGGTCTTGGCGGCTTTCGAACGCGAACGACCCCCGCTCCGGTGGGGGCGGGGGTCGAGGGGGCTTGGCGCGGGGCCGGGTCGGACGTCAGCCGACGCGGGCGAGGACCGGGGCGGCGCGGAAGCCGCGGGCGGCCTCGACGAACGACTCGATCAACTGCGTGTCCAGCGAGATGTGGCCCTCGTTCTCCGGGTGCCACTGGACGCCGACGACCCACCAGGACGGGTCCTTCCCCTCGTAGGCCTCGATCAGGCCGTCGGGGGCCAGGGCGCCGATCCGGAAGGCCGGGGCGAGCTTGCGGATCCCCATGTGATGGTGGCTGCTGACGCGGACCTCGCTCGGGCCGTAGATCTCCGCCAGCCGCGTCTTGGGCCGCATGACGACCGTGTGGCGGTGCGCGCCGCCGTGGGGGTCGAAGTGGGGGATGCACTTCGGCAGGTCTTCCGGCAGGTGGACGAAGAGGCCGCCCCCGGCCACCACGTTGAGCTCCTGCATTCCCAGGCCGATGCCCAGGGTCGGGATCTTCTCCTGCTGGACGTGCTTGCAGAGCAGCCGGTCGGACAGTTCCCGGCGCTCGGACATCACGGTGACCGACGGATGGGGCGTCAGACCCATCTTCCGGGGGTCGAGATCCTGGTCGCCGCCGGTGAGCACCACGCCGTCGAGCTTCTCCAGGATCGGGAGCAGGTCGCTCTCCCGAGTCACCGGCGGGAGCATGATCGGCAGGGCGCCGGCGGCCAGGAGGGCGTCGTAGTAGCCCGTCGGCGTGACGCTTTGCTGCGCGTGGCTCTTGGCCGAAGCCCGAAAGTCCATGTTGACGCCGATCAAGGGGCGGTTGTTCATGGCGGAGTCCCTTCCGTTGTTGGAGCTTGGCTGAAATCCGGTGCGTTCCCCCGAGGCGCGCGATCCTCCGCGCGCTTCGAGAGCGATTCCGCGAACGCGAGGCGACGCTGTGACTGCGAAGCCGGGTCGGGGGGCGGCCGCGGCTCGGAACGAGGACCGAAAGGTCTCGCGACGGTTTTCGAGGGGGCCGTGGGGAGGGGGCGGGACTGTCCGTGTTTCTCTCGCGTCCCTTCCGTGGGCCGAATCACTCAAGACGTCCGGAGTCTAGCGATCCGCCAATCCCGATTTCAAGCCGATTATCCAGCCCAAACCGGAAATTCCCCGCTTTTCCGAGAGACGGGAAGCGGGGTGTCCATCGCGCCGCGAGCACTCCTGTTCAAGCGTCTTTGAATGCGAGCCGGGAGCGTCGCGCGACGCCCCCGGTTTGGGAAGCCGGGCGCTCGCCGACGCCCCCCGGCCTTACTTCGCCGGCGCGACGCCGTGCTTGGCGAACCAGGCCAGCAGCCGCTTCCAGCCGTCCTGGGCGGCCTCCTTGTGGTAGCTGGGGCGGTAGTCGGCGTGGAAGGCGTGGCCGGCGTTGGGGTAGACGTGGATCTCGACCTCGGCGCCGGCCGCGGTCGCGGCCTCCTTCATTCGCTCGGCGGTGGCGGGGGGGATGCCGGTGTCGGCTCCGCCGTAGAGCCCCAGCACGGGGGCCTTGAGTTCCTTCGCCAGGTCGATGGGGTTCTTGGGGTGGAGCGGGTCGGTGTCGCCGACGATCCGGCCGTACCAGGCGACCCCCGCCTTGAGGTTCGGGTTGTGCGCCGAGTACAGCCAGACGATCCGCCCTCCCCAGCAGAAGCCGGTGATCGCCAGCTTCGAGGCGTCCGCCTTCTCCGACTTGGCGAACGCCACGGCGGCGTCCAGGTCGGCCATCACCTGGGCGTCGGGGACCTTGGAGACGACCTTGGAGAGGATCTTGCGGAAGTCGGGCTCCCGGGAGACGTCCCCCTGGCGGAAGTAGAGTTCCGGCGCGATCGCGTAATACCCCAGCTTGGCGAAGCGGCGGCAGACGTCCTTGATGTGCTCGTGGACGCCGAAGATCTCCTGGACGACCAGGACCACCGGGAAGGGCCCCTCGCCCTTGGGTTTGGCCCGATAGGCCGGGAGCTTGGCGTCGGCCGCGGGGACCTCGACCATGCCGGCGTCCAGCCCCTCCGCGTCGGTGCTGATCGTCTGGGCCGAGATCGGCCGTACCGCCGCGGCGAACCCCGCGGCCAGCGTCGCGGCCGTGAACCCCCGCCGCGACACGTCCGTCCCAGACTCCGCCGCCTTCTCCGCCTCCGTCCGTCGCACGTTCATGCGCCTTCTCCTCAAGTGACGTGGTTGTCGATCGCCGCCAACCGACCATCGTACCGTCCCCCGCGCCTCGACGTGAAAATTCCGAATTTGGAAATTATTCGATGGCGACGCTCGGTCGGGGGTCGTACCATGGCCTCGGGCTCGGCGGAGCCGCCGGGTCTTTGCCCACGACGAGGGAGCATCTCCGATGAAACGCCCACGCCTGCTCTTGCTTCCGCTCCTGGCGACGACGTGGACCATGACGGCGCTCGGCGACGACGGGCCGCGGAGCCGGCCGATCGCCGAGGTGTTGCGGGAACCGCTCCCGTCGGAGGACCTGACGCTCTCGAAGCGCGACGGCCGGATCGTCATCGCCGGGCCGACCTTCGAGTACGTCGTGGACGAGGCGACCGGGGCGACGGTCTCGCTCCGGGCCTGGCGCGACGGAAAGGACGTCGTTCGACTCGTCGCTCCCGCGCGGGTGGTCGTGGGGCCCTTCGCCACCGACGCCCGCGGCAACGTCGGCGCGACCGTCGCCACGCCCCACGGCCGCGGCAAGGTCGTCCTCCAAACCCAGGCGACGATGCGCGACGGCGACGGTCGCGAACTCCCCTACGAACTGACCACCACCGTCTTCAACGACGGCGTCGCCGTCTCCGAGTACGCGCTCCGGCCGAAGGCCGACCTGGCCGTCGCCGAGATCCGCCACGAACTCAAGGCGGTCGGCGCCTTCCGCCAGTGCCTCCACAAGACCCGCGACACCAACGGCTTCGACGCCCCCATGACGGCCCTCCCCAAGCCCGGCGAGGCGATCGCGTTCTCGAACCTGACGTCCTGCCTGCAAGTCTCCAGCCCCAGGGCCGGCCTGGCGATCTTCACCGACCGCGGCGCGACCCTCGCGGCCGAGGGGCTTGAGACCGCCGTCGCGAAGGTCGTCGACCGCCAGGGGGACGAAGCGACCGTCGAGATGGTCCAGCACGTCGTCCGCGAGCCGTCGGCCGACCGGGGCCTTCGGCTCAAGGCCGGCGAGTCGTTCTCGTTCCGGGTGGGAGTCAGCGTCGTCCCCAACCGCAAGCCGCATCGGCGCTCGCCGGACCTTCGGATGTTCGCCTGGATCGGCGACGACAAGAACCCCTATCCCAGCGACGCCGAGATCCGCGACGTCGCCCGGCTGGGCTTCACCCTCTTCCAGATGCACCGCCTCGGCACCCCCGGCATCCCCCGGCCCCCCGCCGAGGAATTGGATCGGGTCGTCAAGACCGTCCACGACGCCGGCATGCTCTTCATCTGGACCGCCAACGCCGACCTGATGTACGCCAGCGCCCCCGGCGTCGAGGAACTGCGAGCCAAGGGCCAATGGCCGCTCTGGCGAGGCTTCAACTACGGCGGTCGATATAAAGACTCGATGGATTCCTATTGCGACCTGGCCGCCACCTGCCTCGCCTCCCCCAACGGCCTGGCCGATTACCGCGTCGCCACCATCGCCGACATGCTCGACCGTTACGCCGTCGACGGCATGTACATCGACGACGATCTCGCCTACGCCAACTGCACGCTCCAGAGCGAGCACGGCCACCCGGAAAAGGTCTACGACTGCCTCATCGAGCTTCACGAAATGAACTGGCGGCGCCGCCAGGCGCTCCACGCCCGACGGCCCCACGCCGTGCTGATCGATCACTGCGCCAAGGCGACGGTCCAGCCGGTGATCTGCCCGTTCGACGCCCACATCTACGGCGAGGGTTACTCGTTCCCCTCGCTGGACGACTACTGGGCCAAGTACGGCGCGTTCCAGGGGATGGACGCCCACGGCTGCCTCTGGCCCGGCGGCAAGGACGCCGACCGCAGCGCCACCGAGGTCTCCTACAACATCGACCTGCTCGCCGGCGGCGGCCAGTACATGTACATCGACTGGCGGCTTTACCCGGAGAAGTTCTCCTACGCTGCGGGCGTGACCGGGAACGAAGTTCCCTTGGTCCGGGCGTACAACCAGGCGCAGTACGGCTTCGGCATGTACGAGTCCTCGCCGTTCTTCTTCGCCGAGTCCGCCGACCTGTTCGCGGTCGACGCCCCCGGCGTTTACGCCACGGTCTACCGCAACGACGTCTGGGGCGATCACCTGGTCGTCCTGGCGAACATGAACGCCGAGGCCGGCGACGCCTCCCTGAGCTTCCGGTCCCCCGACCGCCTCGGCCTGAAGCCGGACGGGAGATACGCGGTCCTGGACGTCAGGACCGGGAAGTGCCGGAGGGTCGACGGCGGCGAGCTTCTGAAGGAGGGGATCGCCGGCGGATCGGTCCCCGGCCGCGGGATGAAGTTGTTTTACCTTCGACCGCTCGCCGACGACGCTCCGCGCCACCTCTGGGGCGGCAAGCGGATCGCCGAGCGATGGGACGCCGAGAAGGGCGCGCTCGCCCTGGAGCTTCAAGGGCCGCCCGATTCGACGATGACCGTCATCCTCGCCGCTGGGGCGCGGCCGATCGGGAAGATCCTCGTGAACGGAGAGCCGGCCGGGTTCCGGCTCGACCCGGCGCAAGGGGTCGTCCACGGCGAGGTCCGCTTCGGCGCCGGGCCCGTCCGCGTGGAGGTCTCCACGTCCCCCGGCGGCCGCGGCGGCCCGCCGGAAGGCCCGACGCCGCCGCTCGACTTGCCGGAACGGTAGAAGACGTACCCTTCGCCTCGACGAACGAACTTGTAAGGAACCGATGATGAGAATCCTTGCGAAGACCTTGTTGGCGACGGCCGCGGCGGCCTGGCTCGCGACGGCGACGACCGTCGCGGGCGAGCCGGACTTTCAGACCGCCAAGGGCTGGTTCCCGCCCATGCGGAACGTCTGGACGGCGGTGGGGATGCCCAACCACCCGTTCCGCTTCACCCTGCTGTACGACGGCTCGGTCGTGGCCGAGACCCACCCGCTCCCCAACATCAACGGCGCGCCGATCAAGTCCTACCTGGATCCCTTCGCCGGCCAGGGCGTGATGCTCTCCGTGACGTCCGCCCCCGACGGCAAGCTCCCCCCCCCGCGCGACCACGCCCACCAGATGAGCGGCCTCCCCGACGGCGGCGTCGGCATGCAGGGCTGGGACGACTCCCACGCCGCCCCCCTGCTCTACACCCGCCGCCCGATGGGGACCATGTGGGCCGGCGGCGCGGGCGTCGTCGTCCGCCAGGAGGTCTTCGCCCACGTCCCCGGCGGCGGGCCCGTCCGAACCGGCAAGGAGCCGATCTACCTGTGGGTCCGCTTCCGCGTCGAATTCGTCGACCCGATCCAGGCCGCGGAGTCCGCGACGGTCATGGTCCACGTCGGCGACGCCGCGCAGATGCAGCGGAGCATGTGGCACGAGGAAAACCTGACCGTCCACCCCAACCGCGCGACCTACCCCCGGACGCTCGCCCGCGACTCCTACGCGATCGGCAAGCTGTCGCACGCCCGCCTGGTCGAGCCCGACGGCCGAATCCGCCTGACGGCGATGACCGAGTCCGGCTCGGCGCTTCTGATCGAGCGCCAGTCGGGGAGCCGCGACTACTTCCTCCAGGTCTCGACCCCGGCCGTCGAGGGGAACCGCGTCGACCTGGTCCTGCCGATGGTCCCCGGCGATCCCGCCGAGGTCCGCGCCGAGGCCGACCTGGGCTTCGACGCCGCGCTCGCCCAGGCCGACGCCTTCTGGTCCGAGCGCCCCGCGACCGCCGCGACGGTCGACGTCCCCGAGCCCCACGTCAACCGCGCCGTCCGCCGCATGGTGGAACTGGCCCGCGTCACCTCGGAGACCAACCCCGAGAACGGCGACCGCTCCCTGCTGACCGGATCGTGGAACTACGACACCCTCTGGCCGACCCCGACGTGCATGGCCTCGCATATGTTGCTGGACTTGCTCGGCTGGCACGACTTCACGGCCGAGAACCTGGAGATCTTCCGCAAGTACCAGGGCGAGGCCAAACCGCCGGGCCCGTCGTACTCGCGGCATCCCGGCTACTTCGGCGCGCCCCGGCAGCTCAGCTCCATCGACTGGCTGACCGACCACGGATCGGTCCTCCATTCCGTCGCCCTGCACGCGCTTTTGACCGACGATTCGGCGTTCATCGAGCGCTGGACCGACCCGATCGTCAAGGCGTGCGCGTTCTTGAAGGAGGCCCGCGGCCAGACCGGCCACGACGGAGCCAAGGGGATCCTCCCCCCCGCGGTCCCCAACGACAACGGCGTCGCCGCCCAGGCGGTGTGGAACGACGCCTGGAACTTCAAGGGGCTGGAGACGGCCGTCCGCTTCCTGCGGCGGATTGGCCACCCCGCCGCCGAGGAGTACGCGGCCGAGGCCGCCGCCTACAAGGAGGCGTTCCAGAAGGCGTACCGCGAGGCCGCCGCCAGGTCGCCCTCCTGGACCGACGCCGACGGCCGCGCCCGCCTGGCGGTCCCCTCGGTGGTCTTCGGGCCGGACGCCCGGACCCACCCCTTCTACCTGGACACCGGCCCGCTGGTCCTCCCCTTCGCCGGCCTCCTCGACGCCGACGACCCGCTCATGCTCGACGCCCTGGACTTCTTCCGCGACGGCCCCAATCAAAAGCAGTACGACCCTCGCGGGAACTGGAACCAGCGCGCCGTGTTGATCCATGAGATCTCAAGCTGCGAGCCCTGCTACAGCTTCAACCTCATGGCGTCCTGGAGGACCGGCGACCGCGCGCGGTTCCTGGAGGGCATGTACGCGCTCTTGGCCGCGGCCGTCTCGCAGCAGACCTTCAGCGGCTGCGAGCATCGCCACGGCATCTGCGCCCTCCCCGCGCCCGGCGCGCTGATGTTCCACGCGCTGCGGCTCTCCGTGATCGACGACCAGTTGGAGCCGGGGAGCCTGCATCTGCTTCGACTCGCCCCCCTGGCGTGGCTGTCGAAGGACCGTCGCGCGCGGTTCGAGAACATGCCGACCGAGTTCGGCCCCGTCGATCTGTCGTTCGGCCTCTCCGAGGACGGCGCGACCCTGGACGTCGCCTTCGCGCCGCGATGGCGTCGTCAGCCGTCGAACCTGGTCCTGCACGTCCCTCCCGCGCCGGGCGTCAAGCGAGTCGTCGTCAACGGCGTCGAGCATCCCGCCGACGGGCCGATCGCGCTTGAGCCGTGACGACCCAAGGCGTCATGAACCATCGGAGTTTGTAAAATCCTACATCCCTTCTCCCCTTGAGGGAGAAGGTGGCCCGAAGGGCCGGATGAGGGGTGGGCGCGACCGGAAGCCTCTGGAAACGTCCCCCCCTCATCCGGCC
>CALCIB010000402.1 GCA_937907525.1 uncultured Planctomycetales bacterium | reverse complement strand
CGGCCCTTCGGGCCACCTTCTCCCTCAAGGGGAGAAGGCGATGATCGCCGCGGCCGCTGAAAAAGCGTCGGGTCGTCACGCCGGCGGGAGAGGGGATGTCGCTCCGACAGTTCGGGAGGCCCCGCCCCCCGCGTTCTCAATGCTTGACGCGGAAGCCGCGGCGGCGGTGGGTGCTGTAGCGTTGCAGCGAGTCCTCGATGACGGCCTTGGTCCCCTCCACCGGCTCGATCTCGTCGACCTCGACGCTCTTGCCCTCCAGGTACTTGTAGTCCTGGAAGAAGCGGCGGAGCATCGCCAGGCGATGGGGGGGGAGTTCGGAGGCGTCGCGGAAGCTGTTGTACTCCGGGTCGCCGACGGCGACGGCGAGAATCTTGTGGTCCTTCTTGCCGCCGTCGATCATCGTCATCAGCCCGATGGCGCGGGACTCGACCAAGGTCAACGGCGCGACCGCCTCCTGACAGAGGACCAGGACGTCCAGCGGGTCGTCGTCCTCGGCGTAGGTCTGGGGGATGAATCCGTAGTTGGCCGGGTAGTAGACCGCGGAGTAGAGGACCCGGTCCATCCGCATCAACCCGGTCTGCTTGTCCAGTTCGTACTTGACGCTCGAGCCCATCGGGATCTCGATCAGGGCGTTGAACTCCAGCGGCAGGTGTTCGCCGGGGGTGACGTCGTGCCAGGGGTGCAGCATGGATCGGGTCCGGATCGTCGGTGGGAAGGGGGGCGGGGCGCGCGACGACGGGCCCCGCGACGAAGCAGGGGTCAACTCAACGGTGTTCGTCCAGGGCTTCGGCCTGGTGACGGGGGGCGAAGGCGTCGTCCTCGGGCAGGTAGCCCAGGACCTCGGCGGCGACGGTCAAGTCCCACTGGCCCCCCTGGTTCCGCGAGACGCCGTTGGCGACCAGGAACAGGCGGTCCTCGATCTCGGCCTCCACGGCGGCGTCGAAGAGGCGGACCAGGTCGCCGTTGGAGAGCCAGAGCCGCTTGTTCCAGTCGTCGGGGAGGGTCTCGGGGCGGTTGGGGCCGTCCTGGACGTACCCCAGCCGCAGGGCGACGAACGTGACGTCGAACGCCCGCGCCAGGCTCTTGCCGAACCGCTCGCCGGCGAGTTTCAGAGCGCCGTAGACGCCGGAGGGCTTCGGCGGCAGGTCGACGGTGATGATCTCCGGGGGATCGTCGCGATGGCCGGTCATGACGTGGACCGAGCTGGCGAAGACGATCCGCTCCACCCCCGCCAGGGCGGCGGCGTTGAGCACGTTGGCCAGGGCGTCCAGGTTGGACGCCTCCAGTTCCGCCAGCGAGGCGGTCTCGTCGCGGTCGGCGGCCAGGTGGACGACCGTGTCGACGCCGTGGAAGTGGGTGATCCAGCCCTCGTCGAACTCGGCGAGGTCCACCTTGAAGACCTCGGCGTCGTCCTCGCCGGGCGCGGCGTCCAGGAGGATCAGGTCGTACTCGTCCTCCCAGGCGGCGCGGAGCTTCCGGCCGACGTTGCCGCAGGCGCCGGTGATCAAGACCACGCGGGGGTCGTCGTCGTCGAAGTCGCCGAAGTCCTCCTCGGGGTCGGCCTCGCCGTCCTCGTCGTCGAGCAGGTCCGCGACGTCGACGTCGGCCGGGTCGTCGTCGGGCAAGGTCGAGGACCGCGAGCCCTCGGCCTCGGGCGCGTCGTCGGCCGTCGGGTCCTGGGTCGGATCGGGCAACATGGGTCGGTCCTCGTCGCGGCCCGCTCCGGCCCTCCGCCTTCAAGGGCGCGTCGCCGGGCCGAGGGAAAGCGCCAGTCTACCATCTTCCCGCGCCGGACGCACCCGCCCCGCCGGGAATCGCGACCCCGCGGCCCCGCCCCGAGGCGACGCCCGCCGGAACCGGCCCCCTCGCCGCCAAACCCGCCTCGTCCAGTCCTCCCCGCGACCTCGTCGAGGTCCGCGCCGCTCCCCTCGCCCACACGTCGCCCACACGGAATCAAACATCATCAATACTGAATTGGTCTAAAATCGGTTGCGGCACGTCCTTTATGAACGAAGCGCCGGCCGATTGTCATTCGATACGCCACGTCGCCGTCGTTTTCGGCACGTTGCGGCGCGTCAACGATGTTGTATTTTCGCATCCACGCATAGGAGCCAACCGGGAGAAGACTTATAGTCCCCTGCGTCTGACGAGGGATGCGAGGAGCGACCGAGGGAGAGGCGAGGTGCCGACTCCCGGACGCGCCTCGAACGGCCTTGATCCAGGCCTCTGTCCAAGGAGCGCGGAACCATGTTGCGACACCTGATCGGCAAGCTCGGCAAGAGTCTGGCGGCGATGGGACTGGTCCTCGGAGTCGGCGTCGGCACGGCCTCGGCGGATTTCGTCTACGGCGTGGATGACAGCGGGCACGTCTGGAGCGTCAACACCCTCAACGGGTCGAAGAGCCAACTGACCACCCTCCCCACCGGCTCGGGGGCGAACGGGTTGGCGTTCGACAGCGCGAACAAGACCCTTTACTTCCGGCTCCCCCAGAACGGGCAGATGTACAGATACGTGCTGGGGAGCGGCTCGAACGCGAGCACGGTGACCATGGGCGCCTCGGTCCCCACCGTCACCGACTCGTCCAGCGCGTCGTTCTACGGCTCGTCGTACTACTTCGTCAACCAGGGCACCAACGAATTGTACGCCGCCGACATGTCCGCGGTGACGCCGACCTTCGCGAAGATCGCCACCTTCATCGACGCCAACGGGGATCCGTTGGATGGCCTGAACTTCGGCGACATCGCGATCGACAAGAACGGGGAGCTCTACATGTCGACGTACACCGGCTTCTACAAGGCCGACCTGAATTCGATCTCGGGAGGAGGAACCCTGGTCGCGGATTTGCTCAGCTCCAACAACCAGGCGGCGACCCTCCAACTCGCCTTCGAGACCGGCAACACCCTGATCGGTCAAGACCACAACGACGGCAAGTGGTACGAGGTCAGCACTGCCGACGGTAGCAGGACCCTGCTCTCCGGCCTTCCCAATACTCCGATGTTCCGCGACCTGGCCGGTTCCACCGCCCCCGAGCCCGCCTCGCTCGTCATGATGGGCCTGGGCGCCGCCGCGGCGCTGGGCTTCGCCCGCCGTCGAGTCAAGGCCCACGCCTGAGTCGATCGGCCCCGACAAACCCGCTCTACGGACCAGCCCCGGGGTTTCCTCCGGGGCCGCGTCGTTTCGAAGGCGAGCGTCAGACGATCACGCGGAGCGAGCGCAACCGCCGCGCGGCCTCGTCGAGGGTCTCGTCGCGCTTGCAGAAGCAGAAGCGGACGAACGATCGCCCGAGTTCCTTGTCGCGGAAGAAGCTCGATCCGGGAACCGTCGCCACGCCGATCTCGCGGACCAACTTGCCGGCGAAGGCGACGTCGTCATCGACTCCGAACGGCCCGATGCCGGCCATGACGTAGTATGCCCCCTGGGGCGCGTCGAACTCGAAGCCCACCTCCCAAAGCGCCTTGCACAGGCGGTCGCGACGCGCCTGGTAACCGGCGACGAGGTCGTCGTAGTAGGACCGCGGGAGCCGATACGCCACCGCGCCGGCCTCTTGCAGCGGGGCCGCGGCGCCGATGGAGACGAAGTCGTGGACCTGGCGGAAGGCGCGGGTCAACCTGGGAGGCGCCAGGATCGTGCCGACCCGCCAGCCGGTCACGGAGTACGTCTTGGACATCCCTCCCACGGTCGCCGAGCGTTCCCACATGCCGTCGAGGGAGGCCAGCGCGACGTGCTTCCGACCGTCGTAGACCAGGTGCTCGTAGATCTCGTCGGTGATCGCCACCACGTCCCACTTGCGGCAAAGCGCGGCGACGACCTCCAGGTCCTCGCGATCGAAGACGACCCCGGTGGGGTTCATCGGGTTGCAAAGGACGACGGCCTTGGTCTTGTCGTTGAAGGCGGCGGCCAGTTCGTCGGGGTCGAACCTCCAGTGCGGCGGCCGGACGGGGACGAACCGCGGGACCGCGCCGGCGAGGACGCAATCGGGCCAGTAGTTCTCGTAAAAGGGTTGCGAAAGGATCACCTCGTCGCCGGGGTTGACGATCGACAGAAGCGCGACCAGCATCGCCTCGGTGGCGCCGCAGGTGACGGTGACGTCCTCCTCGGGGTCGACGTCCAGCCCCAGGCGCCAGGCGGCGTGCTCGGCGACGGCGTGGCGAAACTCGCGGGCGCCCCAGGTGACGGCGTACTGGTTGACGTCGTCCTGGATGGCGCGACAGGCGGCGTCCTTGAGCGCCTGGGGCGCGGGGAAGTCGGGCATCCCCTGCGCCAGGTTGACCGCGCCGTGGCGACGGGCCTCGATCGTCATGCCGCGAATGACGCTTTCGGTGAACCGCGCGGCCTTGTGGGAGATCAACGGATGCTGCATCGCGGTGTCGACTCGTTCGGGACGTGATGAAGGCCGTCGCCGCGGGGGGGCGGGCGACGGCGGTTTCGAGGGCCTCAGTCCTCCTTGGGCCGGTGGACGGAGTGGCAGGCCTTGCAGGAGCCGCCGATGGCCTTGGTCGTCTCGTGGAGCTTGGCGACGTCCTCGGCCTCGACGGCGTTCTTGAGGTCGCCGGCGGTGGCGGCGATGGCCTTGGTGAGCTTGTCCCAGGACTCCCGGTCGCCCTGGGGCGGGGCGTTCCTGGCCAGCTCCGGGACGAACTTCGAGATCTTGTCGGACGCTTCCTTGACCTTGGCCCAGTCCGGGGCGTCGGTCTTGGCGGCGGCCGTGAGCGCGGCCTTGGGGGTGTTCTTGCCGGCGAACAGGGTCTTCATGACGGTCTTGATCGGGACCGGCTCGTCGGCCGCGGCGTCGGTGCGCGCGACCGCGGCGACGGCCAGGACGAGGGCGGACATGCTCGCGACGCAGATCAGATTCCTCATGCGCTTCTCCTCGCGGTTCCCTCGGAGTCGAGGCCGCCCGCGCGGCGGTTTGGGACCACGTCATCGAAAACGAGGGCCGCCCGCGCTCGCGGCGGATCGGACCTCGAATCAGCTTACGGGCCGTCGCGGCCGGCGACCAGTCGACAGCCGTCGTCGCTCGCGAGGGGCTGGACGTCGCCGCGGCGGCCGTGCTAGGATTCCGTCGATCACGGGACAGGATCGTGGCCCGACGATCGTGGATCGCGCCGAGGGGTCGGAGGGACGTCGGATGAGGAAGGGATTCACGCTGATCGAGTTGTTGGTGGTGATCGCGATCGTCGCGGTGTTGATCGCGCTGTTGCTGCCGGCGGTGCAGTCGGCGCGGGAGGCGGCGCGGCGGGCCCAGTGCGCGAACAACTTGAAGCAGATCGGCCTGGGACTGCACGATTACGCCTCGGCCTTCGGCGTCTTCCCGCCGGGTCGGATCAACAGTCACGTCGCCGGACTGGGGAATTGCTGGGGCGCGTACGCCCAGATGCTTCCGCGGTTGGAGTCGGGTCCGGCCTTCAACGCCTTCAACTTCAACCTCTCGCCCGACGGCGATCTGGCCAACACGACGGCGGCGGGGATCTTCATCGCGACGTTCCTTTGCCCCAGCGACCCCAGCCCGCCGCAACACGCCCAGGCCGGCTACGGCATGCACAACTACCCTCTCTGCGTGGGGAGCCTGTATCCCGTGGCCCAGAACCCGGTGGACGCCTCCGGGAACGCGCTTGGGATCCGACCCGACGGAGTGTTCACGGAGAACCGGGCGCTTCGAATCGCGACGGTGACGGACGGGCTTTCGAACACGGTGGCGATCGGCGAGACGATCCGGTCGATCCCTGGGATCGGGTTCCCGCAAAACCCGCTCAACGGGTTCGTCATCACCGGGAACAACAAGACGAGCGGACCGCCGATCACCTCGGACGCGGACTACCAGGCGTTGTGCCAGACGTCGGCGCCGCCGGGGTTCCAGGTGACTCGTGGGAGCAAGTGGCATTACGGGGCGCCGGGGCACAGCATGTACAACCATCGTCGCGTCCCCAACGACCCGCGGGTGGATTGTCGCGGCGGGCTGCCGCACAGCGACAAGTCCGACCCGTTCTGGAACCAGCTTTCGTTGAACGTCGCGGCGCGGAGCAGCCATCCCGGCGGGATCCACGCCCTGTTCGCCGACGGCCACGCCGCGTTCGTGAAGGACTCGATCGCGCTCGCGACCTGGCGGGCCCTGGCGAGCACGGCCGGCGGCGAGGTCGTTTCGGCGGACGCTTACTGATGGCCGGCCGAAGCGCCTGGGTCCTGGCGGCGATCCTCCTGGCCGCGTCGGGTTGCGGGCCCCGTCCCGGCGCCGCCGGGTTGTGGGAGCTTCAGATCGGTGGCCCGGCCCGGATCGTCGCGGAGGCGGGGGCGACGGAAGTCGCCGTGCCGACCCTGGCCCAGCCGCTCGCCAAGGGCCGTCGCCCCCGCAAGGGGGAATCACCCAAGGTCGAGACCGTGACCCTGGCGACCGGAACGAAGGTCGTGGTCCTGGCGATCGACGGCGACGACGCGAGGGTCCGGATCGAGGGGGGTTCGCGCTCCGGCACGATCCTCTGGATGGAGTGTCGACTGCTGACCGCCGAATGACGCCGGCGCGCCCCTTGCCTCTCCCAGCCCTCGCAAATACCTTCTCTTGTATGAGGGTCGAGACCGCCCCGCCGCGGAGGCGGCTCGACGCGAGGCCGAACACCGGGGGCCGACCAAGATGCGCTGGCAAGGCGGGCGTGAGAGCGAGAACGTCGAGGACCGTCGAGGACTGTCGCCGGCGACGATGGCGGGCGGCGGGATCGGGACGCTCATCATCATCCTTCTGGGCCTCTACCTGGGAATCGACCCCCGGCCCTTGCTTCAGGTCATCAACAACGGTCCCCCGGGCGGGGGCGGCCCCCAACAGCAGCAACGCCAGCGCGAGTTGACCGAGGAGGAGAAGGCGCAAGGCGAGTTCGCCCGGCGGATCCTGGCCATGACCGAGGACGTCTGGCGGGAGCAGTTCGCCGAGATGGGCAAGCGGTATCAGGACCCGACGCTGGTCCTCTTCTCGGGCAGGGTGTCGACCGAGGGTTGCGGAGCGGCCAGTTCGGCGGTCGGGCCGTTCTACTGCCCGGGGGACCAAAAGGTTTACATCGACCTTTCCTTCTACGACGAGTTGGCGAGGCGCTTCAAGGCGCCGGGGGACTTCGCCCGCGCCTACGTCCTGGCCCACGAGGTGGGGCATCACGTCCAGAACCTGCTGGGGATCAGCGAGCAGGTCTCGCGCGCCCAAAGGCGGGCGGGCGAGGCCGAGGCCAACGCGCTTTCGGTTCGGCTGGAACTTCAGGCCGACTTCCTCGCCGGGGTCTGGGCGCATCACATCGAGAAGAAGGAGCACGTCCTGGAGACCGGCGACATCGAGTCCGGCCTGAAGGCGGCCACGGCGATCGGCGACGACACGCTCCAGAAGCAGGCCCAAGGCTACGCCGTGCCCGACTCGTTCACCCACGGCACCAGCGAGCAGCGGGTCCGCTGGTTCACCAAGGGGCTCCAGACCGGCGACGTCGACCAGGGGGACACCTTCAACGCCCGGGACCTTTGAGCGCGCCACCGTCGGCGCGACCGGCGCGACCCGCGTCTCGGGAGCGACCGGCGCGGAGACGCCGCCGATTCGAGGCGGTCGCGGCGCGACGGGGGCCGATAGAGAGGGTTGTTCGAGTTCCGGCGGGAGACGCGCCGGGGCTCGTCGCGACGTCGGGACCGGGCCGGGTGGGCCGGGAAGGAGTTCCGTCGGGCGTCGCGAGCTTTCCACGATCATGGAGGATCGTCGCATGCCCGCCTCGTCGAACCGTCGCCCGTCGCGTCACTCGTTCCGGCCGACGGCCGACGCGCGGCTGGAACAGCGGATGGTCCTCTCAAGCGCCTCGCCGGTGACGCTCCACCAGTACCTGACGCTCTCCAGCAAACTCTTGAACAACCCCTCCGTCCGCCCGGCGCGGATCGCGGGCTTCCCCGCCTTCACCAAGGACGCGCCTGGGATCCGCGAACACCCCCGGACGATCTACGCGCCGGCGATCCAGACCGCCCGGGGCGGCCAGGCGGTCAACGTCGTGACCAACGACGGCTCGCGGTTCCGGATCCAGTTGAGCTACGTCTCCAACACCCAGCAGGTCTCCGCGGTCGAGGGGGCGAATGGGGCCTACGCGGCCGGGTCGGGCCAGACCGCGCTGGGCCTCGCCCAGCCGACGGAGACGCCCCAGCCCCAGGGGACGGTGCGGGTCTACCCCCGGCCCGACGGCTCGGTGGGGATCATCGTCGACGGCTCCACGGCCAACACCGAGTTGACCATCAACCCCCTGCCGCGGGCGATCAAGAAGGGCTTCGCCCACAGCTTCGCCTACGGGCAGGCCGAGCAGTCGCGGGTGCTGGACGTCAGCTCGATCACGATCAACAGCGGCAACATCGCCTCGATCCTCGGCTTCCACACCGCCGACCTCACCGGCCCGGTGGTGGTCTCCGGAACCCAGGCGATCGATCGGATGGCCTTCCGGTCGATCAAGGCGGGCGGTTCGATCACCACCGGCGGCGACCTCAACACCCTGGACGTCCTCAACGACGCCGACCTCGCCAACGGCGGCTTCGTCTCGATCGGCCGCGACCTGAACCTGCTGAACGTCGGCGGGACGTTGTCGATCCAGGACGGCTCGGCCTTCAACGTCGGCCGCGACGTCGGCCTCGTCGTCCAGCCCCCCAAGGGGACGGGGACCGGATCCAACGTCCTCTCGTTAAACTACCCGATCGTCGGCACCCAGTCGACCAAGCAGTTCCCGCCGGTCTCCGCCTATATCCAGGGGGACATGATCATCACCCCCGGCGGCGCCTTCAACGTGGGGCGGATGATCGACAGCCAGTTCCAGGTCAACGGCGCCGTCTTCGGGAATAGTCGCTTCCACTACGTCAACGGATTGCCCCCCATCCAACTCCAGGATGGGACCGTCGTCCAGCCCCCGGCCGTCGTCGCCCAGGGCGGCATCATCCCCTGAGCCTCAGCGACCCGCGCCGGTCTCCAGGTAGACCGGCGCGAGATCCTTCTTGAACCCGCCGACGCCGGAGTTGTTCGGCTCGTAGGGCTCGACGAAATCGGCCTTCACGCCGTCGGCCGGGATCTCCGCCTCCTTGCCCAGCGCCCAGAAGATCCCGTTCAAGGCGAGCTTCCGCATCGGCTCGACCTTGAAGTCGAAGGGGTGGCCCAGGGTCGTGAAGAAGACCCGCGCCGACTTGCCGCCGGGGCCCGTATACGTCTTCGTCCAGGCGACCGGGTTGGTCTCCGGGAATCGGTCGAACTCCTTGGCGTGACCGGACTTGAGCGCCTTGCCGGTCAACAGCCGGGTGCAGTCGCCCTCCAGCGCGTCGCCCCCCCCCTCGACGTGGTACAGCCACGAGTAGACCTGAAACGGCGTCTTCACCCCGCGAAGGATCGGGTTGCCGGCCTGCTCCGGGACGGTCGTGACCTTGGTGAGCATCTCCAGGCCGTCGCCGAAGTGGCCGTGGTGGGTGATCCACGTCTGGCCGAACACCTGGCGCATCCAGCGCGCGTTCATCTCCGCGGCGTGGGGGCCGCCGTCGTAGCGGAAGGCGTGCGACGCCGTGCGGAAGCCCACCATCGGCCGGCCGGAGTCCGCGTACTTGAGGATCCGATTCAACTGCGCGTCCGGCAGGCTCCGCCAGCGGGTGAAGATCACCAGCAGGTCCGCGTCGTCAAGCGCCTCCAACCCGGCGACGTTCGTCAGCGCGTTCGGATCGATCTTGCCCTCGGGGTCGAGGGCGTAGCAGACCGAGACCCGGAAGCCGTGGGTCTTGTCGAGGATCTTCGCCAGCATCGGCAACGACTCCTCGCTGCGGTACTCCTCGTCGCCGGTGATGAAGACGACGTGGGGCGGCTTGTCGTCGGCTCGCGCGGCCACGCCGAGGAACACGAGGCCGACGAACATCCAGCGGACGGAGGGGCGAGTCATGGCGGCGTCCTCGAACGATGGCCGGGAAGGCGCTTTTCGACGGTTATAAGGGAGGCGGAAGGCGCGTGCAACGGGCCCGTCCCGGCTCACGAATCGTCGTCGTCATGGGGGAACGGCTCCAGGTGGACCAGGACGTCGCGGAGCTTGGGGAAGCGTTCCAGAAGGCGGTCCTTGACCCGGTGGCCGATCTTGTGCCCCTGGTCGACGCTCAGCGCGGCGGGGACCTGGACGTGGATGTCCACCAGGAATTCCAGGCCGCTTTTGCGGACCCAGAGCTTGTCGACCCGGCGGACGTCGGGCGTCTCGGCGGCGGCCCGCCGCACCGCCTCCACGAGTTCCGGCTCCGCCTGGGCGTCCATCAACTCCTGGGCGCAGGAGAACAGAAGCCGCACCGCCGAGTTGAGGATCACTCCCACGACCACCAGGGCCGCCGCGGCGTCCAGAAACCCGAACCGCGGGCCCAGGATCCGAACCGCCGCCAGCGCGGCCAGCACCGCCAGGGCGCTGAGGGCGTCGGAGCGGTGGTCCCAGGCGGTGGCGATCAGGGCGCTTGAGCCCAGCCGCCGCCCCAGACGGATCTTGTAGTGGTAGAGCCCCTCCTTCACGGCGACGTTGCCGCCGGCGATGGCGAGGGTCCACCAGGGGGGGGCCGGGATCGTCGGGTTCAGCGAGAACGCCCGCGCGGTCTCCCAGCCGACCATCAAGGCCGAGACGATCACCAAGACCGCGGCGTTGGAGCCGGCGACGGCCTCGGCGCGGGTGTGGCCGTAGGGATGTTCGGCGTCGGCCGGCTTCTGCGCGACGTGAAGCGCCGTCAGGACCGCGGCCGAGGTGAAGACGTCCCCCAGCGAGTTGACCGCGTCGGAGACCATGGCGCGCGAGCCGCCCAAAAGCCCCCCCGCCAGTTTGGCCGCGCCCAGGACCGCGTTGACCCCCAGCCCCAGCCGCATCGCGAAAACGGCCTCGTCGTAAAGCCGCCGCTTCTCCGTCTCCGACCGTCTCGCCATCGTCAGCCCCACCGCCGCGACGACGGCCCCCCCGCCCCCGGCGATCCCCATCATAAACGCCGAGCCCTCCCGGGCAATCGCCCCACGCGACTCGAACGGCTCCGTTCGTCGTGGCGACGTTCGAACCCATCGGCCGCAAGTCGTTGCCCCGCAAGGACGAAACCCGCGAAAACGACGGCTTCGCTCGCGCGCCTCGACATCATCGATCGCGGCCTTTCGCCCTCGCGAACGCCGAGGGGCCTCCGCGCGCGAGGCGGCGGCCTCGCCGTCGCGACCGACCTTCACCCGCGGATTGTCACGATTCGCCTCGTTCACGGCCCCCTCCCTCCCGACGGACAACCCTCCATGATGACCGATGTCCCGGAATTCGAGTCTCGGACGAATTTGGGAACGAAGTAGGCGCGTTTGGGATGGGTTTTTTCGGGGGCGCGCCCGATACTCGGGAACCGGGACCGTCGAAGACCAGTCGGAAGCGAGGATTCAAGCCATGGACGACCCGTTCCAGTGGGATCCCGCCGAGATTCGGCGTCGAGTGGAGACCGAGCCCGAGTACGTCCACCACCGCGACAAGTACGGCCACGGGCCGCTGACGACCGCCGCCGCGGCCGGCGACGACGGGCTCGTCGCGTTCCTGCTGGAGCGCGGGGCGGACCCGAACGTGGAGACCCTCGACGGCTACTCCCCCCTGCTCTGGGCCGTGGAATCGGAGGCGGAGGGCTCCGCCGCCGTCCTCGCCCGACTGCTCGCCGCGGGGGCGGACCCGCGGCGCCACGGCCTCAACGGCTGGACCCCGCTGCATATGGCGGCGTCTCGGGGATGGGTCGAGAAGTGTCGAATCCTGCTCGACGCCGGCGCCGAGATCGACCGCCGCGCGACGATCGACGACAATCGGACCCCGTTGATGGAGGCCGCCGCCGCCGGCAAGGCCGACGTCGTCCGGCTCCTGCTCGACCGCGGCGCGGACGCCTCGCTCCGGGACGAGATGTTCGACAGGACCGCGCGCGACCTGGCCGTCGACGCCGGCCGCGGTTGCGATTCGGCGGTGCATCGCTACCTTAAAGAAAACCCGATCGAGATCGATCCCGCCGAGAGCCTGGCCGATATGGACTTCCTGGACGACGAAATTCGCGCCCACATGATCGCAATGCTTAAGGACCACGACATGGCGGAGTCGTACCGCGAAAGCGCCGAGCGCCGCGCCGCGGAGGGCGGGCACGCCGAGGTCGTCCGGATCCTGGACGAGCGTCGCGGCCGCCGCGGTTGGCGGCGGTGGTTCCGCCTCCCGTGAATTCCGCGGCGACCGCCGGTATGATGACTTAGAGTCTGTCTCATACAGTGGGCCAAGGACGACCATCACGGTCTTCCCCCCTCGCGGGGGAAGACAGACGCCGAAGGCGTCAGATGAGGGGGACGACGCGCGGGACGACCTTTGGGATTCACGGAAGCCCGTCCGGGAAGCCTTGGACGTCGACGGCGTTTCGACTCGCCCCCCTC
>CALCIB010000401.1 GCA_937907525.1 uncultured Planctomycetales bacterium | reverse complement strand
CCCGCGAGGGGGGAAGGCCGTTATGTTCACCACCCCCAAAATCCGTGACGGTCAGTTTTTTCCGCGAGAAGAAGGGCGCGAGCGGATCGCGACCTGAGCGGCCGCGTGACGGCGGCTACCGGGCCTGGGACCGGCGCTCGGCGTCAAGTCGACCTTCGAGCGGTATCGACTTGAGCGATTCTCGGAATTCGCTGGACGAACCGCGCCGGATCGGCCGATGGAAGGGGATGGGTGGGACGCGGCCGACGTCGCCCTCATGTCTTCCGAGGTCGCCGGATGGCTCCACGGTCGTGGCTTTTCCTGTCGCTGGCGTTGCTCGCCGCCGCGCGCGTCGCGGCCGAGGAGCCCGCGGCGAAGGACCTGACGGCCGCGGTCGACGCCTTATCGAAGCGTCTGGAGGCGCTGGAGCGTCGCAACGTCGAGTTGACGAACCGGAATCGGACGCTCGCCGGCAAGGTGGAGGAGCTGTCGCGACGTCTCGACGACGGCGAGGCGAAGGCGATCGACCCGGCGGTCGCGCCCGCGTCGGCCGCCGCGCTGCAAGAGGCGCTTGAAGCCGAGACCGGCGTCGCCGATCTTCCCGGCATGGAGGGTCCCGCGCCGACGCCGTTCCCGGACCCGGACGGAGGGGCCAACGGGGAGTTGGACGCCGAAACCGGCGTCGCCGACCTTCCCGAGGCCGGCGGCGGGGGTGGCGACTCGTTGGGGAAGTTCCTCGTCGGCGACTACGACGACGAGTTGGGCCAGTACGTCCTGGTCCGGCCCCGCGACACCCAACGGACGCCGTTCGAGCTGCGGTTCGACCTGATGACCCAGGTCCGGTTCCAGAATTTCGCCCCCAGCCGCCGCGGCTGGGTCGGCGCGACGGGGATGAACGAGCCGATCAAGAGCTTCGGCACCGTCGAGGTCCCCCGCAACTTCATCAACTTCTACGGCTTCGCGTTCGATCCGAAGCTTCAGTTCACGGCGATGGTCTTCTCGACGACGCCGTTCGCGTTCACCGGGTATTCCGGCTGGATCAACTACCGGTTCAATCGGGCCGTCGACCTTCGGGTGGGGGTCTGGAAGATCCCCAGCACCCGCGAATGGACCGATTCGTTCCGCTGGACGCTCGGGGCCGACCGGACCATGGCCACCACCTTCTTCCGGGCCGACTTCGGTCCCGGCGTCTGGCTCCAGGGCGAGCCGATCGACGGTCTGAACTACATCGCGATGATCGCCGATTCGCTCGGCCGCTTCGGCGAGACCCTCGGGCCGCTCGTCGGGACGTCGGCGTCGTTCGGCGGGACGGTCTGGTACGAGCCGACCGACGATTACGGCGGCGGCGTCTCCGACGTCGAGTACCATGAAGACCGCAGCTTCCGGCTCGGCGCCAGCGTCAACGTCTCCCACCAGCCCAACGTCGCCCTGACCCCCGCGACGCTGAGCAACCTGGAGATCACCGACGTCCGACTCTCCGACGGCACGGCGCTTTTCCAACCGAACCTTCTGGGCCCGAACACCAGGGTGGCGTCGACGAACCTTCAGCTTTGGGCGCTCGACGCCTCGATGAAGCATCGCGGCTTCGGAATCTACGGCGAGTACTTCTTCCGATGGCTCAACGACGTCAAGACCGTCGGCGCGCCCTGGCCGTTCGGCCGGCCGTTCGCCACCGGCGGGTTGTTGGAGGCCGGCTACTTCCTCAAGCGGCGCAAGCTGGAGGCGTTCGGCCGGACGTCGTTCGTCACCGGCCGGTTCGGCGGCGGCGTGGAGTACGGCGGCGGCCTCAACTGGTACCCCAGGGGCACCCGGACCTGGCGGACCACGGCCGAGGTCCTCCGGATCCTCCACTCCCCCGCCCAGAACCTGCTCACCGGCTACCGCGCCGGGGAGACCGGCACGCTGTTCCAGCTTCAGTGGCTGACCGACTTCTGAATCAGACCTCCATCGCGGAGTACAGGGGGTCGATGACCTCGCCGTCGCAAAGCCGCAAGGGGCGGCCGAGGCGGTCGAACAACTCGGTGTCGGGGTCGACGCCCAGGGCCTTGTACACGGTGGCGGCGAGGTCCGGCGGGCCGAACGTCTTGGTCACGGCGTAGGCGCCCAGCTTGTCGGACTTGCCGATCGCCTGGCCGCCCACGACCCCCGCGCCGGCGAAGACCGCCGGGAAGACCGCCGGCCAGTGGTCGCGGCCGGGGACCGCGCCGGGGGTCAACTGGGTGATCCTGGGCGTGCGGCCGAACTCGCCGAGCATCACCACCAAGGTCTCGTCCAGCAGCCCGCGCGCCTTCAGGTCGTCGAGCAGGGCGGAGACGGCGCGGTCCAGGGCCGGCAGCAGTTGGTCCTTCAGCCTGGGGAAGTTGGCGACGTGGGTGTCCCAGGTCTGGACGATCCCCATCGACGCCTGGACCACCGGCACGCCGATCTCCACCAGCCGCCTCGCCGTCAGGAGCGATCGGCCGAAGATGTGGCGGCCGTAGCGGGCGATCAGCCGGGGATCCTCGCGGTCGACGTCGATGGCCGCGGCGACCTTGCCGTCGCAGAGCATCGCCAGCGCCTCGTCCTGCTGGTCGAGGAAGGGGTCGCCCGCGGCCGGGGCGGGGGCCGACCGGGAGAGAAGGCGACTACGCTCGCGAAGCCGCTCGACGTCCAGCCCGGTGGGGAGGCTCAGGCTGTCGTCGCGAGCGTCGGGGTTGTTGGGATCGATTCGAAGTTGCCAGGGGTCGAAGCGAGGGCCGAGGAAGCCGGCGTCCTGCCCCGGCCAGGTCAGCGGGCCCTCGATCAGCTTCAAGGGCAAGGCCACGCCGTTGGGGACGCCGGGGTTCTTGCCGCGGAGGAAGTCGACGACCGAGGCGTAGCAGGGGAAGTCGTCGCGATTGGCGACGCGGTCCAGGTCGCTGGCCCCGCGCGGAAACGACGGCTTGCCGGTCAGGACGTGGTGGACGGCGACCAGGTGGTTCCCCTCGCCGTGCGACATCGTCCGCACCACCGCCAGGTCCCGCGCCCGCGCCGCCAGCCTCGGCAGGTGCTCGCAAAAGAAGACGCCGGGGACCGTCGTCGGGATCGGGGCGAACTCGCTTCGGATGGCGTCGGGGGCCTCGGGCTTCATGTCGAACGAGTCGTGCTGTCCCAGGCCGCCGCTCAGGAGGATCACGATCACCGACCGCGCCCGGCCGTTCGCCCCCGCCGCGGCCTGGGCCTTTCGCGCCGCCAGCAGCCCCGGCAGCGAGATCCCCAAAAGCCCCGAGCCCGCCTGCACGAACCCCCGCCGGGTCAGGCTCAAGCCCGGCGCCTCCCTCGCCTCGCGTCGATTCATCATCGTCCTCTCGTCAGATGGGCCTCGTCCTCGGCGCGCGCGTCCGCCCGGAGTTTCATCGAAAGTTTAACACTCGCGGGAAGACGTGCCAAGGGGGCGCGGCGGTCAGGGCGCCGCCAGGCGGCGAACCTCGTCGTGGGAGAGGGCGCGGCCGTAGAGGCGGACGTCGGCGAGCTTGCCTCGGAACGGGGCGTCGGGGCCCGAGCCGATCAAGAGCGGGCCGCCCGTGGAGAGGTCGAACGCCTTCGAGCCGGCCGTCGTGGTCGTCGCGACCGGTTCGCCATCGACGAACAGTCGCAGAGTGTCGCCCGAGCGAACCGCCGCGACGTGCCGCCAGCCCGCGGGGAGGGTCTTGCCCCACTGGACCGACGCGCCCGCCCGATGCGAGAACACCCGGCCGGAGGGGAGGGTCGAGACGAACAGCCGGCCGTCGTGTTCGGCCATGGCCCAGGCGCGGCGGTAAACGACGTCGGGGGTCGCGTCGAGCTGCTTCAGAAACCGCCAGTCGCCGTCGCCTTCGTAGCGGTAGACGTTGGCCAGGGGGAGCGAGCCGGCCGTGAGCCGGCCGTTGTGGACGAGCATCCCCATCACCTCGCGCTCCTCGCCGAGCCGGCCGACGTCCTCCCAGCGGTCCCCATCGGCGAGCCGGTAGACCCGGCCGCTGGCCCAGGTTCCGACGTGGAGGCGTCCTCGATACACGGCGAAGGAATACGTCTGCGTGTTGACGTTCGGATCGCCGACGGGGCCGAGGTCTTCCCAGTCGCGGCCGTCGAACCGGAAGACGTGGCCGCGGTCGTAACTGGAGGCGTAGAGCTTGCCGTCGAACGGGGCGATCGCCTCGACGCGGGAGCCGCCGGGAGTCTCAAGCGCGGTCCAGGTCGTTCCGCCCTCGTAGCGGAAGAAGCCGGCGGGGGCGTAGAGCGAGCCGGCGTAGAGCTTCCCCTGGAACACGGTCAGGCCGGCGACGGCGATGCTTTCGCCCAGGCGCCCGCAATCGACCCAGGACGTCCCGCCCTCGTACCGGAAGACCCGGCCGCCGGGGGTGTCGTTGGGCGATTCCGGCAGACTGGAGCCGGCGACGCGATATCGCCCGGTGCCGACGTACAGCTCGCCGTCCAGGACGGCCGCCGCGGTGACGGCGTTGGCGCCGTCGGGCGCGCCGCAATCGACCCACTCGGTTCCTCCCGCGTGACGATAGACGTGGCCGGAACCTCCCGCGGCCGGCTCGCACGTCCCGGCGTACAGCGCGCCGTCGTGCTCCACCAGGGCGAACGCCAAAAGCGTCCCCGCGCCGGGCTTGCCGGCGGGCTCCCAATCCGACTCGCGGTCGTCGTCGACGCCGAACTGAAGGTGGCGGAAGTTGGCCTGGTTGAAGGTCACGCCGGCGTTCGTCTTGACGCCCAGGATCAGGCCGCGGCGCTTCTCGGAATCGTATCGGCTGAGGACGTCGCCGATCGGGGAGTCGACGCGATCCGCGGTCTCGATCCAGGCCGAGACGGTCAGGTCCGAGCCGCCCAGGTCGAGCGCCGGACTCGCGGCGACGACCAGCTCGCCACGACCGTCGAGGCCGACGGCGCCGCCGGGCTCGCCGTCCCTGCCGGGGGCGTTCGGGTCGATCGTCCCCCGCGCCTCGGCGTCGAAGCCGTGGCCGGAGTGGTCCTTGAGGTCGCCGGCGAGCGGCCAACGGGCGATCAAGCCGGAGTCCCCGGAGTCGAGGGCTCCCGGTTGTCCGATCGCGGCCAGCACCAGGATCCGGGCGGCCGACGTCAAGAAGATGCTCATGGGACGCTCGCGGAGGTCGAACGGCGGGGAAGGCGACGCACGGGTCGCATCGTACCCGACCCGAACCGGTTTGCAATCGAATCACCCCAACGGCGGGATTGGGACTTGTTAAGATCCGGGGATGGAGTCACGAAGAGGTCGGCCCCCTCGCGGAGGAGCGATCCGACGATGAACGAGCCCACCGAGCCGCCATCGACCAGGCCGAAGGCGGACGAGACGCGCGCGACCCTCGACGGCTGGCCCATCGACGGCCGGATTTCGGCCGTCCCGGCGGACGAGACGATCGCCCTGGAACGGTTCGAGGCGGCCTCCGCCCCCGCGACGGTCGGCGGCCGGTTCGGGGAGTACGAACTCGGCCGCGAGCTGGGCAGGGGCGGGATGGGGGTCGTCTTCGAGGCCCGGCACGTCGACCTGAACCGCTCGGTCGCGCTGAAGACGATCCGCTCGGGCGTCCTGGCCGACGCCGCGGAGATCCAGCGGTTCCACGTCGAGGCCGAGGCCCTGGCGCGGCTGGACCATCCGGGGATCGTCCCGATGTACGAGGTCGGCGAGTTCCGGGGCCAGGCGTTTCTGGCGATGAAGCTGGCGGCGGGGGGGAGCCTGGCCAACCGCCTCGACCAGTACCGCGACGCCCCCCGCGCCGCGGCCGAGTTGACGGCCGACGTCGCCGAGGCGGTCCAGCACGCCCACTCCCGCGGAATCCTCCATCGCGACCTCAAGCCGGCGAACGTCCTCGTCGACGCCGACGGCCGCCCCATGGTCACGGACTTCGGGCTCGCCAAGCGGTTCCAGGAAGATTCGTCGATGACCGTCACCGGCGCGGTCGTGGGAACCCCCGCGTTCATGAGCCCGGAGCAGGCCGCGGGGCGTCGCGGCGCGATCACGACCGCGGCCGACGTCTACGGCCTGGGGGCCATCCTCTACTCCCTGCTCGCCGGCCGCCCGCCGCTGGTCGGCGAGGACGTGACGGAGACCCTCGACGCCATCCGCGAGCGAACCCCGGAGCCCCCGTCGCGACACAACCCGGGCGTCCCGCGCGACCTGGACACGATCGTCCTCAAGTGCCTTGAGAAGGAGCCCCGCCGCCGCTACGCCTCGGCGCGCGACCTGGCGGACGACCTTCGCGCCTGGCTCGACTCGCGGCCGATCGCGGCGCGCCGGGTGGGGCCCGCGGAGCGCGCGTGGCTCTGGTGCCGCCGCCGCCCGGCGGTGGCGGGGCTCGCCGCGGCGGTCGCGCTGGCGAGCGTCGGCGGCGCGGCGGCCGTGCTCCTGGTGCAGTCCCGCGCCAACGCCGAGCTCAAGGCGGCCAACGCGCGCGAACACGACCGATTCCAGTTGGCGATGGACGCGGTCGAAAGCCTGGGCGGCAGGATCGTGAAGGATCCCGCGCTGAAGGAGCCGCGCTTCGCTCCGCTCCGCGCCGGGTTGCTGAACCAGGCGGCGGGCTTTTACGACCGCCTGGCGGTGATGCTCAAGGATCGCGACGATCCGTCCTCGCTGGAAACGCTGGCCGAGGCCCGGTACGGACTGGGCGAGTTGACCGAGCAGACCGGCTCGAAGCTCGACGCCCTGGGGATGCACGAGGAGGCGCTGGCGACGCGGGCGTCGGCCGCGGCGCGCGGAGAGCTTGACGACCGCCTGGATCTCGCGCGGTCGCTCGTGGCGGTCGGCCGGCTGCGGTCGGCCGTCGGCCGAGCCGAGGGCGCGACCGCAGCCTTGCGCGAGGCGGTTCGAACGGCCGTCGGGGAAAGCCCCGAAGCGCTGGACCTGCGCGCGACGGCCCTGGAGGCGCTCGCCGACCAGGCCGTCATGGCGACCCGACCGGACGCGGCCCGCGCGGCGTTCGTCGAGGCGACCGCGATCCGCCGCCTCGCGCCGGCGTCGCCCGCGCTGGAGCATCGCCGGGCCGCCCTGGCGGAATCGTTCGGCGTGTTCGAGGTGCAATCGGGCCGCGCCGCCGCGGCCGCCTCCCGGTTCGACGAGGCCGAGGCGATCCTCACCCGACTCGCCCGCTCCGACCCCGACGCGAGCGACGTCCGATCCGACCTGGCCGGCGTCCTGATGGCGAGGGCGGCGCTTGAGGGGCAATTGCTGGGTCGGCCCGACGAATCGCTGGCCTCGCTGGAAAAGGCGCGCGCGATCCTGGCCGCGGCGGTGGCCGAGCGTCCCGCCCTCGTCGCGCCTCGCGCCAAACTGGCCGACTGCGAGCCCTGGCTGATCCTGGCGTACTGGAACCTCGGCCGGCTGGGGCCGGCGATGGAAACCGCCGCCGCTTACGCGGCGGACGCGGAGACGTTGCTGCTGATCGATCCGGGCTCGACCGTCCACCGCTCACGGGCCGCCTCCGCCCTGACGGCGAGGGCGCTGATCTTTTCGCGCCTGGGGAGGCGCGCGGAGGCCCTCCCGCTTTTCCAACGGGCGCGGGAGACGTATGAGTCGATCGCGGGGGACGCGCCGTCGAACTCGCGCCAGCGCTTCGACACGATCTCCGCGGACGTGAACGTGGCCAACGAACTGCGTCTGCTGGGCCGCTCGGCGGAGGCCCTGCCGATCGCCGAGCGCGCCGCGGCGACCGCCGAGGGGTTCCGGGACGAAACGGCCGACCTGGCCCTGGTGCAGATGCACCTGGGCGAGGCGGCCCGGCAACTGGCCGAGGTCCGCCTGGCGCTGGGCGACCCGGCCGGGGCCGCGGCGAGCGTCCGCCGGGCGGTCGAGGTCCTGAGCGCCCCCCCGCCGAAAGTGCTTCAAACCTACTACGAACAGGCCGCCGCCCTGGCGGTGCTCGCCGACCTGGCGGAAACGTCCGGCTCCGGCGTCGCGGCCGACGAAGGCCCCCCCGCGGCCGCCGCGGCGGTCGCCGCGCTGGGGAAGGTCCGCGACCTGGGCTTCCGCAACGTGGCCGCCCTCGAAGGCGAGACCGCCTTCGCCTCGCTCCGCGGTCGCGCCGACTACCGGGCGATCATGGCCGACATGGTCTTCTCCGGCGACGTCTTCGCTCCACCGTCTTCACGCTGAATGCCGAATCTTTGTTGAATCGGCCGCGGCCGGCGGGTATGGTTCGAGTGCCGGCGCGTTCTGTCGAAAAGCAGTCGTAAGGAGACATGGCCCCCCTTCTCCCCTCGTGGGCTGACGACCCGACACTTATCGGATCCCGCATGCGACTCTCACGCAAGCCAGCGCTTAACGGCCTTCTCCCCTTGAGGGAGAAGGTGGCCGAAGGCCGGATGAGGGGTGGGCGGGGCCGGAAGCCATCGGACTCGAAGTCGCTTTCCTCCCATGGCTT
>CALCIB010000400.1 GCA_937907525.1 uncultured Planctomycetales bacterium | reverse complement strand
CCCCTCATCTGACCGCTCCGCGGTCTGTCTTCCCCCGCGAGGGGGGAAGATCGTTCGCGCCTGAAACCTCCCCGCGTTCGCAACCGCCGGATGATAAGGAAGCGGGCCGACCCGTCCCGCGGCCCACCCAGGATCAACGCCACGGGGCGAACCGTCAAGGACCAGGATGCCTCCCCAGCCCTCCCACCCCCGCCCCCCCGGCAGTCGTCGCGGACTGCGGGCGTTCATCCGCTCCCAGCGCGAGGCCGCCGGCCTCAAGCCCGAGGAGGCCCCGGACGACGACCGCAACCGCAACCACCCCGCGCTTCGGCACCGCTCGCTGCCGACGCTCTACCGCGAGCTCTACCGCCTGCTCCACGGCCGTCGCGGATCGCTGGCCCTGGCGCTGGCGACCCTCTCCCTGGCGACGCTCCTGAAGCTCATCCCCCCCGCCGCCACCAAGGCCGCCATCGACTACGTCCTTTTAGGCCAATCCGTCCCCGAGTCGCTGGCGCGATGGTCGCCGATCGCCATCCCCGACGAGCCGTTGACGCGGCTTCGGCTGCTGGTGGCGGTGGTCGCGGCGGTGTCGGTCGCGGCGACGTCCGTCGGCCTTTGGAGTCGCTGGATCGCGACCCGGACCACCAAGCGGGTCCAGATCGACGTTCGCCGCAAGGTCTACGACCACGCCATGCGGCTCCCCTTGCACCGGGTCTACGCGCTGAAGTCCGGCGGCGCCTCCAGCCTGCTCCGCGAGGACGCCGGCGGCGTCGGCGAGCTGGTCTTCAGCATGATCTACAACCCCTGGCGGGCCGTCGTCCAGTTCACCGGCGGCCTGCTCGTCCTGGCCTGGGTCGACTGGCGACTGCTGGCCGGGGTCGTGATGCTGCTGCCGATGCTTTACGTCTCGGATCGATTCTGGAACCGCCGGATCCGGCCGATCTACCGCCAGGTCCGCAAGAAACGGCTCCAGATCGACGCCGAGGCCACCGAGGTCTTCGGCGGCATGCGGATCGTCCGCGCGTTCGGCCGCCAGCGGTCGGAGTCGGCCCGGTTCACGCTCTCCAACCACCTGATGGCCCGGCTGGAACTGTTCGCCTGGTGGGTCTCGCGAATCGTGGAACTGGTTTGGGAGTTGGCCGTCCCCCTGGCCTCCGCGGCGCTTTTGTACTACGGCGGATCGCAGGTGCTCGACGGCCGGCTCTCGCTGGGCGACATGATGATGTTTTTGGTCTACCTGACCATGCTGCTTGAGCCGATGGCCGTGCTGGCGACGAGCGTCACCCAGTTCCAGAACAACCTCTCCGGCTTCGACCGCGTGCTGGACCTGCTGGAGGAGCCTCGCGAGATGGCCGGCCGCCAGGGCTCGCGGCGATTGGACCGTCGCGCCGTCAAGGGGCGGATCACCCTGGAGGGCGTCTCCTTCGCCTATCCCGGCACCGACCGGCTGGTCTTGCGGGACGTGAACCTGGACGTCGCCCCCGGCGAGACGATCGCGCTGGTGGGCCGCAGCGGCTCCGGCAAGACGACGCTCTGCAACCTCGTCGCCCGGTTCTACGACCCGACCCTGGGCTCGATCCGGCTCGACGGCGTCCCGCTTCCGGACTACGACGTCGAGAGCTACCGCCGACTCCTGGGCGTGGTCGAGCAGGACGTGTTCCTCTTCGACGGCACGATCGCCCAGAACATCGGCTACGGCGACCGCTCGGCCTCGCGACGTCGAATCGTCGAGGCCGCGAAGGCCGCCAACGCCGCCGAGTTCGTCGACCGGCTTCCCGAAGGTTACGAGACGGTCGTCGGCGAGCGCGGGGTGCGCCTCAGCGGCGGCCAGCGCCAGCGGCTGGCGATCGCCCGCGCGATCCTCACCGACCCCAAGATCTTCATCCTCGACGAGGCCACCAGCAACCTCGACAGCGAAAGCGAGCGCCTGATCCAGCAGGGCCTCGGCCGTCTGCTGGAGGGTCGGACGTCGTTCGTCATCGCCCACCGCCTCAGCACCATCAAGGGCGCCGATCGAATCCTCGTGCTGGAGGACGGCGTCGTCGTCGAGGCCGGCGGCCACGAGCAACTCATGGCCGCCGCCGGCGCCTACCGCGACATGGTCGAACTCCAAAGCCTCGGCGGCGAGCGCTGATCGGTCAGGCCGGATCGGACGCCGCGGCGTTCGACTCATCCCCTCCGACCACCCGGCGGGGATCGACGAACGCCCAGAGGGCCGCGCCGATCAGGGACAGGCCGACGTAGGCCCAGAAGCCGGGCTCCCACTTGGCGCGGCCGACGCGGCCGGCCGCGTCCATGCGGTCGAGGAGCCAGCCGAAGAACGCGGGCGAGGCGATCCCGCCCACGTTCCCGATCATGTTCATGAATCCGAACAACGCCCCGACGTGCCGGCCGCTCACCAACGTCGCCGCCGCCCACCACGAGGGCATCTGGATCTGCACCCCGAAGCACGCCGCGGCCACCAGGGCCGTCGCGACCGCGGGGGAGTCGACCAGGACGCTCCCCCCCAGCGCCGCCGCGGTCAGCGCGGAGCCCGCGACGGCCTGAAGCGTCCGCCCCCAGCGCCTGCCGGCGAAGCCCTCGGTCAGGCGGTCGGTGACCCACCCGCCCAGCAGGCAGCCGGAGGCCCCCGCGGCCAGCACCAGGCTGGAGTAAAGCCCGGAGTCGCTCGCCGAGATCCCGCGCGCCTCCTGAAGGTACTTGGGATACCATGAGATCAAGAGATTATACGTCGCCGCCATCGTCACCATCGCCAGGCCCAGCAGCCAGACGTCCGGCGAGCGCAGGACCGAAGGCCACGGGATCTTCTCGCGGGTCGGCGAGACGTCCTCGCCGCGGCGGTCCTCGGCGATCAGGCGAAGCTCGGCCTCGTTGACCGCCGGGTGCGCGGCGGGGTCGTCGCGGAACCAGCGATGGAACGCCGCGGCCCACGCCGCGCCCAGGAGGCCGAAGACCGCGAACGTCGCCCGCCAGCCGACGGCGTCCATCAGGCGCTGACTGACGAACGGCGAGAACACCCCGCCCAAAAGCATCGACGTCGCCACGAACGCCTGGGCGCGGCCGCGGTCGGCCTCGGCGAACCAGACCCGCAGCACCCGCGCCGAGTTCGGCAGCGCCCCGGCCTCGCCGGCGCCGAAGAGGAAGCGGATCGCCAGAAGCGCCCACAACCCCCACGCCAACCCCGTCATCACGGTGAAGGCCGACCACCAAAGCACGATCCGGGTCAGCACCCCGCGCGAGCCGCGGCGATCGCCCAGGCGTCCCGTCGGGATCTCGAACAGGACGTAGGAGACGCTGAACGCGGAGAACGTCAGACCCATCCAGAAGTCGGAGATCCCCAATTCCTTCTGGATCGCCGGCGCGGCCTGCCCCATGCAGACGCGGTCCAGGTAGAGGATGAAGGCCATCGCCGCCAGGAACCCCAGCACGCCCAGGCGGGCTCGGGTCGGAGTCTCGGAATCGGCCTTCATCAACGGACGCGGACCTCTTTATGTGGTCGGATGTCGCCGGCGAACGTCCGGGTCACTTGCCGCGGGAGGCCGCCTCGGCGCGGGCGCGGGCCGTGACGCTCTCCAGGGTCACGGGGCGGCCGTCCTGGCGCTTGCTCTCGTCGGCGGCCTCCATGAAGGCGAAGATCTCAAGCGTCTCCTCGGCCGTGACGGGGGGCTCGCCGGTCTTGAAAAACTTGACGATCTCCACCAACAGCGGCTCGTAACCGCCGTAGCCGCCGCTCTGGCCGATCCCCTTGGGGCCGAAGACCGTCGCGCCGTAGTCGTGCGGAGCCCCCTGGCGAAGGCCGCGGAAGGAGCCGATCCGGCCCCCCTCCCACACGCCCACCGCCACGTCGGCGCCGGGCGTCGAGGTCCGCGACACGCTCTGGCAGCCGGTCCCCATGATCGTGAAAAGCGTCTCCACCCCGTGGACTCCGTACCAGAAGAAGTCCGGGACGTGCTCCTCGGTCTCGCACGGGCTGTAGGCGTCGCAGCCGGTCACCGGGCCGAGCTTGCCGGCGCGCATCGCCGCGATCCCCGGCGAGAACCGCAACGCCGAGCTACTGAAGATCGGCGTTCCGCTCGCCTTCGCCAAATCGTAGATCTCGATCGCGTCGGCCAGGGTGCCGGCGACCGGCTTGTCGATGAACATCGGCTTGCGCGCCTTGAAGACCGGCCGGGCCTGCTCCAGGTGGGGGCGGCCGTCGACGCTCTCCAGGAACACGACGTCCACCTTCTCCAGCAGGGCCTCGACCGAATCGACGATCTCGACGCCGTACTGCTCCTTGAGCGTCTTGGTGTACTCGGGGACGCGGTCGATGCTGGACGGCACGTCCGGACTGCCGCCGGGGAACGCCGCGACCACCCTCACCCCGGACAGCTCCGGCGGGGCCTTGGCATCGTTGAGCACCTTCGCGAAGGCCACCGTGTGCGAGGTGTCCAGCCCGATCATCCCCGCCCGCAACGCCTTCCCGCCCGCCGCGGGCTCCTCGGCGAACAAGGCCGGCGCGGCGGCGAAGGACAGGGCTAGCGCGATCGTCAGCGCGATCCGAACGTTCATATTCATCCCTTTGATTCGGTCGAAACGAATCGTCCCGAGGCTCGATCGTCCTCGGGCCGTCACCCGAAGGCCGGCGGCGGAAGCCTCCCTTGGGAACCGATCCGACCGACCCGACCGTATCGGAGCGTACATAAGAGGAAGCCGACGATCAACGACCAAGCCCCCCCGCCCCTTCATTCGGGCGACGAACCGATTACGATGAAGCGCCGCGGATTCTCGCGAACCTCGCGACGCCCTTCCCGCCTCGCGGGGGAAGGTGGCCCGAAGGGCCGGATGAGGGGGAGGACGCGCGAGCGGCCGGCGGCGTTCCAAAACCAACCGGGAGGGCCGCCGACGAGCCCGACGGCTTGTTCTCCCGCCGTCCCCCTCATCTGACCGCTTCGCGGTCTGTCTTCCCCCGCGAGGGGGGAAGATCGTTTTAATTAATCTATAGGAAATCATCTTATGAATTCGATCCGATCCCTCGCGAGTCTGGCCGCCATCGCCTTCACCCTCGCCGCGACCACGACCGCCGCCGAGCCGACCATGACCGCGGAGGTCGACCTGCGCGAGCTTCCCAAAAAACTCGTCCACGCCACCATCGACGTGCCCTGCGAGCCGGGCGCGGATCTGGCGCTTTGGCATCCCAAGTGGATCCCGGGAACCCACGAGCCCTGCGGCTCCAACGAGCCCGTCGCCGGCCTCCGCGTCTTCGCGCCCGACGGCTCCGTCGTCCCCTGGCGGCGTGACGACCTGGAGCGGTATCGGATCGTCTGCAAGGTTCCTGAAGGCGTTTCCACGCTCCGCGTCCGGCTCGACACCATCACCAACTATCCCGCCGTCGAGGCCGCCGGCCACCTCACCTACGGCGACGCCAACGTCGGCGTCGTCAACTGGGCCACCTGCATCCTCTACCCCGAAGGGCCCACGGCCGCGGAGACGACCGTCGCCCTCTCCGCCAGGCTCCCCGAGGACTGGCGGTACGCCACCTCGCTGAAGACCGAATCGAACGTCGACGGCCTGATCCGCTTCGCCCCCGCGTCGCTGGTCGACGTGATCGACTCCCCCCTGATCGGCGGGGTGAATTTCAAAACGACGAAGCTCGACGTCGACCCCTACCCGCCGGCGTATTTCAACGTGGCCGCGGAGTCGCCCGAGGCCCTCGAACTCCCCCCCGCGACGATCGCCAAGTACTCCCGGGTCGTCCGCGAGGCCTGCGCCCTCTTCGGCCGCGCCCACTACGACGAGTTCCAGTTCCTCGTCACCCTGAGCGACGAACTGGGCTACCTCGGATTGGAGCACCTCTCCTCCTGCATCGCCGGCGTCCGCGAGCGCGACCTGATCGACGACTCCCGCCGCGTCGGTTGGGTCGCGAACTTGATCCCCCATGAATACGTCCATTCGTGGTGCGGCAAGTACCGCCTGCCGCTCGGCATGGCCACCACGACCTACGACCAGCCGATGGACACCCGGCTGCTCTGGGTCTACGAGGGGCTCACGCAGTACGTCGGCGAGGTCGTCATGGTCCGCGGCGGGCTGGTCACTCCCGACGACTACAAGAAAACGCTCACGCATACCATCGACGAATTGACGTTCCACCAGGGGAGGCGCTGGCGACCCCTGGACGACACCGCCGTCTCCAGTTCGTTCCTCCGCGTCCCCAGCCCCAACTGGAACGCGCTGAGGCGCAACCAGGACTACTACCAGGAAGGCTGCCTGCTCTGGATGGAGATCGACGCGACGATCCGCGAGAAGACCGCGGGCGCGAAGTCGCTCGACGACTTCTGCCGGGCGTTCCTCGGCGGGCCGACGAAGCCGGAGAAGGTCGACCCCTATACCTTCGAGGACGTCGTCGCCGGCCTGAACGACGTGGTCGCTCACGACTGGAGGACGTTCCTTGAGGACCGCGTGTCCAAGCCGATGGAGGAACTGCCGCTGGGGTTCGTCGCCAGGCTCGGCTACCGCCTGGAGTACGGCGACGCGCCCGAGGCGACGTACAAGGGACGTCGCGGCGACGCCGGGACGTCGGCGAGGCGCTCGCTGGGGCTGACCTTCGCCCCCGACGGGACCATCACCGACGTCGTCCCCGGCTCGATCGCCGATGACGCCGGACTCGTCAAGGGCCGCAAGGTCATGGCGATCGACGACCGCCTCTTCAGCCCCGACGCCCTCCGCGACGCCCTGAAGGGCAGCCCCCGCCGCGGCAAGGTCGACCTCCTGACGGTCGACGGCGACCGTCTCGTCCCGCTCTCCCTGTCCTACGACGGCGGCGTCCGCAACCTCTCCCTCGTCCGCGACGACTCCAAGCCCGACGTCCTCGGCGACATCCTCAAGCCGCGAGAGGAAGCCGCGGCCAAGTGATCGGGGTCCGTCCCCTCTCCCACCGGGCTGACGACCCGACACTTTTTCGGAGGCCGCGGCGAT
>CALCIB010000399.1 GCA_937907525.1 uncultured Planctomycetales bacterium | reverse complement strand
GGTCGCCGGCCGTACACCCGGCACCGCTCAAACCCGCAATCCGGTAGAGTCAGCAAATCTGTATCACCTATACTGACAACGGTTTGAGGCGACCGAAACCGAAAGCGCGCAGAGCGCGCACACTCCGGGAAATCGCCTTTCCGTTATCGAGTCGCGTGTTCACTGGTTTCACAGGGGAGTGGAACGTGATGAGGAGTTCAACTCAGATCGATTCGGATGTTCACGCCGAGGTTCCCACGACGTCCGATCCCCGTGACGTCGAGGACTTCGACCGTCGCGGTCATCCCGGCTTCGAGTCGGCCGAGGACGTCTTCCGCCAGTTCGGAGCGGAGGTAACCGATCTGGAGTCCAAAGACCAACACCGCGACGGCGAACGGGTCTCGGGGATTGTACGGTTCGTGCTCGATGCGGAGCGGAGTACCGACGCGGCAATGAGTCGCGATGATCTCTTGTCGATCCGTGCCGTCGTAATTGCGGAACGTGACTCCGACGACCTTGGTCCTGATCGTCTTCGGACGAACTGTCCGCCGCTTCCTCGCCGGTCGCGCTTCGGCTCCGGTTGTGCCGTCTCGCGCCACTCCGGCCGAATCGGCGGCTTGGATTTCGGCGACGGCCTGGGCGATTACGCGAGCCGATGCCTCGCTTTCCTCGGCCTCGTCGGCGAGGACCTGCTTTCGCGCGTCGTTCGCGGCGTTCCACGCCGCCAGCGTCCGGCGGGTGTCTGGATCGACGAGGGAGAGGACGATCCCGCAAAGGAGTCCGCTGAGCCCGAGCACCGCGACGGCCAGCGCCGGGAGCGTGATCCAAGAATCACGGAGCGCAAGGTAGCCGAGGCTGGAACCAGCGAGAATGGGGATCGACCAGGCGATGAGGTGGGACGCCAACGGAAGCGGCGGGAGATCGTTAGAAGGATCGACCATGCTCTCCGACCCTTATCGTCTGTGGACGTTAGTTCACTTCAACTCGATCAGAAGGTTCACTCCGCGGTTCATTCCGTCGCCACCGCCGGTAACCGCGGTCACGGTCGTCGATGCGGAAGCACCGGCCCGAAGCTCCGCGACCAATGCGGCGGCCAATTCGGATTTGAGGTAACCGATCATCACGCGCCGACTGCGGAGAATTCCACCGACCGAGACGTATACGGCGACGGCATTTGGGTCGACGGGATTGTCATTCTCATGCACCAGGAAGGCCGTGATCCCAGGCCGGCAGTGTCGCGCGACCAATTCCTGACGTTCAGAGCCGTCCTCGTTCCGGTGCGTGACCCCCACTACTTTCGTCCTCGCCGTCTTTCTCGTGCATGCGGCAGTGGTCGTGATCGCCTTCGCTTCATCCTTCCGCTCGGCGACATCGGCGGCGGCGGTCGACGCCTTGCCGACCGCCCGCAAAATCTTGGCGGGGCGGATCGAAAGTCTTGGGAGTTTCCTTTTGCCAGAGGCGACGTTTACGGCCGTCCCGATGGCCTGAGTAGCGCTCCGGCTCACATCGACGGCCGTTTTGCCGGCATCCACGGCGATGGCGACCGTCTCTACGGCGGTCTTCGCCGTGCCCACGGCGAGAGACGCCGTAGTGAGGAACTCATCGACGACGTCGCTCACGGACTCCGTGCTCTTGGACGCGCCCATCGCGATGCCGTGAAGAGCGGTCAGCAAAAGGACGCCCAGGTATATGGAGACGCCCAACGAAGGGACCGCCATGAGGAGGAAAAGCCATCCGGACAATTCCGGCATGAACGTGTACGCGGCGGCGACGCTGATGAGGAAGACGACGAACGTCATCAGAGAGAGAATGCAGAGAACCACCGTCGCCAGAAGACCGAGTTGAAGCCGCAGAACGCCAAGAGACGCTCGGATCATGCCTGGTGTCCGCCGGTGATGGGTGGAAAGCCCCCCCGCCGGCCTAAAACGTTGGCCGAGCTCGACCGGCGGGGGGAGGAAACGAGGCGTTGGACGGACATCCGTGCCGATGGACGATGGTACACGCCAGTATACCGGACGTCAACGGCGGGTGCCCGTGGTTCAGGTCGAAAAGCCACCTCAGGGACTCGAACCCTGGACTTCAGCTTTACGAAAGCTGCGCTCTACCAGCTGAGCTAAGGTGGCGAGGGGCGGCGTTCTCGGGCGGGGACGCGCGAGATGATGATTATAGCCGCGAGGTTCAAGACGTCAAGATCGCCTCAGCGCGGGCCCTGGGCGACGGCCCGCTCGTAGACGTCCAGGTAGCGGTCGACGTTGCGGGCCATGCCGAAGTGCTCCAGGGCGACGGGACGGGCCGCGGCGGCCAGGCGGGCGGCCAATTCGGGGTCGTTCAGGACCTTGAGAACGCCGTCGGCGATGCCGGCGGGGGCGACGTCGGTGAGGACGCCCGCGCCGGTCTCGCCCAGCAGGGTCTTGTAGTCGCCGAAGTCGGTGGCGACGACCGGCCGGCCGGCGGCGAGGTAGACGGCCAGCTTGCTTTGCACGGAGTAGTTCTCCTTGCAGGCCAGCCGGGGATGGACCAGGACGTCGGCCCGACGGCTCAAGGCCACCACCTGCTCGGGGGTGGTCCCGGCGATGACCGTGAGCCGGTCGCCGAACTCGCCGAGCTTGCGCTTGTAGTCGTCGCCGGCGGCGGCCGGGCCGCCCACCAGCACGCAGCGGGCGTCGGGGCGGGCGGCGAAGATTTTCGGCAGGGCGTCGACCAGGATCGGCACCCCTTGATTGGGGTGGACGATGCTGCCTATGTACATGACCACCTTGTGTTCCGGCCCGACGCCGAGGATCGGGACGTCGGGGGCGGGTCGTTCGTATTCGCCCAGGTCGATGCCGGGGTAGATGACGCTGGTCCGCTCGGCCGGGACGCCCTTCTCGCGGACGACGACGTCCTGGACCGGCTTGCCCAGGGCGATGACGTGGGCGGCGCGCCGGACGACCCGGCGCTCGAGCGCCTGGTAGGCGCGGAAGACCGGGCCGCGGCCGAGGCGGTCGCGCTCGACCTCCTCGCCCAGGAGCGAGTGGATCTCGTAGACCATCGGCCAGCGGTTGCGGCGGCAAGCGAAATACGCGCGGGTGGCGCCGCCGTAGTGCTGGGCGTGGACGACGTCGAAGGGCCGCTCGCGGGCGATCTTCTCCAATCCTCGGCCGACGGACCAGGACGCGGGCGGCACGTTGTAGACCGGCGTCCCCTCGAAGTCCTCGACGACGGCCGAGAGTCCCGCCGGTGGTCGGAGACGGAGATAGGCCACCGTGACGTCCACGCCCCGGGGCCTAAGCGCCCGGAGGATCTTGATCGGCAGCATCGCCGTGCCGTCGTACTCGCCTGGGATCGGGAACGAGGTCACCATCAAAACGCGCATCGAGCCGGCTCCTCCTTGACCCGGCTTTCCCGCCGGGGCCTCAAGGATACCGACCGCCGCGGCGGGCGCGAACCGGGAGGCGGTTCAAGAGGCTTCGCCGGAGGGCTCGATGATCCGCGAGGGTTCGACGCGGTGGCGTTTGTCTCGGCAAAGCGCGCCTCCCATGCGGCGGTCGAGAGCTTCCACGGCGGCGTCGAGGACGCCGCGGGCGGTGTCGAGGTGGTGGGGGCGCAGGGCGTAGGGGTCGCGAGGCAACCCGGTGCGGGGGTAGGCCAGCGAGTCGGCCTTGATCGTCCGTCGCAGGGCGGCGGGGACCTGGTGGGGCTGCATCGGCTCGTAGTCGCCGTCGCGGCGAGGGGAGTGGTAGAAGGCGCGCCGGGAGGCGGGGGGGCCGGGGTAGACCCACGACGTCTGGAGCATCAGCAGTTCGGCGAACTGGGGCCAGGGGGGTTGCTCGGGGTTGAACGGGTGGGGGGAGACGTCGGGATCGGCGACGATCGCCGGCAGGAGTCGCCAGGCTTCCGCGGGGGGGAGGGGCCGGCTGGGGTCGGCGAGCAGCCCGCGCAATTCGGGACGGCCCAACTCGACGGCCGCCTGCCGGACCAGGGCCTCGGCGGCGGCGACGTACATCAAGAGCGCCGCGCGGGCCAGCCGAGACGCCTCGGTCTCGGAGTACGCCAGTCGGCTTTGGGTGTGGAAGTGGAGGGCGTCTTGATACAGGCAGTGGAACGGGCTGACCACCGTCTCCACGACCCAGCCGGGATCCTCCTCGGTTCGCGAGGCGACCGCGGCGCCGTTGGCGGATCGCGACGAGCCGGGGCGGCGAGGACCGGGGTTGGAGAAATCGTCCGGCATGAGGGGCTCGATCCAGGTGGGACGGACGCGGACGGTGAAGGACTCCCTGGGACGCTCGCTCAGTCCTTGCCGCCCTTCTTTTTACGGTCGGGCTTCGGTTCGGGGCGCGGGGCGGGGGCGAGCGCCGTCACGAGCGCCAGGTCGAGAACCCGCCAATCCCCGCCGGGGAGGACGCAAAGCAGGGAGCGCGGCGACTTCTCGGCGTCCCACGCCACGGCGTCGGGATGGGTGATCGGCAACTCGCGACCGTCGGCCGTTTGGATGAGGAACGGCTCGAACGGCACTTGTGATTTGACCTTGCGGATCTCTTCGATCTTCACGTCCGCCGCCTCCCGTCGTGTTCGAACCGCCCGACGGCCGATCCCATCGTCATTCTACCACGTCCCCGCCCTGGGAGGACTCGGAACCGGCCGTCGTTTCGGGATTTCCGGCCGTCGGGGCGGCCTCCGGCCTGGCTTCCTCGGGATTGGATTCGTCGGCCTTGGGCTCCTGGGCCGGCGTGGGGGCGTGGACGCGGGAGAACTCCTTGGGGGCGTCGGGGAGCGGGTCGGGGACGGGTTGCATCGGGTCGTCCAGGACCAGGGCGCGGGCGCGCAGGAGGTTGCCGTGGCGCTGCATGGTCGGGTCGACGGCCGAGTAGTGGGCCACGGCGCGGGGGACGTCTCCCAGCGCCTGGTGGATCCGGCCGAGGTTGGCGTGGGCGCCCCAGCGGAACATGTAATAGGGGGGATCGCCGGGGGTGGGTTCGGGGAGTAGTTCCAGGGTCTTGGCGAACATCAACTCGGCTTGTCGGAGGTTCCCGCGCTCCAGGTGGGCGAGGGCCAGATAATAGGTGGCGTAGGCGTCCAGGCCCTGCTGGATTGCGGCGGGGATGACCTGGTCCTTGTTGGTGACGAAGGTCTCGGTCTCGGAGAAGCGGAAGCCGACGTAGTCGGAGACGGCCTCGGCCAGGTCGCCGCGGAGCTGTTTGACGCGCGCGTAGAGCAGGGGCATCTCGCCGCGGAAGAACAAGAGCGACTGCTGGGTGGCGGCGACGAACCGGGGGTCGGTGAACAGCAGGGTTTCGACCTCCAGCGGGACCGTCCAGAGCGACACCGAGCCCAGGCGGTCGCCCAGGACCGCGGCGAAGTGGGACGCCTGGGCGACCGGGTCGTGGTAGAGGATCGTGCGGTTCTGGCCGGCCAGCTCGTCTTGGAGCAGCCGCATCTTGGGGGTGAAGTAGCCCTGGCTGGAGTCGATCAGGACGCCGATCCCGGTCGTGCTGCCCAGAAGCGTCGCGCGGCTGGCGTCGTAGGGGGAGAGCCCCGGCAGGTTCATTCGCTCCAGGACGGCGGGATCGTCCAGGGCCTGCCGGAGCGTGGCGACCCCCTGGCCGTCGGGCCCGGGCACGGCCACGCCGGAGCGGGCGTCGAACAGGTACGCCTCGTCGTCGACCAACGCGGCGCAGATCCAGACCTGGGGGGGGCGCGACTGGCGGGCGGGGCCGAACGGGTTCGTCGGGTCACCCGTTTTGGGGATGAACGGCTCGACGGAGTTTCCGCGGGTGAACGTCAGGAGGCCGACGTCGACGCCGAGTTGGCGGCAGAGGGCCATGAAGGTCCAGGCGCGCTCGTCCCAGGCGCCGCCGGCGGCCTCCGAGCCCATGCCGCGGAGCAGCACGTCGTAGGGACGGGCGTAGACCTGGGGAAGTCCGGGAGTCCCCAGGCTGCCGGCGGGCACCAACTGCACCTGCTCCACGACCCAGTCGAAGACCCGGCGGACCCGCTCCAGGTCGTCGCCGGAGCCCGCCACGCGGCCGGCGACGTCGTTGTAGAGCATGCAGTCCTCGATGTGGCGGGCGTCGCGACCCTCGGACCATTTGGACGACTGCACGTCCTCCATCATCTTGCGGGGCAACTGGGCGGCCAGGAACCGCAGGACGTCGGTGGAGACGACGTACTCCGCCGGGGGGGTCCCCTCGAAGAACTGGTTGAGCTTTTGGGTCGCCAGGCGGAAGTTGTCGCCGCCGGGTTTGAGCGCGGCTCCCTTGATGAGTTCGATCGAGCTCTCCAGGATCGCGGCGCGCTGGATCGAGTCGCGGCGGTTGCCCGATCCGGACTTGGCGACGGCCTTGGAGATGGTGGCGCCCTTGGTGTACGCCCCCTGGGAGGAGGCGGTCTTGGTCGGCGCCTGATAGCTGCAGCCCGTGACGATCGCAAGCGTCGCGGTCGTGATCCCGAGCAAGGCGGCGCGGGCGACGCCCGCGCGACGATGAGGCCCCTTCAAGGTCGGTCGCTCCTGGTCAGATGCTCGAGTCGCGCGGCTTGGGTGGGAATGATCGATCGAATCCAGGCGCGAGCCGAGGGGGATCGATCCCGTCGCGGGGATCGTCCGGTTCGGGACGGGCGCGGTCGGCCTCGTCTTCACGGTTCCATTCTGCCCGCGCCGCGACGGTCTCGCGAGCCCTTTCCGACCGCCCCTCGGGGAATTACGTCGTCGCGGGGCGTCCGGTTCGGGATCGGGGCGGATTCACTCGGCGACGGCCGCGCGGATGCGGAGCAGGAGTTTCAAGAGGGCGGGCAGGTCGTCGAGCCGCAGCGAGTTGGGGCCGTCGGAGAGGGCCTTGTCGGGGTCGGGGTGGACTTCCAGAAAGACCGCGTCGCAGCCGGCGGCGACCGCGGCCCTGGCGAGGGTCGGGATCATCTCGCGACGACCGGCGGTGGTCTTGCCCCCCTCGCCGCCGCCGGGGAGTTGCACCGAGTGGGTGGCGTCGAAGACCACCGGCGCGCCCGCGGCTTGCATCTCCGGGATGGCGGTCATGTCGTTGACCAGTCGGCCGTAGCCGAAGGTGCTGCCGCGCTCCGTAAGCAGGATCCCGCCGGCGCCGAAGTCGGTCAGCTTCTCGACGACGTTCCGCATGTCCCAGGGGGCCATGAACTGCCCCTTCTTGACGTTCACCGCCCGGCCGGTCCCGGCGACGGCCTCCAAAAGGTCGGTCTGGCGGGCGAGAAACGCCGGCACTTGCAGCAGGTCGACGACCTCGGCGACGGAGGCGGCCTGGATCGTCTCATGCACGTCGGTGGTGACCGGCAGCCCGGTCTCCTCCTTGACCGCGCGGAAGACGTCCATCCCCGCGGCCAGCCCCGGCCCGCGATAGCTGGAGCGCGACGAGCGGTTGGCCTTGTCGAACGACGCCTTGAAGATCAGCGGGACGCGCAGTTCGCCGCAGATCTCCTTCAGGCGAAGCGCGACGCGCCGGGTCGTGTCGCCCGGCTCCATGACGCAGGGCCCGGCGATCAACGCCAGCGGGCGGCCCTTGCCGATCGTCACCGGGCCGATCGTCACCGGATTGGGAGGGTTCACCGTCTTCGACTCCTGTTCGATGGGTCTTCCTCGCTCGCCGGGATTCTAGCCGAACGGCCCTCGCGCGGCGAGGTCGGCCGGCGGGGAGGCGGGCTCGGGGGACCACGACGGATCGACCAGGACCCGAAGCGCTCCGGGGAGGACCTCGACGGTCCAGCGGTCGCGGGTCGTGGCGAGGGCCGGGTCGGCCTCGGCGGCGCCGCCGAGCGGGAGGAGCAGGCCGCCGGGGTCGCCGTCGATCTGGACCGGCACGATCCCTCGCGACGACAGCGCGATCCGGCGCGCCCGGCGGTGGAACACGCCCGAGAGCTTCAGGTGCGACCCTAGCAGCACCCGCCACAGGTAGTAAAGCGCGTGGAAGGGGCCGGGGTCGCGGAAGACGACCAGGTCCAGAAGGCCGTCGTCCTGGCGGGCGTGGGGGGCGAACGGCAGGTTCAGGGCGTATCGCGGCAGGTTGAAGACGAAGACGGTGGTGCCGATCAGCGTCTCCTCGGCCCCGGCGTCCTCGATTCGCGCCGCGATTTTGGGGAAGCGGTAGCAGACGCTCGACCGCAGGATCGGCTCGACGTAGGCCCCGCGATGGGTGGGGCGGACGCTCCCGGAGGCGGTGCGCAGGCCGTGATGGCGGGTGACGACGTCGCCGTCGAAGCCGAACCCGACCATCAAGAGGAACCGCCGGCCGTTGGCGACGCCCAGGTCGACCGCCGCGCTTTTGCCCGCGGCGACGATCCCGGCCAGATGTTCGGGGTCGCCGTCGAGTTGGAAGTGGTGGGCGGCGAGGTTCTCGGTGCCGGTGGGGAGGATCGTGATCGGCGCTTCGGGCCGTTCGTTGATAAGGGCGGAGACGGTGCCGTCGCCGCCGACGGCGACCAGGCGGCGGCGCTCGGGGTCGGCGTTCGCTCGGGCGACCAGGGCCGCGCGGTCGGCGGGGGTCCAGGCGGTCTCGACGATGAAGCCGCGGGCCTTGAGCGCCGCGGCGAGCGCCTCGGCCTTGAGGCGGCCGACTCCGGCGCCGGAGGCCGGATTGGCGACGACGCCGACCCAGCCGCCGTCGGCGGGGGTCGGCGTCGTCGCTTCTTCAGCCGGTGGCGATCCGTCGGGGTCGGTCATGGACGCTCGGGCGGGGGTCAGCGGGCGGCGGAGGCGACGCGGTCGGCGTTTTCGTCGTAGGTCTTCTTGAACTGGTCGCGAAGCGTCCCGAGCCGCTCGGTCATCTCGGCGTCGACGTCGCGGAGGCGGAGGACCTCGGCGCGGGCGTCGGCCAGGAGCTTGGTCTCGGTCTCCTTCTCTTGCTTGCGGATCTCCACGTCGTGCTGGGCGTTGGCGACGGTCGTCTCGACCGTGGCGAGCTGGCCTTGCATGTCGGCCAGGATCCCCTTCAACCGGGAGCCGGCGGCGTCCACGCCGATCATCTTGGACCGCAGGACGGCCAACTGGGTGTCCATGTTCTCCTGGAACCTGGCGGTGTCGTCGATGAGCTTCACCAGGGCGACCTCGGCGTCATGAAGCCCGTCCTCGGCGTTCTTGAGATCGGCCTGGAGTTTGGCCAGCGCCGCGTTGCCGTTGCGGTTGAGCTGGGCGACGCCCGCCCCCAGGACGATCCAGCCGACGGTCGCCAGCATGACCAACACGGTGAGCACCTTGCCCGCGGTCGACATCGGACGTCTCCTGAGACGAGGCCGTTTATGGGAAGCCGCCGCCGCCCGCCCCGAGATCCGTCGTCCCTTGGGGCTCGCGCGGGGATGCGAAATCGATGGTACTCCTTCAATATACACCCGAATCCCGGCCCCGGCCAAGCGTCCCCGAAGTTTCCCGCGCGCGTCCCGGGCGACCGGACGAACCCGCGCGATCCGCGTCGCGCCGTCCCCCTCGCGTCGCGATCCGACGCTTGATGCGTCCGCGACCGCGCCGTAGCATCGGCCCGGCGGACTTGATGGCGGCCACGGTGAGGATCGGAACGACGCGATGACGCACTTGACTTTCCTGTTGTTGGCGGCGGCGGCCGCGGGGCCGGATTCGGACGCCCTGGTCGGGTATCGGCATGGGCCGGTCGCGCTGGCGGGGCCTTGCGACCGGCGCGAGGCCGTCGATCCGGTCTGGGTCCACGCCTATCCGACGCTCACGCTCCGCTATCGCGCGAGCGGGACGCTCGAAGACGATTCGGAGGTCTTGACGCTTTCGCCGGGGAGCGTCGGGCCGGTGACGCCGGGGGCGACCAACCCCGAGAACCCGTTCGTCGCCGGCATGCCCGTCGTCGCCGTCCGCGGCCGCGACCTGATCGCCGACGGCGAAATCCACATGCTTCAAGTCGACCTCGGCGACCGGATGCGGACGCCCCAGATCCACGAATTGCGGTTCGCGCTCCCCGAGGGCGCGACGCTCGATATCGAGGATCTGGCGTTCGTCGGCGGTCCCGAACTTCTGCCGGGCGAGCCGCCCGCGCTTCCGCCGGGGACGGTCGCGTGGACGGTCGAGGGGCCCGTCGCCGCGGGCGGATGGCGCGGCACGACCCTGCGCGGCGAGGAGTCGATCCGGATCGCGGGCGAGCCCCGCGCGGGGCGGTCGGTCGTCCTGGCGATCTCGCCTCATTTCGCCACCGCCCGTCACTTCGCCGCCGGCCTTCCGGCCGACCAGGTTCGCGTGAAGGAAAGTCACGAGACGGCCGACGTCGTCGCCCGGATCGCCTACGCCGACGGCGGGTGGGAGGAGCAGTACCCGCTCTCCCTCGCCGAGCGCCGGCACGTCCTCGTGAACATGAAACCCGCGCTTTACGCGCTGGAACTGGAGCCGGATCGTCCGGTCGCGTCGGTGGAGCTTTTGGACCGGAACCCGCACGTCCAGTTGTTCGTCGCGTCGGCGGGGATCTCGGACGAGCCGCCACCGGAGACGTTGGAGGCGCTACCGGTCGCGTCGCCTCGGAAGGTCGGCGCGGCGGGGCCGCCGCCGGACGTCGCGCTTGCGTATCGGGCCGTCGGGGCGCCGGAGGGGGCGGTCTCGGCTCGACTCTCGGAGACCACCGCGGCGGCCGGCCGCCGCGCGTCGCTGGAGGTGAGGAACGACGCCGCGGAGGCCGTCGACTTCACGTTGACGTTTCCACGGGCGACGATCCGAGCGTCGGACGACCCGGCGGACGTCGCCTATCTGTTTCCCAGGCGCGGGACCGTCGTTTCGAGTGGGGAGCGCGCCTGGGAGTCGGCCTACGACGCGACGTTCCCGCTCCAGTTCCTGGACGTCTTCGCCCCCGAGGCGAACCGGGGCGCGGCGGTGCTGGTCTGCGACGTCGAGGGCCGCGACAAGACGTTCCGCCTGAGGAAGACCGGCGCGACGGTCGCCGCGGAGGTCGATTACAAGGTCCGTCTCGAACCCGGCGAAACGTGGCGGGCGCCGGAGGTCCGGATCGCGCCGCACGGCGGCGACTGGCGCGAGGGCTTCGCCGCGTACCGTCGCTGGCTGGCGGAGTGGTACGAGCCCAAAGGGCCGCGTCCCTCCTGGCTCCGCTCCGCGTTCTGGGCGCGTCGCGACTACCCCGTCGGCGGCACGGGAAAGCTGTTCGACGTCAAGCGGGGCCGCTACACTCTGGACGCGCTCGTCGATGACGGCCGCGCCTTCGGCGGAATCGATTTTATCGACATATCCGGATGGGCGATGTCGGAGACCGTCGGCCGCGTCGGCGACTACCCCGTCGAGTTGGGGGGCGCGGCCGACCTCGCCCGCAACGTCGACGAGGCCAAGGCGCGGGGCGTGCCGACGGGGCTCTACTTCGAGGGTTACCTGGTCGACAAGCGGTCGGAGGTCGGCAAACGCTTGCGCGAGCGCTCGCAATTGATCGGCAAGGACGGCGAGGGCGCCTGGTGGGCCGGCGGCGAGGCGACCGAGTTCTTCGCCTGCCCTTACGAGCCGGAGTGGCGCGCGTATCTGGCGCGAAAGGTGGCCGAGCGGGCCGCGGAGTTGGGCGTGGCGGGAGTCTATCTGGACGAGTTCGGCTTCGGCGGCAAGCGCTGTTATTCCGCGAGCCACGGTCATCGGCCGGGGATCGACACGCTCCGGGGCGAGCTTGAGGCCGCGGCGGCGGTTCGTCGCGAGTTGGAGGCGGCGGGGGCGGGCGGGACGATGCTTTACATCGAGGAGACGCCCCCCGACGCCGCCGCGCCGCACTTCGACGCCGCGTTCTGCTACGCCCTGCCGTTTACCGACGTCCGCCAGTCGCCCTTGAAGCTGAACCTCTTCCGGTTCGCCTTCCCGGACGTCCGGCTCTGGGACATGGTCTCCATCGGCATCGATCCCCGCGCCCTGCCGGCGGAGGACTTCCGACTGTCGCTCTGGCACGGAAACGGACTTTGGCTCAAGGGCCACGCGCGAACCTGGTACGGCGAGAAGACGCTCGCCTGGATTCAAAAGGCCCACGCGCTTTTGAAAGATCACGCCGACGCCTTCGCCGGCCCCGCCGAGCCGCTGGTGGCGTCGCCCCATCCGTCGGTGTTCATCAATCGCTTCGGCGAGGGTCCGAACGCCGTGTACACCCTCTTCAACGCCTCGTACCGCACGGCGAGGTTCACGTTCCAGGGCCGCGAGTTCGCGCTCGGCCCGCGCGACGTGGCGGTCGCGGAGGCGTCACGGTAAGGGAGCGGGATTGCCTTGTCGGAAGCCTGGCGCCCGGAGAAATTTGAACCACGGAGTCACGGAGGGCACGGAGAGGAAAGGGAAGAGAAGAAGGAGGAGGTAAACAAGCCCTCCCTCCAATCCTTTCCTCTCTCCGTGTCCTTCGTGACTCCGTGGTTCCTGGTCTTCCGATCGGGATCAAGGTTTCGACGGAACGGACTGCTCTTTCCCGTCGGTCTGGCGAACCATGAATTCCAGGATCGCCCGCGCGTCGTCGTAGGTCGTGGAATGGCCGCCGTCCGGGCGATGGATCGACAGCGGCGGGCGGCCGATCTTCTTGAGGACGTCGGCGAGTCGAAGCGCGCTTTGGGGAGGGACCACGTCGTCGCGTCCGCCAGTGGTCAGGCCGACGGGCATCGTCAGCCGTTCGGGCCAGTACTCGGCGCTCCGCTTCTTGTACTCATCGGGGATCTCGCTCTTGGGGCCGCCGAAGGATGCGGCGATGGCGTCCTGGAAGCCCTCGTACTCCAGAAGGTTCGTCGAGCCGTTCATGGCGGCGACGCCGTCGATCGACTCGGGATGCAAGGCCGCGAAGGTCAAGGCGGACGTCCCCCCCATCGAACCGCCGCACAGGAAGACCCGGCGCAGGCCGCGCGCGGCCTTGAGTTCCGTGATGATCTGGACCAGGTCGGCCTCGGCTTTCGGCCCCATCCACGAGGTCTTGGCGCGATAGTCGGGGGAGACGAACAGCATGCCGCGATCCCTGGCGAAGTCGCGGGCGGCGCGGCACTCGTCGCGGCCGTCGGCGGCGAACTGCCAGCGATCCGAGCCGTGCCCGTGCAGCGCGACCAGCGCGTCGATGGGCGGCGCGGCCGGCTCGATCAAGACGTAGCGCTGCTCCGTCCCGTCGCAAGCGGCGACGAACGCGACGTCCGCGGGCTCGGGGCCCTCGCCGGCGGCGGCCGGGAGAAGACCGATTAGGATGATTAAAAGTGTGAATATTCGATAAATGAGCGACGGCCGAAAATCTAGATGATCCACGTGGGATGGTTCCCTTCGATGAAAATCTGAAAGCATTCTCGGTCGTCGGAATCGCCTGCGAGATGGATCGCGATCCCGTTGTCGAGTTCGATCACGATCCGGCGATCGTCGGGGACCTCGTAGCGTAGGACGTCGACGTTCATGATTTCATAAAATTCGGGCGGCGGCCAGCGCCCGGCTTTCCAGCGGGCGATCGGCTCTCCGTCGCGGAAGAGGCGGATCGGCGACTCGACGGCGAATCGGACGGGGCCGAACGCGAACTGGAGGTCGAATCGGCCGACGCGGATTTGAGTCGCGTACTCGCCGACCAGCGGTGAAAGGTCGAGATCGGCGGGGATCCGGTACATCGGCGTCGCTCCGGGATCGGCCCCGACGGTCCCGTCGTGGCGGGCGCTTCGACGGCGTCTCGTGTCGGCGGCCCGTTCGCAATAATCGAAGTAATATTTATTTCAACATATCGAAATTACGGTTCGACGGTGATCGGGCCGCGGTCGGTCAGGAGGCGGACGGGGCCTTTCCTGTCGGCGACGGCCCTGGCGAAGTCGGCGGGGACGTCGACGCCGCGGCCGGCGACCTCGTGGATGGTCATCCACTGGCGGAGGCCCGCCTTTTCGGCGGGGGAGCCGGGCTCGACGTCGCGGACGACGACGCCCCGGGGTTCGGGGCCGGCGGGGCCGAACGGGATCATGCCGGTGGTCAGCAGGCTGCGGTGGTCGACGCGGAGCCCGCGCCAGGAGGGGGGGCGGACGGTGGCGATGACCTCGCCTTTCACCGGATACTTGGCGATGGTCAGCGTCTTTTCCAGTTCGCGGCCGTCGCGGAGGACTTTAAGGCGGATCTTGTCGCCCGGCGAGTGGGAGCTGACGGCCACCAACAGATCGGAGAAGTCGCGGACCGGCTCGCCGTCGACGGCGGTGAACAGGTCGCCCATTTGCAGTTCCCCTTGCGCGGCGGGGGAGTTGGGGCTGACGCCGTCGATGCGGTTGGGGGGGCGGGGGTCGAGTTCGCCGCGGGAGTCGGTCTGGGTGATGCCGATCAAGCCGTACTCGACCTCCTTCCCCTCCTTGAGCGTCTCCACGGCGCGGCGGCCGGCGGCGTCCATGGGGAAGGCGTAGCCGGCCATGGCGTCGTAGCCCGAGGGGCTGGCGGCGGTGGTCGTCAGGCCCACCAACTCCCCCTTCAGGTTCGTCACCGCCCCGCCGCTCATCCCCAGGTTGAGCTTGGAGTCAAGCTGTAAAAGCATCGGTTGGTGGGGCAGTTGTCGATTCCTGGGGTCGTTGCCCATGACCGGCCAGACGTCGGGGTCGTAGACGACGCGGCGGGAGACGTTGGAGAGGATGCCCCAGGTCGCCGCGGCCCGGCCGTCCTGCATCGCCGAGTTGAACGGGTTGCCGAGCGCGATCAGGAACGACCCCTTGCGCAGGGTCGACGAGTCGCCGATCGGGATCGGCTTGAGTTTGGGTGGGATCAGGTCGGGGCCGGCGGCGGGGACGATGACGGCCAGGTCGCTGCGGGGGTCGGCGGCGATGACCTCGGCGTCGAACTCCTGGCGGCCGGCGGCGCGGACGATCAGGCGGGAGGCGCCGCGGACGACGTGGAACGCGGTGAGGATTTCGCCGTCGTCGCCGACGACCACCCCGGCGCCGAAGTCGAACGAGATGGCGACGTCGCCGGCGGGGCGGGACGGTTCGGCGTCGTCGCCGACCTCGCGGCGGGGGCGGGGCTTGCCCCGGACGGCCAGGGTCTCGCCGGCGTTCTCGGCCTTGTCGCGGTGGATCGCCACCACCGAGCCTTCCGTCCGGGCGATCGCGTCGGTCAGGACCGTCTCAAGCGCGGCGACCGCGTCGATCGCGGCCGGCGCCGGCGGCTCGGCGCGGGGCGCGTCTTGCCAGGCGGTCGTCACGCAAGCCAGGCAAAGCAGAAACGCCATCGACCCTTCCTCCCTCGACCCGTCGTCGCGGCGGACGCGCCGGGCCGCCGACGTTCATTGTTTCGTCGCGGCCGGCCGATCGCAACCCGAGATGGCCCCTCCCGCCCGGCGGCCCCGCTCCCCCCAGCATTCATTTGGGATGACGCGGGCGGGGCGGCCGTCGCTTTTCGCGCGCGGCGTTCACCAACCGACGCCTCACGTCGCGAATGGCGAGGCCCTCCGCGCTCGCGCGCCCGGTTGATCGTACATCTCGGGGATGACTGGTTTTATCGAGCGCGTCTCGAAAAACCATGAAGACCAGGGGGAAATGACGGATCTTGTCAACGCCATCTTGGGCGCGTCCCTCCACCTTGCGAGATTGCGCGTCTTCGGTGGCGAGTTCGCGAGACCTCGGGCGGCGGAAGGGGGAAGCATGGGCGCCGAGTGGTATTGCATGATCGAGGGGCGCGTGGAGGGACCGGTGAGCGATCAGGGCCTTCGCCATTTGGCCGGCAGCGGCCGACTGGCGCCGACGGACCAGGTGCGTCGGGGAGGGGAGGGGGCGTGGGTCGCCGCGTCGCGGTGCCGGGGGCTGTTCGAGGCGGGCGGCGACGCCCGCGACGGCCAGGCCGCCGGCGCTCCCTTGGCGGGGGTGAACACGGCGTCGGCGTGCGTCTCGCCCGAGGAGAAGAAGAAGCGGTTCGGCGTCTACGCGATCAACGCCCTGATCTGGACGTTCCTGGCCTTGCTCATCGTGGGGACGATGGGGGCGATCCTGATCTTTTACGGGGTCGGCTGGCTGCTCAATCGGATGTTGGCGGAATACCACGTCCGGAAACTGCAGGCGGCGGGCGTGACGGCGACGCCGCGGCAGTTCCCGGAGGTCGCGGCCGCGCTGCGCGCGGTCTGCGACCACTTCGGGATCGCCGATCCGCCGCGGACGATCATCCTCAACTCGGGCGATATGAACGCCTTCGCGCTCAAGTTCGCTCGCAAGAGGGTGCTCGTCCTGCTGACGCCGTTTTTGGAGGGGTCGCTCGGAAGCCCCGCGGAGTTGCGGTTCATCCTCGGCCACGAACTGGGCCACACGATGCTCGATCATGGTTTCCGCGGCGTCTTCGAAATCTACAAGCCGGCCTCCTACCGGGCGGCCCGCGAACTGACCTGCGACGCCTGCGGATGCGCTGCGGCCGGAGACCCGACGTCGGCCAAGACGGCGCTGAAGCGGATCGTCGCGGGCAACGAGTTGCACCCGAGGCTGGACGAGGCCGAACTGGCCGGTCAGGCCGAGGCGATCTACGCCGGCCTGACCGGCTGGCTGCTCAAGCAATATCTGACTTACCCGCCGATCGGCAAGCGGCTGACGAGCATCTCCCGGTTCTTCGAGGGCCACGCCTGACGTCGCCGGGGGGACGGTCAATCCCGGCGCAGCAGAAGTCGGATCTCGTCGGTCGTCAGGTCCTCGCGGGAGTGGATCGCGAGCAGGTCGGCGGGGGGCTCGGGGGAAGGCGCCTGGCGAAGCTCCTCGTCGACGATCGAGAAGCCGGCGTAGCGGAGGTGGTCCTTGAGCTGGCGGACGGTCGCCATGTTGAGGCTGTCCACGCAGCCCAATAGCGAGGTCCGATAGGCCTCGGCGGAGCCGCCCTGCCAGACGTCGGTGCGGCCCGCGTCGACCTCGGCCTGGAGGACCGCGGCGGTGATCCGGGCGCGGAGTTGCTCGCGCGAGAGCCGCAGGTGGATCCACGGCTCCTCCAGGACGTTCCAGAGGTGGCCCCCCATGGCCGAATAGTACATCGGGGTGATCTGGAGGAAGAACGACCCCCCCGGCTTGATCACCCGGCGTAGTTCGCGGAGGGCGCGGCCGGGGTCGCCGACGTGCTCGAAGACCGACCAGGCGAAGGCGGCGTCGAAGAAGCCGTCGGGATAGGGGAGGGGTTCGTGGTCGGTGATCTGGCGGAGGTGGACCGGCGGAACGGAGTGGTCCGGGCCGAAGATCGCGTCGACGCGGGCGTCGAGGCCGTGGAAGTTGGCGTTGATGTCGACGCCGTGGACCTCGCGACAGCGCTGGGCGAGCCCCTTGGCCATCAGCCCCTCGCCGCAGCCGAAGTCGAAGACGACCGCGTCGTCGAGGGGGGCGACCCGGGTCAGCCGCTCGGCGATGACGTCGGCCGCCCAGACGAAATGGGTGTAGAACCAGCGGTCGCGATCCGTCAGCGATTCCAGAAAGGCGCGGTCGCGCGAGCGGTCCACGCCCGGACGTTCCATCGTCGTCGGCATTCCGAACTCCTTGTCGAGCGGGTCAAGACGCCGTCGCCGCGGCCTCCTTGGAGCAGGCCAGATCGGCGATCGATCCGACCCCCGGCGGCAGCTCGGCCTCCTCGTAGAGCATGTTGGGGATGCCGTCGCGGATCGCGTACCGCAGCCCGCACCTGGTGCAGACCAGCGCGTCGCCCTCCCGTCGCAACGGGGCGTGGCCGAGGGGGCAGACGAGGATGGCCAGCAAGTCGTCTTTGATCATGGTCGAGCGTCCCGTCCCATTCCCCGGCCGCGCCGGTCGTACTCCCTCCGATCACCCAACAGGCATTATGCCGACCGGGGCGAATTCTTAGAAGATCGATCTCGCTTCGGCGGCGCGCGCGACGTTCGCCTCCTCCAATTCCTCGTCCTCGTCGAACGAGCCGGCCCCGAAGTTGAACGTCGCCTGCTGGTCCAGCCACTTGCGTCGGACGTCCGCGTCGGAGTCCATGGCCTGTTCCAGCGCGACCGTCTCGCGATACTCGCTGGCCGCGGACTCGATGGTCCAGGTCCCGTTCAGGCCCATCTCCTCGGCCGCCTCCCGGATCTCCCGGATGCTCGCGCGGAAGAACTCCTTCCGTCGGTTGACCTTGTTGACCTGGCGGTCGAGGAACCGCCGATGCAATGCGGCTTCCAGCGCCGGCGCGTCGTCGGATTCCAGCATGGCGTGGACGTCGAACGGGAACGGCACGCTGGCGCTTCCCAGTTCCCGGACGCGCTCGGTGGGGTCGAGCCGCCGCGTCAGGCCGATCTTGTAGACGTTCTCACCGAAGGCGCCCACGTTGGAGATGATGTAGACGTGGCCTTGCTTGGTCTGTTCGGCCATCGAGGTCGCCCGTCGGCCGCGCTCCTCCGCCTCGGCGAGCTTGACGCCCATCTCGTCCAACTGGGCTTCGAGCTTCGCTCGCTCGGCCTCGCTCGCCTCCCCGAGTTGCTTCTTGAGTTTGGCGATGGCCTTGTTGACCAATTCCTCCTCGCGTTCCGCCTGCTTGATGGCTCGTTCGATCTCCTTTTGGGCCCGGGCCTCCTCGCGCATGGCTTCGCGAATGGCGCGCTGTTCCTCGCGGGCCTTCTCCTTGAGCTTCTGGACGGCGACGCCCCATTTCAGTTCGTCGAGACGGGAATCGAGATATTCGCGCTGGATCTTGGCGTTCTTGTAGACTTCGCCGTCCTTGTTGACCAGGGCGTAGGCGTCCTTGACCTCCTGGACGAGCTTCCCTTGGTTGCCGGGTTTGACGCGGGCGAGGACGGTGTCGACCTTGCCGTTGAACGTCCCCAGGACGAACTTGAGCGCGTGGTCCTGCTTCCAGCCGTCGGAGTAGCCGCAGGTGGCGGCCGTCCCGTTCTCCTGCATGATCCTGGAACGCTCGCGCGCGAGCTTCAGCTTCTCGCCGGCCTTGCTGAAGCCGAATTCGTCGGCCAGTTCGTCCAGGATGTGCGCGGGGGGGACCAGATAGACCCCCTCGTAGTTCTTGATGCGGTTCTGGAGCGCCTCGGCCTCGGCCTGAAGTTCGTTGACGCGACCCTTGGCGCCGTAGCCCTCGCCGGCGATCTCCCACGCCCGGCGCTCGGCCTGCTCGCGGATCTCAAGCGCGTATTTCGTCACCTGGTCCAACGCCGCCTTGGACTGCTCACGCTTCTCCTTCGCATCCTTGCGGGCTTTCGACGCCAGGTCGCGGGCCTCGACCATGGCTTCGTCCAGGGCGGTTCGTGCCTGGGCGCGGGCCGTCTCCAGGGCTTCTCGTGCCTGGTGCTTGAGAGCCGAGGTCTCGGTTTTCGCTCCATGGACGGCGGCCCAGGCGTTCGCCAGTTCAGCCTGATTCGCGTCGCGAATCAGTTCGGCTTCGTATTGGGCGACCACTTTGGCGCGTCCAACGATGGCGTCCGCCTCGTGCTTGGCTCGTCGCACGACGTCCTCGGCGGAACGTGTCGCCTCAGCCATTTTCACGTCGGCGGCGTGCGAGGCCCTCTCGGTTCGTTCAATGATGCCGGGTAGGTGACGGAGTTTTTCTAATTTGGCCAATTCCGCGAGGAAGGCTGCCTCTTGTCGGGCCCAAGCGTCCCTCGTCCCCACAAGGTCGCGGTCGAGTTCCCGAATCCGTTGGACGCAAGCCCTGTTGCGTTCTTCGATCTTGGAGATTTCCAGGGAATGGGCGGCTTCTCGTTCCCGAAGCCGGACGTCGAGCTCCTTAGCCTTCAGATCGCGATCGTGCCATCGCTCCGCGGCGACGCGGATCTCAGCCAGGTACGCCCCCTCCTGCTCGCGCCAGGCGTCTTCCGTTTGTCCGAGTCGAGTTCCCAACTCGCTCGCCTTGAAGATCCCGTAAGCCGCGGCGCCGGAGAGCAGGAAGACGAGGACGATCAGGATCGCGTAGAGCATGACCCGGCTCCGCGGAGTCGCGACGGCGAATCCTTTCACGTCGCGCGTATGGGAATGGGAGCGTGGACGGATCGTCCCTCCGACGATCCGCGCGTGCAAGGGTGGCATTATCATTGTCGTGAGGCTGGATGGCAAGAGACGCGCGAGAACCTTCAACGGTCGTCGCTGGATCGCCACGAGGCGCGATCCCCCTTCCGCGAGGGACGGCGAAAGGCGATAATCCCTCGGATGGGATACGTCGTGCGATACGGCCGGATGCGGATTTTGGGGGCGTGTCATCCCTCGGCGGGGGTGGAGTGCGCGCGCGGGGATCGGGTGGTGATCCGCGGCGACCGCGGCGTCGAGATGGGGGAGGTCCTCTGCCCGCTCTCCGAGAAGGCCGCGGAGGCGCTCGACGGTCGCGAGCCGGGGGAGATCCTGCGGGTCGCCGACGCGGTCGACCTCCAGCACGAACGCGGCTTGCCTCCGCTTGAAAAGCTGGCGTTCGCCACCTGCGAGGAACTGATCGGCCGGCGTCGGCTTCAAATGAACCTGGTCGACGTCGAGATCCTCTTCGGCCGCGAGCGGATCATCTTCTATTACCTGGCCGAGAAGCGCGTCGACTTCCGGGAACTGGTCCGCGACCTGGCGCGGGCGTTGCGGGCTCGGATCGAGATGCGACAGATCGGCGTTCGCGACGAGGCCAAGCTGCTGGCCGACTACGGCGACTGCGGCAAGCCGGTCTGCTGCAACACCCACCTGACCCGGATGCCGCCGGTCTCGATGAAGATGGCCAAGCTTCAGAAGACCACGCTGGACCCCTCCAAGGTCACCGGCCGCTGCGGCCGGCTGAAGTGCTGCCTGCGTTACGAGCACGACGGCTACGTCGAGGCCGGCCGGGAGTTGCCGCCCAACGGCGCGCGGGTGGCGACCGCCCAGGGCCGGGGCCGAGTCACGGGACGAGACGTTTTGGCCGGGAAGCTGGTGGTGGAGTACGAGGACGGCCGCCGGATCATCATCGCCGCGGCCGACGTCGTGGCGGTCGAGCCCCGCTCGCCCCGGGGCCCGCGACGATCCGATCCCGAGCCGGACGGCGACCCCGGCGCGGAGGAGCCGGCGTGAATCCGTTCCGCGATCAGATCGGCCGGGTCATCGCCCGCGACCCCAGGTACTCGCTGGAAGCCTACGCCTTCGTGCTGGAGTCGCTCAACCTGGCGCGCGAGCGCAAGCTCCGCGAGGCGCGTCGGGCCGCGCGCGGAGGCGCGACTCGGGGGCGGAGGAAGAGCGTCTCCGGCCACGTCACCGGCCGTCAACTCTGCCTGGCCGCCCGCCGCCTGGCCCTTCGCGACTACGGCCTGCTCGCCGCGGCGGTGCTCAATGCGTGGGGCCTGCGTTCCACGTCCGACATCGGCGCGGTCGTCTACAACCTGATCGCCTCCGGCGACCTCGACAAGACCCCCGCCGACCGCCCCGAGGATTTCGACGCCGTCTTCGACTTCGACGTCGACTTCCGCCCCGCCCCCCCGGCCGACGACGACCCCGAGCCCGAGGACGAGGACTGACCCATGCCCGTCGAGCCCGAGTCCGCGCCCCCCGCCGCCTCCACCCCCTCCCCGCGCGCCCGGCGTTGGTTTTACGCGGCGGTCGCGCTTTGGCTGGCCTGGCTCGCCTTCTTGATCGGCCTGGCCGCGACCGACGCCTACCGCCCCCAGGAACGCGCCGGCGCGGTCCCCGCCGCCGCCGAATGATCCTTCGAGCCGGGGATCTTCATTCCTCCCTCGGCCGCTGGGAGACTCGGCGGATCGACCGCGAGACGTACGAGACGACCGTCCAGCCGCTGAGCATCCCCAGCAGGTAGGCGGCGATCGCCATGAGCGCCACCGGGCCGGTGATCCGCCAGGTCGCGAAGTCGACCGTGATCGGCCCGGTGTTCTGCGCCGCGAACAGGCCGATCGCCCCAAGGAAGATCAGCAACAAGACCGCCTGGATGAACCGCATCGCCGTTCTCCCTCGAACTCGTCCGCGCCGGAGTCGAAACGTTTCGATGCGGCACCGCAATTCCCGTGCCGAATGCTTCTCCGCGGCAAGCGGCGTGGGCCTCACGCCAGCGTCACGTCCAGGCGCGTGATCGACGCCGGGGCCAGCGCGACGCGGAACGCGCGGCCCCTCGACTCGGTGGCGGAGGCGACGGGGGCGACGACGTCGGGGGCGTCGAAGGTGTTGTGGGCGTTCAAGTCCTCATGAGTCAGGACGACCTGGCGGACCGAGGCGGCCTCGCCGCCTTTCAGGCGGACCTCGACTTCAAGCGGTTCGGAGGCGTGGGAGTGGACCAGGGTGATCGTCGCCGTCTTCCCCTCGGTCCTGGAGGCCGAGCCGGCGACGCGGAAGATCGACTCGTCGCGGTCGCCGACCTTGAACGCGACGGCCGGCGCTTGCGCCTCGATCCGGACGCTCGTCGCGCCGTGGTGGGGGCGGTAGGTCTCGAAGACGTGGAAGTTGGGCGTGCATACGAACTTGTCGCCGTCGGCCAAAAACAGCGAGTGGATGTTGTTGATCAGTTGCGCGACGTTGGCCATGTCGATCTTGTCGGCGTGGCGGTTGAAGACGTCGAGGGTCAAGCCGGCGACCAGCGCGTCGCGGAGGCATCCCATCTGCTCGAACTGATGCTTCGGGTTGATCCCGGTCCCCTCGGGGTGCCAGGCGCCCCACTCGTCGACGAACAGCTTGACCTTATGCTCGCGGTCGAACTCGCCCATGGCGGCCCACTGGTCGCTTACGAGCTTGTCCATGTAATTCGCCTTGTGGAGCATCTCGTACCACTGGTCGACGCTGAAGTTCAGGGCGTGGCCGGTGGTGCCGCAGTAGTAGTGCGCGGCGAAGGCGTGGAGCGGCGCGCGGGCGCCGTCGACCCACTTGGCGAAGAAGCGGCGGGTCCAGTCCAGGTCGTTGCCGTTGGGGCCCGCGGCGGTCAGGTAGAGCTTCACGCCGTACTCGGGGACCCATTCGGTGAACCGGCGGTACTCCTTGCAGTAGTCCTCCGGGGTGAACTTGCCGCCGCATCCCCAGCTTTCGTTGCCGACGCCCCAGTAGGCGACCTTGAACGGGTCGCGGTCGCCGTTGGCGACGCGCTCGTCGGCCAGCGTGGTCGCGCCGGCGGGCGCGTTGCAGTACTCGACCCAGTTCCAGAACTCCGAGGGCGAGCCCGCGCCGACGTTGGCGGCGAAGTACGGCTCGTCGCCGCAGAGTCGACAGAACCGCATGAATTCATGAGTACCGAACGTGTTGGGTTCGGTGACCTCCCGCCAGCGGCCGAAGCGTCGGGGACGCTTCTCCACCGGGCCGATCCCGTCGCGCCAGTGGTAGGAGTCGGCGAAGCAGCCGCCGGGCCATCGGATCGCCACCTTCCCCAGCCGTCGCATGTGGTCGACCAGTTGCTTGCGGACGCCGCCCACGTTCTCCACCTTGGAGTCGGGCCCGACCCAGATCCCGTCGTAGACCACGCCGCCGATGTGCTCGGTGAAGTGGCTGTAGATCTCCGGCCTGATCCGGCCGATCGGCTCGTCCAGCAGGACGTCGACGGTCGCCTCCGCGCCGTTCGCCCGCGCCCGCCTCGGCCCTGCGGCCAGACCCAACGCGCTGATTCCCGCGACGCCCAAAAATCCGCGACGATCGATCACGACGCCACCCCCTCGACCGCGCCCGGCGTGACGCCGAGCTGTTTCTGCAACTGTTCCAGCGGCACGCCCTTGGTCTCGGGCATGACGAACAGCACCCAGAGAAGCTGGAAGACCATCATCACCGCGTAGAAGGCGAAGGCGTGCCCGCCCGACGACTTGGCGATCATCGGGAACGTCTGGGTGATCGCCAACGCCCCGACCCAGTGGGTCGCGCAGCCGAGCGCCTGGCCCTTGGCCCGAACCCTGTTGGGGAAGACCTCGCTGATGTAGACCCAGATCACCGCCCCCTGGCCGACGGCGTGGGACATGATGAAGACCATCAGTCCCCCCATCACGATCCAGCCGCCGACCCCCGTGAAGTTGGTCCCGTAAGTGTAGAACGCCCAGGCGATCGTCGCCAGGCTGGCGATGTAGCCGATCGACCCGACCAGCATCAGGAACCGCCTGCCGAAGCGGTCGATGACCGTCATCGCCAGCATCGTGAAGACCAGGTTCACGGCGCCGATCGCCACCGCGCTCAAAAGCGCCGCGCTCTGGTCGGAGCCGGCCATCTTGAAGACCTCGGGGGCGTAATACATCACCGCGTTGATGCCGGAGAGTTGGTTGAACGCGGCGATCGCCACCGCCAGCATGATCGGCCGGAGGTAGGCTCTTTGGAAGAGGGCCTCCCCCTCGCCGGAGGCGTCGACGGCCCGCAGCGACTCCTGGATGTCGGCGATCTCGGCGTCGACCGCCTCGTCGGCGCCGATCTTGACGAGCACCGCGCGGGCCTCTTCCGGGCGGCCGGCGGCCACCAGCCAGCGCGGGCTTTCGGGGATCATGAAGGCCAGCAGGAAGAAGACGGCCGACGGCGCCGCCTGCACCCCCAGCATCCATCGCCAGTCGTTCGCGCCCAGGCCGAGCCCGGCGATGACGTAGTTGGACATGAACGCGAGCTGAACCCCCAGCACGATGTTGAACTGCACCGTGGCCACCAAAAACCCGCGATACCGCGCCGGGGCGATCTCCGCGATGTACAAAGGCGCGATCACCGACGCCGCGCCGACCCCCACGCCCCCCAAAATCCGAAAGACCAAAAACGATCCCCAACTCCAGGCCAACGCGCAACCCAGGGCCGAGGCCAGATAGCCGATCGCCAGCACGGCCAGGAGCGGTTTTCGGCCCCAGGCGTCGGCCGGCTTGCCCGCGGCCAGCGCGCCCGCCACCGTTCCCAAGGGCGCGCTGGCGACGGTGAAGCCCAGGGTCGTCTCGTTCAGGGCGAAGACGTGTTTGAGGGCGTCGACGGTGCCGGAGAGGATGGCGACGTCGAAGCCGAAGAGCAACCCCCCCAGGCTGGCGACGAACGTGCTGAACAACAGCGGGCCCGACAGCGACCGGGCCCCGGCCTCGGCCGGATCGACGGCCGGCGAACGATCGATCGAGGCGTCCAAGCGAACCTCCGTACTTATTCGTGGATCGGTGTCGGCGTCCTTCGCCCCGACGGCCCCGGCGGGGGCCTCGGGATCGACCCGGACGAAGTCGGTCGGCGGCCCCGGCGCCTGGAAGCGGGCCAGGACCTCGCGGTCGAGTTCGTCGTCGCCGATCCGGGTGGTCAGGCGCGCGTCGAGCCTGGGCGCCCGGCGGTGACGCGCGAGGTTCGCCGCCGCGCCGCCGAGTGGCTCGCCGTCGGGCGGCGGGTCCCGGAGGACCTCGCCGACGGCGACCGCCTTCTTCATCAGTCCCCTCCGCGCGGGTCGTCCCCGGAGTCGCTTCGAGCGTAGCACGGCCGCGCGGCCGATTCGACGGGGAGGCCGGGAATTCCTGGTCGCCGTCCTACTTGACCAGATAGCCGACGGCCGCGCCGGCGGCGAAGGCCGACGCGGCGGCGGCGGCGAACGCCGCCAGCAGGAGGCGGGGGCGGTCGACGGCCGCGACGGCCAGGGGGGCGAACCAGCGGGGGTAGACCGGAGGGGGAGGGACCGGCTCCGGCGCGGGGGCCGTCGGGGCCGGGCTCGCCTCGACGGGGCGCGACGGGGGGGCGACGGCCGCGGCGGGGGACGACCGGGCGCGGGCCCTGGGGCGGATCAGCGCCTGAAGCGCCTCGGACGCCTCCACGGCCGTGGCGTAGCGGTCCTGGGGCTTGAAGGCCATCAGCTTGCCCAGCACCCGTTGGGCGGAGGCGGGGAAGTCCGGCAGGTGCTCGGTGATCGGCACCGGCGGCTCGTTGATCCTTCGTCCCAGCCGGTCGATCGGCGAGGGGCCGGGGAACGCCAGCTTGCCGGTCATCAGGTGGTACATCGCGCATCCCAGGCTGAACAGGTCGCTGCGGCCGTCGACCTCCTTGCCCAGCGCCTGCTCCGGCGACATGTAGTCCACCGTCCCCACCGCGATGCCGTCGGCGGTGGCGAAGGTCGCGCCGTCGTCGGCCTCCATCAAGACGCCCAACCCGAGATCGAGGATCTTCACTTTCCGATCCAGGGCCACCAGGATGTTCGACGGCTTGACGTCGCGGTGGACCATCCCCTGCTCGTGGGCGTGCGCCAATCCCAACGCGGCCTGCGCGCCATAGTCGATCATCTCCGGCGCGGCGACCGGCCCGCGCTTCAACCGCTCGCCGAGGCTCTCCCCCCGGACGTACTCCATCACGATGTAAAGCGCGCGGTTGGCCCGGTCGGCGTCGAACGCCCGCACGACGTTGGGGTGGTCGAGCCGGCCGACCAGCCTCATCTCGCGCTGGAACCGCGCGACCACGCGCTCGTTGCAGGCGATCTCCGGCGCGATGATCTTCAAGGCGACGACGCGGTCCATCAGTTGATGGTGCGCCTTGTAGACTCTTCCCATCGAGCCGGAGCCGATGCGGTCGAGGATGACGTAGCGGCCGACCACCAGCCCGTGCGGCTTGCCGCTTAGGAGCCGCTTCGCCTGGTAGGCCGTGAGCGAGCCGTCGCGGACCAGCCACTCGGCCAGGGCGGCCGGCTCGGCGGGGTATTCGCCGCTGGCGACGCGGGCGCGGACGTCCAGAAGCGCCCGTTCGCCGAGCACGCCCGAGGCGTGCAAGAGCGGCAGCAGGTCCTCCGGGGCGCGGTCGTTCGGCCTGGCCTTCTCGGGGCTCGCCATCGCCAATGTCCACCCCTCCAGATTCGCGTCGCCGTCGCGCGAGGTCCGTCCCCGTCGCCGTCGCGGCCGATCTCTCGAAACGTCCGTTTCAGGGTATCAAAGGTCCATCCCCGCCACAATCGCCGGGGCGATCCGGCGCGCGGCTTTCAATTCTCGACCGCTCGCCACTGGACGGTCGTACCGGAACGGGCTACGATCCGTGTTTGGAAATCAGGCGCGGATCGACCCGACCCGCCGAGCCCCCCACGCCGTCGGATTCCCCGAAGGATCTCGGAGACGCGGGCGGGCCGCGCGCCTCGGTCGGCCCCGCCGGCCGCCTCGTTCGTGGTTCCTAGCGACGGAAGGATGATCGGCCATGTCGGCGCCGAGCGACCCCCATCTTGCCCTGCGTCAGCTCCCCAGGCGCCACGACTTCTTCGTGGGCGTCGACAGCGACGGCTGCGCGTTCGACACGATGGAGGTGAAGCACAAGGAATGCTTCATCCCCAACATCGTCAACTCCTACGACCTCGCGGCGATCTCGAAGTACGTCCGCGAGGCGGCGGAGTTCGTCAACCTGTACTCGCACTGGCGGGGGATCAACCGCTTCCCCGCCCTGACGACGACCTTCGACCTGCTGTTGGACCGCCCCGAGGTTTCGGCCCGCCGGTTCAAACTCCCCGCCTTGACGGGCGTCCGCGACTGGATCCGCCGCGAAACCAAACTCTCCAACCCCACGCTCAAGGTCGAGGTCGCCAAAACCAACGACCCCGACCTGGCCCGCGCGCTCAAGTGGAGCGAGGACGTCAACGCCACCGTCGGCCAAATGGTCCACGACGTGCCGCCGTTCCCCTACGTTCGCCAGTCGCTGGAGTGCCTCGCCGGCAAGGCCGACGTCATGGTCGTCTCCGCCACCCCCGTCGAGGCGCTCGAACGCGAGTGGCGCGAAAACGCCATCGCGCAACTGGTCGCGATGATCGCCGGCCAGGAGCACGGCAGCAAAAAGGAACACCTGGCCCTGGCCGCGGTCGGCAAGTACGACCTGGACAAGATCCTGATGATCGGCGACGCCCCCGGCGACATGAACGCGGCCCTGGACAACCGGGTCCTCTTCTACCCGATCGACCCCGGCCGCGAGGACGAGTCGTGGCAACGCTTCTTCGAGGAGGCGCTCCCCAAGTTCCTCAACGGCGAATACGCCGGCGCCTACATGGACGCCCAGATCGCCCGCTTCGAGGCCCTGCTCCCCAGAACCCCCCCCTGGAAGCGTTCGTGAGCCGACGCCGACGCTCCCTCGGATCGCCCCGATAATCCCGCCCCGTCCGTCGGCGCGTCGATTCATTCTCAATCGACGCGCCGACGCCGGAAAATCCGCGCCGTCACCCCCTCCGTGACTGTCCCGGTCACACCCCCCCGTGTAGCATCGCCGGCTGATTTCGTCCATGCGGACATCGGCGAGGGGGCGGGACCGAGATCATGTGGAAAGCCACGCGACCCTTCTGGGCGCGGATCGCGACCGTGGATCGGCTGGTGCGCTCCGGCTCGTATCCCAACGCCCGAACGATCGGCGAGGAACTGGAGGTCTGCCGCCGCACGGTGATGCGCGACCTGGAATTCCTCCGCGACCGCTGGGGCGCCCCGATCGCCTACGACCCCGATCGCAACGGCTACTTCTACACCGACGACTCGTTCCGCCTCCCTCCCGTCGCCATGACCCAGGGCGAACTGCTGGCGTTGGTCCTGGCGGAGCAGGCGTTCCGCCAGTATCGCGGCGCCCCCTACGGCCCCGACCTGGCGCGGGCGATCCGGAAGATCGCCGAGGGCCTGGACGGGGCGGTGTCGATCGACCTGGGCGAGTGGGCCGACGACTTCTCGATCCGCGTCACGACCGCCGAGTCGATCGACCCCGCGTTGTTCCTGGAACTGACCGCCGCAGTTCGAGACCGCCGACGCCTGGCGATCCGCTACTGGACGCCGGCGCGCGACGAGGAGACGACCCGCGAGATCGACCCATACCATCTGGGCAGCGTCGATGGGCGCTGGTATCTGGCGGCGTTCTGCCACGCGCGAGGGGCGATCAGGACGTTCGTCCCCGCCCGCATCCGCGCCGTCGCGGCGACGGGCGCGACCTTCGACCGTCCCGACGGCTTCCGGTTCGGCGAGTACCTCAAAGGGGCGTTCGGCGTCATCCCCGGCGCGCCCGGCGAGGTCCACCGCGTCCGCCTGCGCTTCACCGGCGAGCCCGCCCGCTACCTGAGCGATCGGACCTGGCACCCCAGCCAGACCGCCCATCACGGCGACCGCGGCGAACTGGACCTAGGCTTCGAGTTGGGCTCCCTCCTCGAAATCGAGCGCTGGGCGCTCTCCTGGGGCCCGGACTGCGAGGTCCTGGAACCCCCGGAACTCCGTCGCCGCGTCGCCGCCGCGGCGAAGGCGGCGGCGACGCTTTACTCGGATCCATCAAACGCCTTACGGCATCATCGAGAGTGATTGCGGATCGCAAGCGGTCCTTGGACCAACGACCACCAAGTGCTCAACGCCTCATGGCTGCTGGACGCGCCGCGGCATCTTCGCCCCTTCATGTTATCCAAAACCCAGTCGAGTCTTCAGCGCCTTACGAGTGTCGGGTTGAATTTCGAGTCCGCCGAGGATTATTATGTCGTGACGGCTTTATCTCTAGGAACTACGACTACCAACATTGATATTTCCGTCGAGTGGTCCAAGAATCGAGGCGTGGTCGAAGTAGGGACGACGCGCTCGAAGGAGTCCGACCATGAGTTTGAACTTCCATGACGGTTCGATTTGGGAACGGAACTCGATCAAGGGGATCCTGGCGTCGGAGGCGCGGCGGGCGGCCTGGGGTATGGAGCCGCTGGACGCCATGGCCCACGTCTGGCTCGTGCTGACCTCGCGGTTCCCGACCGGCGACGTGCCGGGCGATCACCCGGACGCCTATCTGGGCAAGACGATTCGTTTCGAAGCCCGGAAACACTTCGCGAGGGAGCGACGGGCGTCCCCGAACACGAGGGACGATCTCGGTTCCATCCTCGACGACGCCTCGCGGCGCGAGGCCGGCGCGGAACGGGCGGCCGTCGTCGAGCGGCTTCTGTCCTACCTCCGCGAGTCCGACCGAGAGTTGATCTCGCTCCTTTTCGGACTGAACGGCGAGCCCGTGCCGGTCAGGGTCTTGGCCGAGCGCTTCGGCCGTTCGGTTCAATCAATCTACAAACGAAAGGACCGCATCCTCGGCACGCTGCGGCGGCGGGCCGAAGAGCTAGGCATCGAGCCTGAACCAAGGGACGACCACGAGTGAACGTGACGAGGAGGCCGCGCGACATGATGATTGATTGTTCCTTCAGGCTTCTCCCAGGGGCGGTCCCGCTCGAGCACGGGTATTCCCTCCTCTCGGCGCTCTCGAGGATCATGCCCAGCTTGCACGGCGACATTCAGATAGGCGTTCATCCAATCCGAGGGCGACGGACGGGAGCGAACGTTCTGACGCTCGACGGGGATTCCCGCCTTCGGATCCGCGCCCCGGTGGATCGGGTCGGCGAGTTGCTCGCGCTGGCCGGTCGGTTCTTGGACGTGGGCGGTCATGAGATCGGCCTGGGCGTTCCCGAGTTGTGGGCGCTGGCGCCGGCGACGACGCTGTACTCGCGGCTGGTGACGATCAAGGGGTTCACCGAGCCGGGCCCGTTCCTGGAGGCGGCGAGGCGGCAGATGGACGCCATGGGCGTCTCGGGGAGGCTGGAGGTCCCGACCGTTCCCGAAGGTCCCCGCGCGGGCCTTCCCAGGCGCCGAGTGGTTCGAGTCCGACAGATGTCGGTGGTCGGCTTCGCGATCGTCGTCGAGGGGCTGAGCGACGCCGACTCGTTGACGCTCCAGGAGCGGGGCCTGGGCGGCCGTCGCCGCATGGGGTGCGGGATCTTCGTCCCGGTTCGAAACGACGGGGGGACGGGCGATGAGAGCTAAGGCGCCCGAACGCCTGCTGGCCAAGAGCGAGCGTGGCGGCAGGCCCGCCCAGACCATCCGAGAGCACACCGCCGAGGTGATGCGCGCGGCCTCGGCGCTCGTCGAGGCGACCGGCGAGGCGCAGTTGCGGGCGTTAGGGCTTGATCCGCGCGAATGGCTCGACCGGTTCCGCCGGGCCGTCCTCGTCGCGGCGCTGTTGCACGACCTTGGCAAGGCGAACGACCATTTCCAGGAAATGGTCCAAGGCCGCTATAGGACCCAATGGTTACGTCACGAGGCCGTATCGTTCCTGATCACCCGCCTTCCCGAGATCCGGGAGTGGATCGCCCCGGCGCTTGAGGGGACGTGCCCGCTGGACGTCGTGCTTTGGGCCACGGCCGGGCATCACCGGAAGTTTCCAGAGTCGACGCCCGTCTCCTCGGATCGGATGACGGTCTACCTGGATCATCCGGACTTCCGAAGCGCCCTGGACCTCGGCCGCGGCGGGTTCGGCCTGGACTTGGGGGCTCCGCCGCAAATCACGTCGAGGCTTGAATTGGGCGACTCGTCCGTCGAGAGCGGCGAACGCGACCCCTTGGAGGAAGCCGAGGTCGAGGCAAAGAAGCAAAAGAGGGGGATGACCGAGGAGGACCGCCGATTCCTGGCGGCGGTCAAGGCGTGTCTGATCTGCGCCGACGTCGCCGGATCGATCGGCCGTCGAGGCGAGGAGTCGATGGCCGATTGGATTCCCCGCGCCTTCGCTCGCGCGCCGACGGCGGAGCAACTCCGGGGGATCGTCGAGAAGCGAACGAATAACAAGGGCCTGCGCGACTTTCAGAAGGAGGTCGAGCGGGCTGGGGGCGACGTCGCGTTGGTACTGGCCGGTTGCGGGACCGGGAAGACCGTGGCCGCTTACGCCAGGGCGGCGAATCGCCATCCCGGCCGTCGCGTCTTCTTCTGCTACCCGACGACCGGGACCGCCACGGAAGGGTATCGCGACTACCTCGCCGATCCCTCCCTGGCCGCCGACTTGATCCACGGGCGTTCCGAAGTCGACAAGGCGCTCGAGGCGCTGCTGTCGAGCGACGTCCCCGAAGACGTAGAACCGTCCGACGTGTACGACGGAGACGAGTCGGACGAGGACGAGCAACCCGGTCAAGTCGCGGATCAGAGAGGTAAGGACCAGGCGGCCGAGGCGTCGGCCGGCGCGATGGAGCAGTGGTCGACGCCGCTGATCGGCTGCACCGTGGACACGGTCCTGGGGCTGGTGCAGAACAACCGCCGGGGGATTTACGCCTGGCCGTCGATCGCCGGTTCGTTCTGCGTCTTCGACGAGATCCACGCCTACGACGAGCGCCTCTTCGGCGCGCTGCTGCGGTTCCTTCGCGACGTCCCCGGCGTCCCTTGTCTCCTCATGACCGCCAGCCTTCCCGACGAACGCTTGCGGCGCCTCCAACAGATCCTGAAGGACCGCGGCGAACCCACGGAACCGATCCGCGGCCCCAAGGACCTTGAGGAGGTCAAGCGTTACGTCCGGTCGCCGGCCGCCACGGTCGCGGACGCCTGGCGCATGGTCGAGGAGTCGCGAGCGCGGAACGAAAAAGTCCTTTGGGTCGTCAACACCGTCGACGCGGCCCTCGCGCTCGCCACGGAGGCCGAGCGACTCGGCATGGACCCGCTCGTCTATCACAGCCGCTTCCGCTACATCGATCGCGTCAAGCGGCATCGGAACGTCATCGACGCCTTCAAGCCGAAGAAAAGCGGCGTGTTCTCCCTGGCGATCACGACCCAGGTTGCGGAGATGTCGCTGGACCTTTCGGCCGACCTGCTGGTCACGCAACTCGCGCCGATCCCGTCGCTCATCCAGCGCCTGGGGCGGTTGAATCGTCGGGCGGTCCCCGGCGGCTCCTCCGGCACGCGACCGTTCGTCGTGTACGAACCGGAGACGTCCGCCCCGTACAAGGACGAGGACCTGGAGTTCGCCAGGGAGTGGCTGGTCAAATTGGGGGGCGGCCCCATCAGCCAGCGCGACTTGGTCGCGCGGTGGAGCAAGCCTGAGGCCGGGAGGGTCGCGGAAACTCCCCCGCCTCCCAAGGACGCCCACCTTTGGCTCGACGGCTGTTTCGAGACCAGGCCCGGCCAACTCCGCGAGTCGTCGCCGGGGCTCGACGTGATCCTGGAATACGACGCGGATGACGTGAAATCCGGGCGGCTACGCGCCGAGGAGGTCCGCGTCCCCATGAATCAACCGCGCGGAAAATGGGGGAGTGAGTGGCGTCGATGGCCGGTCGTCGGGTTTTGCCCGGTCGCTCCGGCGGAGGCCGTCGAGTACGGCCCGAAGTACCACGCGAAGAGGGGGGTGCGATGGAAGAACTGAAGATCGACCTGTTCGAACCCGGCATGGGCCCGCTGCACCGCGCCGGCCTCGGCGGCCTGGCGGCGACCGTCTCGTGGTTGAAGGACCATGAAGGCGAAGGCCCGCTCGCCTCCATCGGAGAGGCCTCGTTCGACGCTCGAACCGTGACCCTCTCTTGGGGGAAGCCCGAGGGCGCCGCCGCGTTCCTGCGCAAGCTCTACGAAGCGAGCTTCGGCCTTCGCGACGGCATGATCGACCTGCCCGGGAGCCGTGGCGGGGCCGATCCGCCCTCGCCGGTTCGGGCGTCCCTTCAGGCGGGCTTGTTGCAGACCTTCCTCCAGCACGGCAAGAGCCGCAAGGCGGAAGGAATGGTGCCGAGCGAGTACGACGACGGCGACAAGCGGGTCCCGTTCCAGTATCAAAAAATCGGCGGATACGCACACCAGTCGGCGTATCAAGACCTGGTCGACGAGAAGTCCGGGAGGATCAGGGACGTCGTGGCCGTCAAGGGGATGATCGCGCCGGGGTCCATGGTCAGGCACGAGGCGTTCAACCGCTTCAGCATTCTGCAAGTCCCGCCCGGGCACGCGATCGCCCTGCACTTCGCCCTGATCGGGACGCTCTCCCTGCCGCTGGGGCCCAAGGGCGCCGCGCTGATCGTTCCGGACGTCGAGAACTTGGTCGACTTCGCGGATCGACGATCCGTCGCCACTCCGAAGAAGCCCGTGGATTGCCAGGCGGGCGGCCTGGCCGACGCCGCGCTGCGGGCGATGGTCCATCTTCACGCCCACGGCAAACGGCGATCCATGGGCGTCGAGCGCTGCCAGGCGGTCCTGTTCAAGTCCCCGGCCTGGAGCAGCCAGCAGAAGACGCGGGCCGCCGTGCTCGACGTGGAAATCGGCGATCGAGACCTCGCTCGCTTCAGGTTCGCGATGGGGTGCTTCCAACCCCGGCTCGCGTCGGCCAAGCCCGACAAGAAAGGGGGCCAACCCGTCGCGTTCTGGGCCAAGAGCGTCGTGCTCCCCCTCGTCGCCGAGAACCTGGCGCGGGGGCGGCCGTGGTTCGAGAACTTCCGCGACCTGGTGGTCGGGGCCGACGGGAAGGCCGACGAGACCAGGGCGCGCAACCTTGGGTACGAAAGGGAGGGGTTGAAGACGATGATCGACGAACCGTGGAAAGACCAGGGCGAGGAGCGGCTCGTCCAAGCGGTCCACGAGGCCATGCGCATGAGGTTCGGCGAAATCTGGGGCGAGAAGGGCGTCGGCAAAGACGCCAAGAAGAACCGCTCGAACCGCCAGAGGCAACTCTGGAGATTGGCCTTGGCCGGAGCGAAGACCCCCGACGACGTCCGGAACGCCCTGGCGGACATGTGGAGCCGTTCCACCCCCAACGCCGTCCTCAAGGCGGATTGGACGTCGATCCTGCCTCTGCTTTGCGATGACCGCCGCTGGAAGCTCAACCGCGACCTGGCGCTTCTGGCCCTGGCCAGCTACGCCGGGCGTGAGGAAGACGAGCAATCCGGTGCCGAGTCGGGCGACGGTGAAGACGGAAAGTGAACCGAGACCCACGCATCGTCAACGCATTTAATTCGGGGAGGCAACGCATGAGCATCCACGTTTTCGGGGCCGTCGTCACCCACCACGGCACGGCCGCTAACAACCGGGCCGAGACCGATGGCAACATCACCACGCTTCAGAAGCTCCTCTGGTTCGGCCGCGTCCACTCGTCCGTCAGCGCCGAGGCCGTCCGGTTCGCGCTGCGGCGCCGGCTGGCCGAGGCTGAAGAGGCGGGCACGAACCGAAAGTGGGACGAGAGCGTGGGGGCCAACGTCTGGGCCGATCCGACCTTCGCGGGCTGGGGGGGCGGGGGGGGCGCGACCTACATCGACGACGACCTGCTCGGCTTCATGAGCGCCGAGGCCGCCAAGGACGAGGCGGGCGACGGATCAGGCGGCGACAAGGATGACGGCGACGACGGCGGCAAGAAGAAGGGCCCGAAGAAGCCGAAAGGCACGGCCAAGGTCCGGCGCGCGGTCCTGGAGATCACCCGGGCGATCTCGCTGACCCCCTTCGGCGGCGACGTCACCTTCAACGCCGCCAGCCCCGGCGCGACGCCCTCGGCCTCCAAGAAGGGGGTCAACCCCGTCCCCTACGGCACCGAGGTCCACGCCACCCGCTATCAATACGGCTTCGCCATGACGCCGGGGAGGCTGCGCGTTCCGGCCAGGGCGGAAACGGCCGTGCGGGAGCTCTGCGCGTTGGGGGAGGTCGCCGGCAACCACGGTCGCTTCCTCTACGACTTCAGCCCCGAAAGCGCCATCTTCCGCGTCACCCACGACCCCGCCCCGCGACTCCTTTACGCCTTCCGCGAGGACGAAAGGTCGCGCGAACTGTCCGCCGAGGACTTCATCCGCAGGGTCGCGGCCGGCGACGTCCCCGGCGAGGAACTCATCGTCGCCGGCGGGTTCGCCCACACGGATGCGGCCAAGACGCTCCGAGAACACGGGGCGACGCTGGAGCCCGGCGTCCGCAAGGCGGCGGAACTCGTCTGCGAAATGATGGGGGCCTAACCATGATCGGGCTCTTCGTCACGGCCCCGGTCGCCTGCTTTCGCAAGGGGTTCGCCCGCGAGTACTGGGAGACCGAGGACCTGCCGCCCCCCGCCACCTGCTACGGGTTCCTCCTCTCCCTGGTCGGCGAGACCGACCGCCGCCGTCACCTCGCCGCGCGCGTCTCCCCCGGCCTACTCGGGAGCGACGCGGCGGTCGAAATGCCTCGACGGCCGGATCGCTCCACGGTGCTACGGACCCTCTGGCGGGTGAAGAACAAGGAACTCGGGCATTCGACCAACTCCCGACCCGACTTTCAGGAGTTGCTCACCGACGTCCGGCTCGCGATCTGGCTCGACTCCTCCGGCGAGGCCGGATCAGGCCAGACGTTGGAAACGCGCGTCGCCACGGCCCTAGACGCCCCTCGGGGCGTCGACCGCTTCGGCGGGCTCTCGCTGGGGGAGAGCACGCACCTGGTCGACGAGGTCCGGCGGCTCCGTCCCGGCGACGGGGGGGTCGTCTGGTCGTACCTGACCGCCGACAGGGGCCGGTTGTCCCTCCCCGTCTGGGTCGACCACGTCGGCTCGGCGGGGACTCGTTATGCCAGCGGGGAGTTGGTGAGGCGCCTTGACGTCGCCGCGCCGCCGCCGTTGGACCGCATGCCCGTCATCGCCCCGACCTGATCCGGTCGGGCCCCTTTCATCCCATCACTCGTCGAGGAAGGAGGACGTCGATGGCGACCGCCCCCGAAGGCGACCGCGCGCTTCCGCTCCGCGTCATGTCCCTGCACGCGCTGGCCTACTGCCAACGATTTTTCTACCTGGAGGAGGTCGAGGGAATTCGGGTCGCCGACGCCGCCGTCTACGCCGGCCGCGAGCTGCACGCCTCGCTGGAGGCCGATGAGGAGGGCGAGCCGACGCAACTGGAACTCGCCGATCCCGGCCTCGGTCTCGTCGGCAGGGTCGACGCCCTCCGCCGCCGCGATGGCTCGCTGCTCCCCTACGAACACAAGCGCGGGAAGTCGCGGCGCGACGGCGCGGCCGCCTCCGCATGGCCGTCCGACCGCCTTCAGGTGATCGCCTACGCGGTCCTGATCGAATCCGCCACCGGCGCGACCGTCCCCGAGGGCCGCGTCCGCTACCACGCCGACGGCGTCACCGTCCGCGTGCCGATCGACGAACCGGCGCGGGCCGAGCTTCAAGAGGCCGTCGCCACCGCCCGGCGGCTTCGCGAATCCGACGAGCGGCCCCCCGTGACCGACAACGAACGCTTGTGCGTTCATTGTTCGCTGGCGCCGGTCTGTCTGCCGGAGGAGGTCCGCCAGGCGGAGCGGCCCGAGCGCGACGCGCGGCGGCTCTTCCCCCCCGACCGCGACGGCGTCTGCCTCCACGTCGTCAAGCCGGGGACGCGGGTCGGCCGCGCGGGGGAGGCGCTGGTCGTCCGTCAGCCCGACGACGGCGGCGAGGTCAAGCGGCCCATCCGCGAACTGGAATCCGTGCTCCTGCACGGCGGCGTCCAGGCGTCGAGCCAGGCGCTTGAGCTGTGCGCCCGGCGCGGCGTCGCCGTGCATTGGTTCACCGCTTCCGGGCGGCACGAGGCCAGTCTTACCGCCACCGTCGGCCAGGTCCAACGCCGAATCCGTCAGTACCGCGCCCTGGCCGACGAGGCCGTCTGCCTCAGGCTCGCCAGGGCGCTCGTCCGCGGCAAGGTCGAAAGCCAGCACCGCTACCTCCTCCGCGGCTCCCGCGGCGACGACGACGCGCGCGCCGCGATGCTCGACGACCTCAAACCGCTGCGCTCGGCCCTGGCCTTCCTGGACTCGGCCGCCGACCGCGATTCGCTTCGCGGCCTGGAGGGCTCCGCGGCCGTCGGCTATTTCCAGGGGCTGGCGCGTCTGGTCGGGCCCAAGGTCCCCGACTCGCTCCGTTACTCGAAGCGAAGCCGCCGCCCGCCCGTCGACCGCTTCAACGCCTTGCTCGGCTTCGGCTACGCGCTGTTGCACACGGCGGTCATGAAGGCGGTGTTGGCCTCGGGGTTGGAGCCGGCCCTGGGCTTCTTCCACACCCCTCGAAGCGCCGCGCATCCCTTGGTCCTGGACCTGATGGAGCTTTTCCGCGTTCCGCTTTGGGACATGGTCCTGGTGGCCTCGCTCAATCGCGGCCAGTGGGATCCGGAGGCGGACTTCGTGGCCACCAAGGCCAAGACCTGGCTCTCCGACTCCGGCCGCCGCAAGGCGATCGGCCTGTTCGAGAACCGGCTCGACGAGCCCTGGAAGCATCCGGTCGTGGGTTACTCGCTGTCGTACTCCAGGACGATCGAACTGGAGGCTCGCCTGTTGGAGAAGGAATGGAGCGGCGAGCCCGGCCTCTTCGCGAGGCAGCGGCTGCGGTGAACCCGACTCTTGGAGGCCCTTCTCATGCTCGGCGCCAAATGGTGGCTGATCAGCTACGACGTCCACGATCCGGCCCGGCTGCGACGCGCGGCCAAGATCCTGGAGGGGACGGGGGTGCGCATGCAATATTCGGTCTTCCGATGCTGGCTCAACCCGACCCAGATGCAGCGCCTGCGATGGGAACTGACCCAGGTCCTGGACCCGGAGGACGACGTCTTGATGATCCCCTTGTGCGCGAACTGCGTGAAGGGCATGGAAACGACCCACTCCGCCCGCAACGTCCCCGACTGGCCCGACTCCCCAGAGTCTTTCGAAATCCTCTGACGCGCCGACGCGGCGAGCCGATTCAAGTACCTCGCCGCGTCGCGCCCGACGATCAGTCAAATCCGCCTTACGTCACCTCGCCTCCACGAGTTACGACCACTTGACAACGCAGGAGGTGCATGATTCGAAGTAACTCCTTCCTCACAAACGTATTTCGGACAGGCCCTCGCGAATTCCGAGCGCCAGACCCTCGAAATTCCGGCCTTCCCCCCCAGGCGCGTGAAAACACCGACGCAAACCGTTACAATGTATGACAGTGAGATTGGGCCGCGCTACCTTCTATGATGCCTTCGGGCGTTGAGCACAGCACCGACCTTTCGACCGTCGCCGTCCCGAGCAAGCGCTACCTTCTATGATGCCTTCGGGCGTTGAGCACGCCAGGATTCGGCCGCCCGTCAGGGCGTCGACGTCCTGCGCTACCTTCTATGATGCCTTCGGGCGTTGAGCACAGCGACAAGTTCGACACCAAGGGCAAGACTCTGGCCGCGCTACCTTCTATGATGCCTTCGGGCGTTGAGCACACCCGGTCGTCGTGGGTCGCGGTCTCAACGGCACGCCGATCGCGCTACCTTCTATGATGCCTTCGGGCGTTGAGCACCACTGTGGGTGTACACCTAGGTGCATAGTGCATGCGCGCTACCTTCTATGATGCCTTCGGGCGTTGAGCACTGGGTCCGCAAAGCGGCCAATGCTGACGGCCACGGCGACGGGCGCTACCTTCTATGATGCCTTCGGGCGTTGAGCACGGGTCGAGCCCCAAGCGGGGCCACGTCCAGCGCAAGCGCTACCTTCTATGATGCCTTCGGGCGTTGAGCACACGTTCAACGTGAGGAACAGGAAGCCGGTCTCTAGCGCGCTACCTTCTATGATGCCTTCGGGCGTTGAGCACTTTCCCGGCTTGATGACCAGCAATTCCGCGCCTACCGCGCTACCTTCTATGATGCCTTCGGGCGTTGAGCACTTGACGCGGCCCCAATCGCCCGCCTCCAGCGCCACGCGCGCTACCTTCTATGATGCCTTCGGGCGTTGAGCACGTGCAAGCATAAGGCAATGGGTATGCATCGGCCAGGTCGCGCGCTACCTTCTATGATGCCTTCGGGCGTTGAGCACAACTTTTACGCCGACGATCAGCGAATGATCTCATTACGCGCTACCTTCTATGATGCCTTCGGGCGTTGAGCACTCGAGCCGGTAGGCGAGGTCCGGCGCGTCGGCGAGAGCGCTACCTTCTATGATGCCTTCGGGCGTTGAGCACCGGGTGCTGCAACGACGGTTCGTTCTCGTGCGGAGGGCGCGCTACCTTCTATGATGCCTTCGGGCGTTGAGCACCTCGTCCGCGAGTTCGATCGGGTCGGCGTCGCCTTCGCGCTACCTTCTATGATGCCTTCGGGCGTTGAGCACGTCCGCGACGCCCGTTCCTTGGCGCCGCGATCCAAGCGCTACCTTCTATGATGCCTTCGGGCGTTGAGCACCGACCGCCGTCGCCGAGGTCCTCGCTCGGATCGCGCGCTACCTTCTATGATGCCTTCGGGCGTTGAGCACTCCGATCATCTCGCCGACGCGGCCGGCGTCCTTGCGCGCTACCTTCTATGATGCCTTCGGGCGTTGAGCACGTCCTACTCCCGTTGCACGGCAGTGCATGGCACCCGCGCTACCTTCTATGATGCCTTCGGGCGTTGAGCACACCGCCCTTTGCTCGGCCTACTCGCGACTCGTGAAGGTCGCGCTACCTTCTATGATGCCTTCGGGCGTTGAGCACTCGAACGAGCGGGCGTAGAGGGACGCCGTGACGTATGCGCTACCTTCTATGATGCCTTCGGGCGTTGAGCACTCCGCCACCGCCGCCGCCCGCGCCTCCGGGATCGCGCGCTACCTTCTATGATGCCTTCGGGCGTTGAGCACGGGAAGCGGAGGAAGATCATAACCCGGACCGAATGCGCGCTACCTTCTATGATGCCTTCGGGCGTTGAGCACTCGACATCGGGCGGAAGCAAGCCGACGCCGCCGCTGTGCGCTACCTTCTATGATGCCTTCGGGCGTTGAGCACGCGAAGGCCGTCGCCGGCTCTCGCGGCATCGCAATGGGGCGCTACCTTCTATGATGCCTTCGGGCGTTGAGCACAAGTGTTCCCTGAACAGCCTCTCTTGAACGCGCGTGTGCGCTACCTTCTATGATGCCTTCGGGCGTTGAGCACGCCTGGTTGTCGGATCGGCCGGACAACCGGGCCTCCCGCGCTACCTTCTATGATGCCTTCGGGCGTTGAGCACAACTGGAATTCGCACCACTTGATCGCGGAAATCCTGGCGCTACCTTCTATGATGCCTTCGGGCGTTGAGCACTCAGGTTGAGCCGCCGCGTGATGCTGGTCAACGCTCCGGCGCTACCTTCTATGATGCCTTCGGGCGTTGAGCACTCCGGGACGAGCTTTCGCGCGAGGTGAACGACGCGGCGCTACCTTCTATGATGCCTTCGGGCGTTGAGCACACCAAGACCCAGATGACCGACGACGACGCGACCTAGCGCTACCTTCTATGATGCCTTCGGGCGTTGAGCACCACTTGAAGCGGAAACCACGTTGCACGGACATGCGTGCGCTACCTTCTATGATGCCTTCGGGCGTTGAGCACACTCGCGGAGCGCGAGGACGATCATCCGACTCATGCGCTACCTTCTATGATGCCTTCGGGCGTTGAGCACAATCCGAGGTTCGCGGGCTCGGCGAGATCGCGGTCGGGACGCGCTACCTTCTATGATGCCTTCGGGCGTTGAGCACGGACGTTCGTCGGCGTACCGACTCGGATTCTCCGAGCGCTACCTTCTATGATGCCTTCGGGCGTTGAGCACATAACGGCAGCGGTGAATAGAGCGAGCATCCGCGAGCGCTACCTTCTATGATGCCTTCGGGCGTTGAGCACGATCGAGTCGGCCAGGTCGAAACCCAGATCGTTGAGCGCTACCTTCTATGATGCCTTCGGGCGTTGAGCACCTCGATCTCGGACGGCCAGCCTTGGGAGCGGCGCCAGGTGCGCTACCTTCTATGATGCCTTCGGGCGTTGAGCACGGGCAGGCCCGGAAGGCGTGGAACCTACGCAATCCCGCGCTACCTTCTATGATGCCTTCGGGCGTTGAGCACTACTCGTCGCCGTACATGTCGCCGGAGTTCATCGTGGCGCTACCTTCTATGATGCCTTCGGGCGTTGAGCACGCCGACGACTTCCTGGCCGAGCTGGCGAAGCTGCCGGAGCGCGCTACCTTCTATGATGCCTTCGGGCGTTGAGCACGGACGCGGCGGCGTCTCGCCCTACCTGGATGTCTGTGCGCTACCTTCTATGATGCCTTCGGGCGTTGAGCACCATGTATTGTGCATGCATGTAGACCAGGTGCATGCACGCGCTACCTTCTATGATGCCTTCGGGCGTTGAGCACTTGTGCTGGTAGTCCAGATCCCACCGCACGTCCACCAGGCGCTACCTTCTATGATGCCTTCGGGCGTTGAGCACCTGGGCCATACGCTTTCGAGTGGGTCATCCCGCAGACGCGCTACCTTCTATGATGCCTTCCGGCGTTGAGCACGCGATCGTCGGCGAGGCCCACGTCGTCGACCCGCGCGCGCGCTACCTTCTATGATGCCTTCGGGCGTTGAGCACCTGGCCGCCTTCGGCAACATGGTCGGCCACCGCCCCCACGCGCTACCTTCTATGATGCCTTCGGGCGTTGAGCACACGGTCGGCGGCGGGTACTCGGGATCGGGGGGCGTGATGCGCTACCTTCTATGATGCCTTCGGGCGTTGAGCACAGCACCGACCTTTCGACCGTCGCCGTCCCGAGCAAGCGCTACCTTCTATGATGCCTTCGGGCGTTGAGCACGCCTCCACGCGGGCGAAGTCGTCGGGGTAGAGCCGCGCTACCTTCTATGATGCCTTCGGGCGTTGAGCACCTTCACCGCGCCACCGCCTTCCGGCGGGGGCGGCCGCGCTACCTTCTATGATGCCTTCGGGCGTTGAGCACCAGTAAAATGGAGTGGGTAGGGGGGGGAAGAATGTGCGCTACCTTCTATGATGCCTTCGGGCGTTGAGCACGCCTGCGGACGCGGCGCGACGAAGGAATGGATGCTTCGCGCTACCTTCTATGATGCCTTCGGGCGTTGAGCACTTCGGCCGCTACTTCGGGTCGCTGACCAAGGGGGGCGCTACCTTCTATGATGCCTTCGGGCGTTGAGCACAAGCCCTTCTCGGCCCAATCCAGGTAAGGCGTTCCGACCGGCGCTACCTTCTATGATGCCTTCGGGCGTTGAGCACGCCCACGTCGCGCTGGGCGTCGCGTCGAACCACGCCGCGCTACCTTCTATGATGCCTTCGGGCGTTGAGCACTTCGCGCATCTCGCGTGGGTCGTCGCGGCGGTCAACGCGCGCTACCTTCTATGATGCCTTCGGGCGTTGAGCACCTGGCCGCCGACGTCATGGAGCTTCGAGCCGGAAAGTACGGCGCTACCTTCTATGATGCCTTCGGGCGTTGAGCACCCTCGGCGAAACGCGCGGCCGCCGCTTTAACTCGAGCGCTACCTTCTATGATGCCTTCGGGCGTTGAGCACCCGCGGTGGGTCGTGCAGACGATGACGGGACGAGACGGCGCTACCTTCTATGATGCCTTCGGGCGTTGAGCACAGGACTGAACCAGATCCGTTCGCGATGACGATTTGGCGCTACCTTCTATGATGCCTTCGGGCGTTGAGCACATCTCGTCGGTCACGATCGCGACCTCTTCCTTGGGCGCTACCTTCTATGATGCCTTCGGGCGTTGAGCACGTCCTTTGCCGCACCAACGCCCCCCTGGTCTCGGGCGCTACCTTCTATGATGCCTTCGGGCGTTGAGCACTTCGCCGACGACCCCGACCCGTCGCGCGTCGTCACGGCGCTACCTTCTATGATGCCTTCGGGCGTTGAGCACTACTGGGTCTTCGAGGACAGACCGGAGGAGATCGCCTGCGCTACCTTCTATGATGCCTTCGGGCGTTGAGCACCATACCCTCTCCCTTATGCTTGCAAGGTCGAATCCGTGCGGCGCTACCTTCTATGATGCCTTCGGGCGTTGAGCACGCCATCGAGGCCGATAACGAGTTCCACCACGGCTGCGCTACCTTCTATGATGCCTTCGGGCGTTGAGCACCGCGCCTATCAGGACGCCGCGGCCATCCCGATGACGCGCTACCTTCTATGATGCCTTCGGGCGTTGAGCACGATTGGACGCCTCGCGGTCGAGGCGGTCGTTGCGGCGCGCTACCTTCTATGATGCCTTCGGGCGTTGAGCACATCTCTACACCGGCCCGCATCGGGCGATCCAAACGCTGCGCTACCTTCTATGATGCCTTCGGGCGTTGAGCACACCGGACTCGACCTCCAAGTCACCGACCAGGTCGCCCGCGCTACCTTCTATGATGCCTTCGGGCGTTGAGCACAGCTGAGGGCCGTCCATCCCCCAGCGGCGGCGCGACGCGCTACCTTCTATGATGCCTTCGGGCGTTGAGCACACGGACCACCCGGCGGATTCCAGCGCCTCATGCTCGCGCGCTACCTTCTATGATGCCTTCGGGCGTTGAGCACACGGCAGGGGGCCAAAAAAAAGACGCCCGGCCCCCGCGAGCGCTACCTTCTATGATGCCTTCGGGCGTTGAGCACTCGAAGGCTTCGCGGTACAGCCGCTCGGTTTCACCGCGCGCTACCTTCTATGATGCCTTCGGGCGTTGAGCACGTGAGTCTGATCCATCTTGACCGGCGGCTCTGCTGCTGCGCTACCTTCTATGATGCCTTCGGGCGTTGAGCACCTCCTATTTCGACGCCGCGATCGGGGTCGTCGCGTCCCGCGCTACCTTCTATGATGCCTTCGGGCGTTGAGCACATCTTCCGGGTGTACCAGGCCTCCTCCTCCAAGAGGCGCTACCTTCTATGATGCCTTCGGGCGTTGAGCACTCCTCGCTGCGGCGGCTCGGGCGACTCTTGGCCCGAGCGCTACCTTCTATGATGCCTTCGGGCGTTGAGCACGTCGATTACAAGGCGCCCTTCCGGGCGAGGGGGTGGCGCTACCTTCTATGATGCCTTCGGGCGTTGAGCACGATACCGATTGCGCGAACAGGAACGGGTCGGTCTCGAGCGCTACCTTCTATGATGCCTTCGGGCGTTGAGCACCCGGTCTTGACCGTCCCGGCGATCCGGACGTAAGCGTGCGCTACCTTCTATGATGCCTTCGGGCGTTGAGCACACCGGATCGAATACGCGAACCACGCGGTATTCCTGCGCTACCTTCTATGATGCCTTCGGGCGTTGAGCACAGGTCCTGGGCCTCGTCGACGAACAGGACGTCCGGCGCGCTACCTTCTATGATGCCTTCGGGCGTTGAGCACCTTAGCGCCGCGAAGAAGCGGCCGGGTCAGACGCGCGCTACCTTCTATGATGCCTTCGGGCGTTGAGCACATCGTTTCCCAGTCTCACGGCGCCCGAAGCCGCAAGCGCGCTACCTTCTATGATGCCTTCGGGCGTTGAGCACCACGGCCTCCCGCGCCAGGCCGACATGGTTCGCGGTTGGGCGCTACCTTCTATGATGCCTTCGGGCGTTGAGCACCCTTGCGAGCCGCCGCAAGCAACCTCGCCTTATCCGCGCTACCTTCTATGATGCCTTCGGGCGTTGAGCACGGACGGCGAGGGCAAGCCGACTGACGCGCGGAACAAGCGCTACCTTCTATGATGCCTTCGGGCGTTGAGCACCAAGGCAGATCGACCGGCGCCGACGTCGCTCGTCGGCGCGCTACCTTCTATGATGCCTTCGGGCGTTGAGCACACCTGCCAGGCCCGCTTGTGCTGCTCGTACATCACGCGCTACCTTCTATGATGCCTTCGGGCGTTGAGCACAGGTCCGGCGCCGTCTCACCGTTGGCGTCCGCCAGGCGCTACCTTCTATGATGCCTTCGGGCGTTGAGCACTCGGAATCGCTGGAGAAGATCATGGCGGCCCTGCGGGCGCTACCTTCTATGATGCCTTCGGGCGTTGAGCACCCGCGCGCTTGACCGCGTGGTCGGGGTCGACCCGGCGCTACCTTCTATGATGCCTTCGGGCGTTGAGCACACGCTCGCCGCGGCCAAGGCCAAGCTCGAGTCGAGCGCTACCTTCTATGATGCCTTCGGGCGTTGAGCACTTCGCTCGTGGCTCGTTGGATGGTGAAGGCGTGTCGCGCGCTACCTTCTATGATGCCTTCGGGCGTTGAGCACTAGGTCGCCAGCGACCCCTTGCCGAGCCACGGACACCGGCGCTACCTTCTATGATGCCTTCGGGCGTTGAGCACGAGGGGAATACCCCGCGATCGCCGGCGCGTGGAATAGGGCGCTACCTTCTATGATGCCTTCGGGCGTTGAGCACCGGTGATCGCCGAGGTGGCGCGAGCGACGCGGACGCGCTACCTTCTATGATGCCTTCGGGCGTTGAGCACCGCGTCTTCGCGGCCGTCCTCTTTCCCGGCGGGCGTCGCGCTACCTTCTATGATGCCTTCGGGCGTTGAGCACCCGGATCGCGTTGCCCGACAGGCATGGGACGTACTGGAGCGCTACCTTCTATGATGCCTTCGGGCGTTGAGCACCGTTTCAGGCGGGCTGCCTTGGCCTCATGTACGCCGGCGCTACCTTCTATGATGCCTTCGGGCGTTGAGCACATCCCGTATTATGGGCGGACCATCACCATCGACGTCGGCGCGCTACCTTCTATGATGCCTTCGGGCGTTGAGCACGCGAGCGAACCGAGGCGAAAGCGACTGTCCGTGGGGGTGCGCTACCTTCTATGATGCCTTCGGGCGTTGAGCACGCGAGAAGGGGCGACGGCCGGCGGTCGCGGGCGAAAGAGCGCTACCTTCTATGATGCCTTCGGGCGTTGAGCACTGCGACACTCCGGGCTGGCTCAGACCCGTGATTTCGGCGCTACCTTCTATGATGCCTTCGGGCGTTGAGCACTCGAAAGCCTCGCGGGAGCGTTCAAGGTCGGCGTGAGCGCTACCTTCTATGATGCCTTCGGGCGTTGAGCACATGATCGACGCCCGCGCCTGCTTCTTGGCGGCCTCGGCGCTACCTTCTATGATGCCTTCGGGCGTTGAGCACATCCGGGACCGAGTTCCAGGGGCCTCGGTCGACGCCGGCGCTACCTTCTATGATGCCTTCGGGCGTTGAGCACACGCATGCGAGCGCGATCATGACGCCGCTTCCAACGCGCTACCTTCTATGATGCCTTCGGGCGTTGAGCACGCCTGGTTGTCGGATCGACCGGACAACCGGGCTTCCCGCGCTACCTTCTATGATGCCTTCGGGCGTTGAGCACGGAGGCGCCGCTCGAAAGCGCGTCCAGAAACGCGGCGCGCTACCTTCTATGATGCCTTCGGGCGTTGAGCACATACAGACGTGGCGCTCGGGGGGGGGCGGACGCCGCCCGCGCTACCTTCTATGATGCCTTCGGGCGTTGAGCACCTCGCCGAGCGGTCGTGCTCGTACATGCCGAGCATCGCGCTACCTTCTATGATGCCTTCGGGCGTTGAGCACCGTTCCGAATCCACTTTTTGGCGACCCGACGGCGAGGCGCTACCTTCTATGATGCCTTCGAGCGTTGAGCACGTGCCCATCGCCTTGACGCTCACGCCGTCGCTGCCCGCGCTACCTTCTATGATGCCTTCGGGCGTTGAGCACGCGGTCGAGTGCGACGGCGGGGTCACGATCCGAGTGCGCTACCTTCATATGATGCCTTCGGGCGTCCGATCGACGACTGTAGTGTGTCGAGCCAAATGACACAGCGGGTAGGTTAGGGGTCGGCCTCCTCCAGCCAGGGTACGATGTTGACGATCTGGAGGACCACCGATGAGCGAGAACGGGCGGCGGCGGCGCAAGCGGGGCGCCGCCGAAAAGCTGAGGATCGTCCTGGCCGGGATGCAGCCGGGCGTGGATGTCTCCGACCTCCGCCGCCGCGAGGGGCTCAACCCGGTGCGGTTCTACGCCTGGCGGAAGCAATTGCTGGGATCGGCCGACCGCGTCTTCGAGGATAAACGGGGCCGCCCCGACGTCCGGGAACAACGCCTGTAGGAGGAGGCGACCCGCTTCAAGGGGGTGATCGCCGAGATCGCCGCGGAGAACCTCGAGCTAAAAAAGCGGCGCTAGGGTTGGAAGACCACGGACAGTTCCCGCCGGAGCTGCAAAAGCGCGTCCACCAGGAAGTGGAACAGACCAGGAAGCGGAGCGGCTGGCCGGCGACGCGGACCCTCGCGGCGTTGGGGATCGCCCGCCAGAGCTACTACCGCTGGCTCAAGGAGGAGGCGCGGGCGAAGGTCCGGCCGGCCCGAGACGCCGCGCCCCGTCCCCCCCTTACGAAGCCCTCGCCGAGGAACAACAAGCCGTCGTGGACTACGCCCGCAAGCACCCGACCCTCCGCCATAGGAAACTGGCCTGGAGGATGGTGGACGAGGACGCGGCGTATTTGAGTCCGTCAAATGTGTATCGAATTCTCAAGCGAGCAAATCTGGTTCGACCCTGGAGGCGGCGGACCAAGCGGAAGCGGGACGCGATCGGGAAGGCGAGCCGGCCCGGCCAACGTTGGAGCACGGACCTGATGCAGGTCCAGGTGGGGGGCCGGGTGTATCCGATGGTGGCGTTTTTGGACGAGTCCTCGCGGTACATCGTCCATCACGAGGTCCTGCTTTCGATGGACGGCCTGAGCGTCAGCGCGGCGGCGCGGAAGGCGGTCGAGACCCTGCCGAGGGGCACCGACGGCAAACCGTCGGCCCCCCCGGAGATCCGATCCGACAACGGGAGTTGCTACGTCTCGAAGGAGTTCCGGGTGGTGTTGACGGAAAACGGCCTGGGGCGCCGGCGAATCCACCCGCACCGCCCCGAGGAGAACGGGCTGATGGAGCAGGCCAACCGGACCTTGAGGGAGGGCCTTGAAGGGGAGGAGGAACCGAGCAACCTGCTGGAGGCGAAGTCGGCGATGGACCGGATCGCGGGGCGTTACGACGAGACGCGGCTGCACGGCGCGCTGGGGTATCCGCCGCCCCTGGACTACTACCGAGGCGACCCGGCGGCGCGGTTCGAGCAACGGCGACGCAAGCTGTTCCAAGCCCGCCACCGCCGAGAGCGAAACCTGAACCTGCGGCAGCGGACAATGCCCCTTGAGGGGGAGGCCGTTGCTTCTAGCTGAGACCCACTTGAGCCACTACGCTTGACACGCTACAGGGGGTCTGAACGAGTCTTCCCCCCTCGCGGGCTTTTAGGGATAGGTATCGATTTTGGTTAATGCTTCGGGGGGCGGCGCGGCGTCGCGAGGGGCGCAGGGCCAGGGCTGGGGGACGAAGCGTCCGGCGGCGGCGCCGGCGCCATGCAAGGCGGCTCGGATCTCGGCCAAACCGTGTAGGAACGCCGAGATCCGTCGCGTCCACTTGGCCGGGACCGGCGGCGGCCCCTCGGCCTTCGCGCCGCCGACCTCCAGCATCCACAAGGTCGCCAACGCCATCACGAGCCAGAGCCGCGCCGCCCGCGTCGGGTCGGTCATCCGGGTCCTGTTCCACCCCCAGCCGTCGCTCTTGGTCTTCTTGAACGAATGCTCGATCCACGCCCGCATCGCGCGCCACGCCGCGTCGGCCGCTTGCGGCGGCGGGTCGGTGAGGATCAACCAGGGATCGTCGTGGCCCTCGCCCCACCACGCCAGCAGGGTGCATTCCAGCCGCGCGTCCTCGTCCTTGTAGGCCGAACCGCGTTTCTGGAATCGACTTCCGACTTCGGTCGTGAACCCGCCCAACCGCCGCCATTCGGTCCAACCCTCGGGCCGGAAGCAGCCCCGGTCCTTGGCTCGCATCAACGGATGCCAGCTCAAATCGACGATCGCCCGGAACAACGCCGACGACTCCAACCCCCGATCCGACAGCACCACGACTCGCCGAGACGGGTCGATCCGGCCCCGAAGCGTCTTCAGGAGCCGAATCCAGTGCGGGTTCCAGGCCTCCGGCCGGTCTTGCCGATCGCCTCGTCGAGCCGGGAGAGGCGGTGCCGAATCCAGTGCGGGTTCCAGGTCTCCGGCCGGTTCCCCGGCAAGACGGCCCAGGCGACCGGCACGGCGCAAGACCGATAGAGGACCGAGACGCACAAGACCGTCATCCGTTCGCCCAGGGAGGTCGCGTCGATCGCCAACGCCAGTTGGCCGTCCCCCCAACTGGAGAGGATCCAGCCCAAGAGCGGGGCGAAGCAGTCGGCCGGATCGAAATCGCGGCGGCGCCGCCCGCTCTTGACGTCGGCCGACACGTAGAACTCCCGAAGCCGCTTCCGCACCGTCTCGTGAGCCTGGCCGAGCAGGGTCGCGAGATGTTCCGCCACCCGCGTCAGCCCGCCGGCGCCGGCCGAAGCCACGCCGAAGCCGTACAGGACCAGGACTCTGGCCTGGCGGGTCGAGAGCGTCGGAAACCCGGCGACGACGCGGGCCGTCCATTGATCGAGCGCCTCGGAACGATAGACCGCATTGGGGCGGGGCATGATTTACCTCGGTCGATGAGCGATCAGCCGTGCTAAGCCGTTCGCCATAAACCGGTTGCATGCCCCGTTCCATATCCCACTCTCATAAATCAGACGAGATACCTACCCCTGTAAGCCCCTCGCGGGGGAAGACAGACCGCGGAACGGTCAGATGAGGGGGATGACACGCGAGACGAACGTCGGAATTCGCGGAAGCCCGTCCGCGAAGCCCTGGACGTCGATGGCCGTCTGGCGCGCCCCCCCTCATCCGGCCCTTCGGGCCACCTTCCCCCGCGAGGGGGGAA
>CALCIB010000398.1 GCA_937907525.1 uncultured Planctomycetales bacterium | reverse complement strand
CCGGTTTCGCCACCCCTCATCCGGCCTTCGGCCACCTTCTCCCTCAAGGGGAGAAGGCGATTCGTCGCCGGCTCGCCCGAACCTCGCTCCTCCCCCTCATCCTCGCCGCCGGCTGCGGCGAGCCGACGCCGACCGTCCCCACCCCTTCCCCGCCGGCGTTGCGCGCGGCGATGGTGGAGGGCGAGGACTGGCCGCGACGAGTGACGGACTCGGTCGGTCGGACGGTCGAGATCGCCAAGCCCGCGACCCGCGTGGTCTCGCTGGCGCCGTCGAACACCGAGATCCTGTTCGCCATCGGCGCGGGCGACCTGGTGGCGGGCGTGACCATGATCGACGACTACCCGCCGGAGGCGAAGTCGCGGCCGTCGGTCGGCGGCATGTCGGCCCAGACGATGAACCTGGAGACGATGGTTTCGCTCAAGCCCGACCTCGTCCTGGCGACGGCCGGCGTGCAAGGTCCGGCGCTTGAGCCTCTGGATCGGTTGAACTTCACCGTCGTGGTGCTCGACGCGGAACGACCCGACGACGTCGCCGCCAACATCCGGGCCGTCGGCCGCCTCGTCGGCCGCGAAGCGAGGGCGGACGAGGTCGCCGAGGGGTTCGAAACCCGCCTCGCCGCGCTCCGAGGCCGCGTCGCCGCTCGGCCGGGGCCACGCCCCAAGGTCCTGTTTTTGCTTTACGACGACCCGCTGATGACCGTCGGCCGGGCGACGATCCTGGGCCGGATGATCGAGGAGGCCGGCGGCGCCAACGTCTTCGCCGACGTTACCCAGAACTACCCCACCCCCAGCGACGAACAAGTCGTCGTCCGCCGCCCCGAGGTGATCCTCGCCACCTTCGGCCTCATGAACCAGGGCGACGGCGCCCTGGAGCGCAACCGTGATCGCCTCCGGAAACGCCCGGGCTGGGGCGACCTGCCCGCCGTCCGCGACGCTCGAATCCACGCGCTCGACGAAAACCTCGCCACCCGCGTCGGCCCCCGCCTCATCGACGGCCTGGAGGCGTTCGAGCAAGCCCTGACGCCCCCGTCGACCCGTTGAATTCGCCCGACCCGTGATTTTGATAAATCAAAACCTCGATTTGGCCTCTCTCGAAACCGTCTTGCAACCGTCGGAAACACAGGGTAAGAATGGATGGGTCGAAGCACGCCCCGCGGTCGGGCGTCACCTCGGGAGCGGCGTGAAGTTTAAAAAAACCAGCCGTGGCGGGCGCGATCCGTATCGACGTAAATTAAGGGCTTCACGGCGTTTGCAAATGGAAGCGCGGCGCCTCCCGCGAAAAATCCCGGCCTCGCGTTTCCAAGGGACAATTCATGTGGCACTACATGATGGAGGAATCTCGTTTCAGCGTCCCTGGAAACCCGATCAATGGCGGAACCGACGCCGGGAGTTGCCTTTGTAGTAGACCGTCGCTCTTAAGATCGTGGGTCGGTCGCCTGGTCTTTGTCGGCTGGGTCGTGACCCAGCTTGGAAAAAGCCAAGGCGCGCGAGGGCTGGGTCCAGACCCAGCCCGCAATGGCGGACGTCGATCCAGGCGGTGGGCCGGGGAGATCAGGAAAAGGTCTTCGAAAAGCGACGAGCGAACCCATTTTCAGAATGACGCAACTCCTTTGATGACAAGGTTCAGAGTTGGATTTTCGGGAAGCGCGCTTCCCACGAGCGAACCCAATTCGGCCGCGTCCGGCCCAGGGAAGCGAGGGTGGTGATGACGGTCGTCGAGGGGCTGGACGGGGATCGTCGCTCCCTGGAGGAGGTGCATGGCTCGATCGACGTGCCGATGGGGAAGGGACGGTTCCGACGGCTCTTCTCGTTCCTGGGGCCGGCGTATCTGGTGAGCGTCGGCTACATGGACCCAGGCAACTGGGCGACCGACCTGGAGGGGGGGGCACGATTCGGCTACGCCCTGCTCTGGGTCCTGCTCATGTCCAACATGATGGCGCTTCTGCTTCAGACCCTGGCCGCGCGGCTGGGGGTGGTGACGCGCCACGACCTGGCCCAGGCGTGTCGGGCGGAGTACTCGCGAGGGGTCAACGCGGTCCTCTGGGTCCTGGCCGAGATCGCCATCGCGGCGACCGACCTGGCCGAGATCCTCGGGACGGTCATCGCGCTTAAGCTGATGTTCGGCATGCCGATGCTCCTGGGGTGCGTCGTCACGGCGTTCGACACCTTCCTGCTTTTGTACCTCCAGCGCTGGGGGATGCGCGCGATGGAGGCGCTGGTCCTGGCGTTGGTGGCGACCATCGGCGGTTGCTTCTTGATTCAGGTGTTCATGGCGAGGCCCGAGTTGGGGGCGATGGCGGCGGGGCTTCGGCCGACGTTGCCGGAGGGTTCGTTGGTGATCGCCATCGGCATCCTGGGGGCGACGGTCATGCCCCACAACCTGTACTTGCACTCGGCCCTGGTGCAGACGAGGAGGATCGGGACCGACCGCCGGAGCAAGAAGGCGGCGTGCAAGTTCTACCTGATCGACTCCACGGTCGCCTTGAACGCGGCGTTCTTCGTCAACGCGGCGATCCTGGTCCTAAGCGCGGCGGTCTTCCACGTCGGCGGGTACGAGGTGGCGACGATCGAGCAGGCGTATGAGCTGCTCCCCGGCTTTCTGGGGGCCGCGGCCCCAATCCTCTTCGGCGTGGCCCTGCTCTGCGCCGGGCAGAGTTCGACGCTGACCGGGACGCTGGCGGGTCAGATCGTGATGGAGGGTTACCTGCATCTGCGGATCGCGCCGTGGCTGCGGCGGCTGATCACGCGCCTGATCGCGCTGGTCCCCGCGGCGGTGGTGATCGCGCTGGCCGGCGAGGGGTCGACGCAGGGGCTCCTGGTCCTCAGCCAGGTGATCTTGAGTTTGCAACTCTCGTTCGCGGTGATCCCCTTGATCCACTTCACCTCCAGCAAGCGGAACATGGGGACGTTCGCGACCCCCTGGTGGGGACAGGTCCTGGCCTGGATCGTGGCGGCGGTGATCGTGGCGCTCAACGGCTACCTGGTGTACGATCAGGCGGTCGAGTGGGTGGGTCTGGCGTCCCAGTCCGGGATTCGGCTGGGCCCGATCCCGCTTTCCTGGTTGGTGGGGGCCGGGCTCGGGGCGGCGGTGGCGTCGGTCTCGGGGCTGTTGGGATGGGTGCTGGTCAAACCGATCGTCGCGCCCTCGCCGGCGTGGAGGCCCCCGCCGCGGGCGGAGATGGACTGGGCCCAGGCGTTTCGACCCCGAACCCTGCGCCGCATCGGCGTGGCGCTTGAACACACCGGGGTCGACGTCGAGATCCTCAACCGGGCGCTGGGCCTGTCGCAAACGCAAGGGGACGCGGGGGGCGAACTGGTGCTCTTGCACGTCGTCGACTCCCCCGTGGCGGTCCTCCACGGCGAGGACACGGCCGACCTGGAGACCGACGCCGACGCCGAATACCTCTGGGGCCTGACCCGCGCCCTGGCCGATCAGGGCTACCGCGCGAGCCCGGCGCTGTTGCACGGTCCCGACCCGGCTCGAAGCCTGATCGAGTATCTCCGAAAGCATCCGGTGGACATCCTGGTGGTGGGCTCGCACGGCCACGGCTGGGTCCGCGACCTGCTTTACGGCCAGACCGTCGACCGGGTCCGCCACGGCCTCAGCGCGCCGATGCTGATCGCCCGCTCCAGCCCCCCGGAGGGTCCCGACGCCTGAGCGACGGTCAAGGGGGCGACCGGGGATTTCGGGTCGATCGGGCGGATTCATTGGGCTTGACCGGGGTTGACGGCCGATCCTGTTAGCGAACGAGAAGCCCGGCGGCCGTGACGCGAGGATCGCGAGGCGGCCGATCGAGAGCCGGCCGCGGCGCGACGTTCCGCGTCGTCGCATCCGGCCGCCGGGCCTTTTCCCGAACAGGACTCCCCGCGGCGGCCCGCCCCCCCTCGTCCGAGGGACGCATCGAGCGGCGGCCGACCGTGAACGCCAAGGAGGGTGGATGCCATGGGGTTGCCCGACATGAGTATGCCGCGAGGAGCCACGCGCCGACGGGCGGCGCTCTGGTCGGCCGCGGCGATGGGCCTGCTGACGGCCACGGTCGGCTGCCAGGTGGAGTACGCCGGCATGACCCTCCCGTCCGGCAAGTACATGCACGACGACGTCCAGTACTTCCCCCGCGGGCCGGAGTTCCCCTGGGCCAACACCCAGGCGGCCACCCAGCGCGCCCGGATGCGCCAGATGGGCATGGACGTTCCTCCCGTCCCCGAGCCGATCACGACCCAGCGCCCCGGCGCCGGGATGCCGACCGGGGCCCAGAACACCATGGGGAACCCGACCGACGTGAACGCCAGCCCGTTCGCCCCGCTCCCCGGCCCGCCCGCGCCCGGCCTCGACGCCGGCCCCGGCCCGGTCCCCGGTCCCGACCAGCAGTAACCGCGGCGCGAGGGGCGTCCTCGACCGGGGACGCCCCCCCCGCTCGCGCCGGAACGAGCCTCGGATCAATGGGTATGCGGATGCTCGTGATCGCGCCTGGCGACGATCGGGTCGGCGGCGGCCAGGACCAGCCGGCCGGTCTCCACCCCCTTCACGCCGATCAGGTCGTCGGCCAGCCGCCGGACCTCGGCGGCCTTGCCCCGCGCCAGCACCACCTCCAGGCAACGGGCCGAGTCCAGATGGACGTGGGTGGTCGTCACCACCATGTCCAGATGTCCGTGCTGGACCTCGGTCAACCGCCGGGCGATGTCGGTCGCGTGGTGGTCGTAGATCAGGGTCACCACCCCCATCGCGTCGGTCGATTCCTCGTCGACCGCCTCGTCGATCAGGGCGTCGCGCATCAGTCCGCGAACGGCCTCGCTCCGGTTGGGGAAGCGTCGGCGCTCCCGGTACTCGTCGAAGCGGCGCAACAACTCGCCGCCGATCGCCACGCTGAAGCGGACCAGGGTCTCCTTCACGACGCGCCCTCCGTCAGCCGCCAAACGGGACGTCGACCCACGCCCCGCCCTCGCGGGCGCTGGCGACCGACGCCTCCAGGAACGCCATGACCGCCACGCCGTCGACGATCCCCGGATGCTCGAACGGCCGCGGGGCCTCCTCGCCGCGACGGCCCCTGACGGTCCACTCGATCGTCCGATGCAGGTTGGCGAGCGCCTCGTGGAAGCCCTCGGGATGGCCCTGGGGCATGCGCAGGTAAGGCCGGATCGATTCCGGGACGTAGCCGTAATCGGCCCCCGCGCGGTAGACGGCGACGGGGCGGTCGGCTACGAAGTGTTCGAGCCGGGCGAAACGGGCATGCCGCCACTGGAGCGTCCCCGCCGCGCCGATGACCCGGAAGCCGTTGTCGTTCTCCGCCCCGATGTCGATCTGCGACGCCGAGACCGTGGCGATCGCGCCGTTGTCCAGCTCGGCGAAGGCCGCGAAGTCGTCGTCGAGCGCCCTGCCGGGGACGACCGACTTCATCCGGGCCGAGACCCGGACGGCGCGGAGCCCGGCGACGAACCGGATGAACTCGTAAGCGTGCGAGCCGATGTCGCCGCCGCAGCCGGAGACCCCCGCCCGCGCCGGGTCGACGCGCCACGACGCCTGCTTGCTCCCCTCGTCCTCGCGGCGGGAGGCGAGCCACCCCTGGGGATACCACGCCTCGATCTTGCGGACCTCGCCGATGAGGCCGTCGCGGACGAACCGGCGCGCGAGCATGACCATCGGATAGCCGGTGTAGGTGTGGGCGACGACGAACGGGACCTCCGCGTCCTGGACCACCGCGTACAGCCTTCGGGCCTCGTCGAGCGTGATGGTCAGCGGCTTCTCGCACAGGACGCCGATCCCGACGGCCGCCGCGGCCTCGGCGGGACCGGCGTGGGCGTCGTTGGGGGTGACGATCGTCAGGTAGTCGATCCGGTCGTCGTCGCCGCGCGCGGCCTCGCCGGCGATCAGGTCGCTCCAGGAGCCGTACCCGCGCTCGAAGAACAGCTCCTCGGCCGCGGCGAGGGCCTCGGCCGGATCGCTCCGCAGCGCGCCGGCGGTCAACTCCGCCGAGTTGTCCATCAGGATGGCGCGACGATGCGGCGCTCCGAAGAAGCTCCCGCCCCCCCCGCCGCCGACCATCCCCACCCGCAGCTTCCTTCGTTTCATGCCACGACCTTCCCACGACTCGATCCGACGGCGCAAAGGTCGAACTTAGCCGCGCGACGGGAGCCGTCGCAAGGGGGCGCCGGGCCGTCCTCACGTCTCGTCCCGGCCGCCGGAGTCGCGGACGCCCGCGGCGAGGTTCCCGAAGAGTTCCTCGACGATCGCCCGCGCCGGTCGGACGCTCGCGCCTTCCGGGCGCGCGGCGGCGAACTCAAGCGCCAGCGCCAACGGCGTCCAGGGGAGCGGGCGGGACTCGGGCGGGCCCGGCTCCAGGCGGGCGACGGCCGTCCAGGGGGAACAGGGCGTCGCCACCATGTCGATCCCCTCGGGCGTGGGCCGGGCGCAGTTCTCCGCCGGCGACGTCACCAGGTACTCGCGACACGCCAGGGGACGCTCGGGGTGGATCGAGCACGACTCGTCCTCGAGGAACGGGCAGGCGATCCCCAGGTTGAAATAGGCCATGCCCACTCGTCGGCGTTCGGCCTTGTCCCAACCGTCGCGGGCCTCCAGATCGGCGCGCAAGCCCGCGGCGTCGAGCCTTCGCGCGGCGTCCTCGAACCGACGGCGGACCTCGGCGCGGCGGGGTTCGGGCATCGCCTCGACCAGGGCGGCGAGGCGATGGGCCTCGGCCGGGCCGATGGGGACGAGTTGGCGGCAGCAGGCGCCGCAGCCGGCCCGGCACGAGATCGACCGGCCTCGCGCCTCGACGTCCAGCACGGTCAATTCGATGATCTTGTCCGTAAGCGCCTGGGCCAGCGGCAGGACGCGGTCGATCGGGGCGTCCCCGTCGGGGGCCTCGACCTCCAACTCCACGCTTCCCGTCGGCAGCCGAAGCGCGATCCGCGCCGAGCCTCGCGAAGCCATGTCGACGCCCTCCAGGAGACGGAGACCGATCGCCCGGACGAGTACGGCGCGAGGCCCCGCCGGTGACGCTCAGGGCCCGGGCCGTAGCGCCGCGGCCAGATCGCCGACGAAGTCGCCGGCCTCCTTCACCACGTCGGCCCTCGCGCGATTGGCGGCGTCGGCGAGGCGACGGATCAAGGCGGAACCGACGATCAGGCCGTCGGCGACCTCGGCCAGTTCGCGGACCTGGCTCGGCGAGCCGATGCCGAAGCCGATGCAGATCGGCAGCTCGGTCTGGGTCCGCAGCCAGGCGACGTTCTCCTTGAGGTCCTCGGGAAGCGCCTTGCGCTCGCCGGTGGTCCCCGCGACCGAGACGTAGTAGATGAACCCCGTCGCCAGGCGGGCGATCTCCGCGGCCCGCGGCCGGGGAGTGGCCGGCGTGATCAGTTGGATCAGCTTCAGGTCGCGGCGGCCGGCCTTCTCCGCGAGCGGCGTCGACTCCTCCACCGGCAGGTCGGGGACGATCAGGCCGTCGAGCCCGGCGGCGGCCGCGTCGTCGAGGAAACCGTCCACCCCGATTTTGTTGACGATCGAGTACGAGACCATCGCGACCATGGGCGTCTCGCCGACGGTCGCGTCCTTCTCGGCGCGGAGGGCGCGCAGGGTCTGGAAGACGTGGGCGACCCGCACCCCCTGGACCAGCGCCCGGTGGAAGCTGGCGGCGATGACCGGGCCGTCGGCGACCGGGTCGGAATAGGGGATGCCGATCTCGAACACGTCCGCCCCCCGCCGCGCCAGTTCGGGGATCAGGGCGGCGGTGGTCGCCAGGTCGGGGTCGCCGGCGGTCAGAAACGGCATGAGGGCGCGGCGGTCCTCGGACTTCAAGCGGGCGAAGAGGGCGTCGATGCGGTTCATGGTGGGGGTCGTCGGCCGGTGCGCGGGGGGCGGCCCGTCGGATCGTCGGTCCTTCCGGTCGCGGGGGGGACGGGCGGAACCCCCTCGCGACCCCTTTGGGAAGTCGTCGCGTTCGGTCGAATCCGATCAGTGGATCGGTTCGCCGCGCAACCGGGCGACCTCGAAGGCGTCCTTGTCGCCGCGGCCGGAGAGGTTGACGATCAGGATCTTGCCGGGCCCCAGTCGGGCGGCCTCCTTGAACCCCTGGGCCAGGGCGTGGCTGGATTCGAGCGCCGGGAGGATCCCCTCGTGGCGGGCGACGGCGGCGTAGGCGTCGAGGGCCTCGGCGTCGGTGACGCTCTCGTAGCGGACCCGGCCCAGATCCTTCCAGTAGGCGTGCTCGGGGCCGACGCCGGGGTAGTCCAGCCCCGCGGAGATCGAGTGGACGTCCTGGGTCTGGCCGTCGTCGTCCTGAAGGACGTAGCTGTAGCTGCCGTGGAGCACGCCCGGCGCGCCCTGGGTGAGGCTGGCGGCGTGGTCGCCGGGCTTGCCGCCGCGGCCGCCGGCCTCGGCGCCGATCAGTTCGACGTCGGCGTCGTTGATGAACGGGTAAAAGATCCCCGCCGCGTTCGAGCCGCCGCCGACGCACGCCACGACGGCGTCCGGCAGGCGTCCGGCCTTCTCCAGGACCTGCGCGCGGGCCTCGCGGCCGATGACCGACTGGAACTCGCGGACGATCAGCGGGAACGGGTGCGGGCCGACCACGCTGCCGATGGTGTAGTGAGTCTCCCGGGACGAGCCCATCCAGTCGCGGAACGCCTCGTTGCAGGCGTCGCGAAGCGTCTTCGAGCCGCTCCCCACCGGCACGACGGTCGCGCCCATGGTCCGCATGTTGAAGACGTTGAGCTTCTGGCGGCGGATGTCCTCCTCGCCCATGTAGATCGTGCAGGAGAGCCCGAACAGCGCGCAGGCGGTGGCCGTGGCGACGCCGTGCTGGCCCGCGCCGGTCTCGGCGATGACCCGCTTCTTGCCCATCCGTCGGGCGATCATCACCTGGCCGATGGCGTTGTTGATCTTGTGCGCGCCGGTGTGGTTGAGGTCTTCCCGCTTCAGGTAGATCTCGGCGCCGCCGGCGAACTTGGAGAGTCGTTCGGCCCGGTACAACGGCGAGGGCCGTCCGACGTAGTCGCGCCAGTAGTATTCCAGCTCGCGGACGAATTCCGGATCGGCCTTGGCCTCCTCGTAAGCCTCGGCGAGTTGGTTGAGCGAGTCCATCAGCGTTTCGGGGACGAACCGGCCGCCGAAGGCGCCGAAGCGGCCCAGGGCGTCGGGCCCCGTCGCGATCGACCGCGACGCGGGAGTCTCGGAAGAAGTGGAGGCGGGGGCGGGCATGCGCGATCCCTCGGACGGACTGTCGCGAGAACGGCCCTCGACGCGCGGGGGCGGCCTCTCGCTTCATCGAACGGCGGTTGGAAAGCCAGGGTCCATTGTCGAACCCGTCCGGGGTCGCGGTCAAGGCGCGTCCCCTCGTCCCGAGGCAGCCGGCGGGTGGAATCCCGCCCGGCGACGGCCCTCGCCCTGACGAGGGGCCGCGCCCTTCGGTATATTTGGATCAATGAGGCCGGACGCGCCGGCCTCCCGGGTTCACCGGCCGAGCCGGAGTCGAAGGGCGGACGTCATGAGCACGACGAGCGTGGGCCCGCGGGGCGGTCGGAGACGTCGGCGGTGGTGGCTTTGGGCGCTGGCGGCGATCGTCGTCCCGGCGCTGCTGTTCGCCGCGCTCCCCTGGATCATCAGCTCGTCGTGGGCGAGGCCGAGGCTGCTGGCCGAGGCCAACCGGATCCTCGCGCCGGGGGCCGTGTCGTTCGAGGCGATCCGCGTCTCGTGGTTCAAGCCGACGGAGATCGACGCCCCCGCGCTTCTGGACAAGAAAGGGCGCAGGCTGGTGACGGCGCCCTCCGGGACGTTCTCGTGGAACCTCTGGCGGATGTTGTTCGCCCGGCCGGTCGTCGGCGCGCTCGCCTTGCACGGAGGGGCCGTGGACATACGCCGCGCGGCCGACGGCAAGGTCGACCTTCTGGAAACCCTGGAGCCGATCCTCCAGGACAAGGCCGAGCACACGATCCGGATCCGGATCGACGCCGCGACGCTCAAGTTCGCGCAGGAAGGGATCGCCGATCCGTTCGACGCCGACCTGGCCGACATCGCCATCGACCTGACCCGCCACCCCGAGCCGATCGCCTGGAACCTGAAGCTCGCCCGCAAGCGCGGCGGCGGCGAGCCCGGCCGGATGACGATCGTCGGCGACATCGGCAAGGACGAGCGAGGCAAGCCCGCCATGCGGGACGCCGCGCTGGCCGTGACGGGCGAGAACTGGCCGTGGCGGATCGAGCCCACCTCCGGCGAGGCGAAGGGAATCCGCGCCTCGGGCCTGTTCACCGGCGCGCTGGGCCTGAAGGTCGTCGCCGGGGCCTTGACGACCTCCGGCGAGGCGACCCTCGCCGGCTTCACCGCCGAGGGCCCGAAGCTCTCCGGCGACGTGATCGCGCAGGATTCCGTCAAGCTCGACTGGAAAGCGGAGGGCCGCGACGACGTCTACCGGATCGAGCGGTTCGTCCTCGACGCGCCGCTCGCCAGCGCGTCGGTCGTCGGCGAGTTCCCGCCGGCCGCCGACCGCCCGGCGAAGCTGGAGGGCCGGATCGACTTGACCCTCGCCAACCTCCTTCGCCACACGCTCCATCTCCGGGACGACGTCGCAATCGAGAAAGGCGCCGTCACCCTTTCCGCCGAGGCGACCGCCCGCGACGCCGCCGCGGGGCCCGGCCAGCGGATCGAGATCAAGGCCGCGCTGGCGGACCTCGCGGCGAAAAAGGGCGAAACGACGATCGCCTGGAACGACCCGACCGACCTGGCGCTCGCGCTCGACCGCTCGCCGGACTCGATCGCGCTGGAGCGGCTGGAGGTGCATACGCCGTTTCTGACCGCGAGCGGCCATGGCGACCTGGACTCCGGCATCGTGGTCGACGCCGCGTTCGACCTCGCCGCGGCCCGCGCCAAGGTCCGGGACTGGGTGGACCTGGGCGGGTTCGACGCCGCCGGCGCGGGGACGCTCCAGGCCCGCTACTCCCGCAAGGACGACCAGTACCGGTTCGACGGCGACGGCGGAGTCAAGGGCCTGGTCCTCTCCGGCCTGCCGGTCGTCGGCGCGTTCCGCCGCGAGGAGGTCAAGGCCGAGGCGTCCGTCCGCGGCCGCGCCGAGGCGTCCGGCCTGCCCGTCGGCTGGCGATCCGCCTCGCTCGCCGCCACCAGCGCCCAGGACGAGCTAAGATTGGAGGCGTCCTCCCCCATCGACCGCCTGACGCCCGAATCGGTCGCGACGACCGCCCGCACGGTCCTGGACCTGGGCGGGGCGAAGCGCCGGTTCGAGGCGGCCGCCCATGTGACCGTCGCGCCCGAGGCGATCGACGCGAACGACCTTCGCCTGGCCGTGGGCCACGCCGAGCCCGTCGGCGGGGCCCCGGCCGCGGACGCCTACGTCTGGCGCGGGTCCGCCCACTACGACTGGCCCGGAGACGAACTGCGGATCGCCCGCGGCGTCGCGGCCCTCGACGCCCCCGAACGCGCGCCGGCCGTCTCGATCGACGACGTCCTCGCCGGCGGCCTGCGCTCGGGCGGATCGACGTGGTTCCGCGTCCGCGCCTCCGGCGACCTCGACTCGATCCGCGACGCCTACGGCCTCGACGAACTCCCCGTGGGCGGCGCGCTGGCCGTCGAATGCGACGGCAGGCAGTCCGGCGACTCCTGGAAGCTCGACGCCTCCGCCCAGGGCCGGGAACTGACGCTCGTGGAGAAGGACGGATCGCGGACGGACCTGGGCGCGGTCGCGCTCGCGCTCGATTCGAAGCTCGGCGTCCCCGACCGCCGGCTCGACGTGGCGTCGCTTCGACTCGACACGCCGTTCGGGACCGTCGAGGGAGCGGGGACGCTGGCCGCCGCGGAAGGCGACGCGACCGTCGACATGAAGGGGATGCTCACGCCCGACTGGGACCGGCTGACGCTGGAACTGGCCTCGCGGGTGGAGCCCGGCGCGTCGATCCGCGGCGTCCCCCGCGCCTGGCGGCTCGCCGGCCGCGTCCCACTGGAGCAAGGCGGATTGGCGAGGGCGACCCTCGACGGCGAGGCCGGCCTCCAGATCGGCCTGCTCGACGTCTTCGGCATGCGCCTGGAGAAGACGGAACTGGCGCTTCGAGCCAGGGACGGCGGCGTCGAGATCGAGCCCATAGACGGCCTGCTCAACGGCGGCCGGCTGCGGCTCGACCCGGCGATCGAGACCGACGAGGAGGGGGGCCGCTGGCTGACGCTCGGCCGGGGGTCGAGCCTCGCCGGCGCGATCGTCAACGACGAGGTCTCGCACCGCTTCCTCTCCTTCGTCGCCCCGGTCCTCGACCGGGCCACGCGGGTCGAGGGGAAGGTGTCGTTCGCGCTGGCCGACGCCCGCTTCGACCTGGGGGGCGACTCCCGCAAGACCAAGGTGCTGGGGGACGTCCAGTTCGACGACGTCCGCTTCCTCCCCGGCCCCCTGGTCATCCAGCTCTTCGGCGTGTTCAACCTGCAACAACGGGCGATCCTGGTGCTTCGCGACCCGGTCTCCATCCGGATCCTGGGCCGGACGGTCTACCAGCAAGGCTTGATCCTGCCGGTGGGCGACGTGGCGGTGATCGGGCTGGAGGGCTGGATCGACTTCGATAAGCGGATCGACATGCTGGCGACGTTCGCCGCCGTCCCGCCGGCGCGCGAGGTCCCGGTCCTCTCGACGCTCCTGCGCGCCGCCCAACTCCAACTGCCGCTGACCGGGACGCTGGACAACCCCAAGATCGACGGCGCGCGGATCGGACGACAGTTCCAGGAGCTCGGCGCGTCGATCCTGGATTCGACCCTGGGCATCGGCGATCTGGTCCGTCCCCGACCCGTCGCGCCGCGCCTCCCCGCGCCTCCCGCCGAGGCCGCGCCGCCGGTCAAGGACCGGGAGCGGGCCGCCCCCGAACGCGACGTCCCGATCCCGCCCGCCCCGGGACTGGACTCCGACGCCGAGGCCGAGGCCGAGCCCGAGGCCGAATCCAAGGCCGGGTCCGATTCCGGCGCCGGCCTCGACGGGCTTCTGGATTTCATCCCCAACCTCGTCGGTCCGCCGAAGACCGCCGAGGAACGGCAGCTTCAGAAGGAGGCCCGCCAGCAGCGCCAACGGGAGAAGCGCAACGAACGCCGCGCCCGCAGGGGGCTCCCTCCCCTGTGAGACGGCGACCGCGGGCTCGATCGCGGCGAGGGCTCAGGGGCCGTCGCGGCCGGCGGCCCTGGCCGAGAACCGGGGCTTGCCGGGGGGCGTCGTCGGCAGGTGGATCGTGAACGTCGAGCCCCGGCCGCGGGCCGATTCGACCTCGATCCGCCCGCCGTGGTCCTGCACGACGCCGTAGCTGATGGAGAGACCCAGGCCCGTCCCCTGGCCGACGGGCTTGGTGGTGAAGAACGGATCGAAGAGCCGGGCCCGCGCCGAGTCGTCGATCCCCACGCCCCGGTCGATCACCGCGACGGCGACGCCTTCGGCGCCGTCGGGCCGGGTGCGGAGCGTCACCGTCGAGCCTCGCGGGCTGGCGTCGACGGCGTTGATGAGCAGGTTCAGCGCCACCTGGTTGATCTTCCCCGGCGAGCAGACCAGGGGAGGCAGGGGGGCGAAGTCGGTCTCGATCGCGACCTCTCGGTCGCGGGCCAGGCCGGTGACGATGTCGACGGTGGCGACCAGGGTCGCGTTGAGGTCGACGTCCTGGTCCATCTCCTCGGTGTCCATGCGGGCGAAGTCGCGAAGGTCGCGGACGATCCGGCGGATCCGTCCCAGGCCGTCGCGGGCGCGGTCGGTCAGGCTCCCCAGATGCTCAAGCGCGTAGTCCAGGTCCATCTGATCGGCCAACTCCTCGATCTCCGCGGCGACCTCCGGATGGGTCCGCGCCAGGTCGGGGGCGGCCCGGCGGTAGAGGCGGACCAACTGGACCAGTCCGGTCACGTCGCGCTGAAGGACCGCCAGGTCGTTGCCCACGAAGGCCAGGGGGTTGTTGATCTCGTGGGCGACGCCGGCGATGAGCTGTCCCAGGGCGGAGAGCTTCTCCGCCTGGACCAGCCGGCTCTCGGCCCGCTTCAGATCGTCGTAGGCGTCCTGAAGGGCCGAGAAGGCGGTGGCCCGCGAGGCGGCCAGCGCCGCCAGCTCGGCGGCGTTGCGGCGCAAGGCCTCGTGCGATTCGACCCGGTCGGTGACGTCGCGGATCACTTGACCGGCGCCGATGAGGGCGCCGGCCTCGTCGCGGATCGGGCTGAACGCCAGCTCCAGGTGGATCGGCGCGCCGTCGGCGTCGGGATACTCCACCACGACCTGGAACCGCTCGCCCAAAAGCGCGCGGTCCCACCGCGCGCGAAGCCGGGCGAGGATCCGGGGCTGGTCGCGCAGCACGTCGTCCAATCGCATCCCCTGCTCGACGACCTTGCCGAAGAGCCGCTCGAAGATCCGGCGGTAGGCGTGGTTCAGGACGATGAAGCGGCCGCCGAGATCCAACGCGGAGATCATGTCGCCGGACCCCTCCACGACGCCGCGGAGCCGGTCGTTGGCGAACCGCAAATCACGGTAGGCTTCGCGCAGGCGGGCCTCCTCGCGGAGTCGCCCGGAGACGTCGCGGAGGATGCAGGCGGCGACGGCCGCGGCGGCGCGGCCCGCGACGCCGACGCTGAACTCCGCGGGGAACGCGCCGCCGTCCTTGCGCCTTCCGAGCGTCTCCACGTCGCGAATCGAGCCCAGGTCGGGCCGAAGGACCGGCGGCCCCTCGACCGAGGGGCGCGAGCCCAGGAACTTCAGGACGTCGGGCAGAAGCACCTCGACCGACCGGCCCAAAAGCTCGTCGCGATGGTAGCCGAACATCTCCTCGATCCGGGCGTTGACCAGCGTGACGCGACAGGAGCCGTCGATCAGGACGACGCCGTTGGAGGCGGCCTCCAAGACGGCGCGGAGCCCGGCCGCCGCGGCCACGGCCTCGTTCCGGCGGCGGACGAGCCAGACGACCGCTCCCGCCAGGCCGAACAACGCCAGGACCATCCCTCGCCAGGCGACCGCGCGCCAGAATCGCGGCTCGCCGGGGGGCGGGGAGGGCTCCGCGGCCAGTCGGGCCAACCACTCGACGACGAGCCAGCCCGAAACCGCCGCCGCCGCCAGCGCGAGGACGGCCGGGAGCGTCGATCTCCGTCGTGGCTCGGACATGCGCGCCGGGACCCTCGCGGCGTGGATCGGAATGAAAGCGCCGCCCGAGGTCGTCCGTCCTCGCCGCGATCACCGAAACGGCGACGTCCTCGACGCTTGGGTCGCTCCCCGCCGCGCCGAACGCCGAATCGGATTCCCACGCCGACATTGTAGCGGCGCGGCGGCCGTCCGACCACTCGATGAAGCGGTTCGCCCGAAAAGGCGAAAGGGCCGGTCGAGTCGCGAGGTCGCGACTCGACCGGCCCTTGCTCGGGAGATCGGCCCCGCGTCGGGGTCCGGCGTCACTCGACCCACATCGGCTCGTCGACGAGCAGGCCGTACTTCTTCATCTTCTTGTAGAGGGTGGTGCGGTTGATGTCCAGGACCCGGGCCGTCTCCTGGCGGTTCCAACCCAGGGCCTGAAGCGCCTGGACGATGATCTGCTTCTCGGGCTCCTCCAGGGCTTCCTTGAGCGGTCGGACGGCCGAGACCAGGTGGGAGCGGTTGGCGACGGCGACCGCCGCGCGACCGCCGTGGCGGGGGTTGAGGATCGGCCCGAGGTGGGTGGCGGTGATCCTGGGGCCGTAGCAGAGCACGACGGCGCGCTGGACGATCCCTTGCAGCTCGCGGACGTTCCCCGGCCACTCGTGACGACGCAGGACGTCGAGCGCGTCGCGGGTGAAACCGGCGACCGGGCGGCCGAACTCGCGGGCGAACTGGTTGCGGAAATGCTCGGCGAGCGTCTCGACGTCGTCGCCGCGAAGCCGAAGCGGCGGAGCGGTCAGGCAGACCGCGCTGACGCGGTGGAAGAGGTTCTGGCGGAACCTCCCCTGCTCCACCGCGACGGCGAGGTCCTCGCTGGTGGAGAGGACCAGCCGCGCCGGCCGCCGGCTGGAGCCGCCGCGACCGGAGGCCGCCTCCATGTCCTGGATCTGGATCTCCTGAAGAAGTTGGGTCTGAAGGGCCGCGCCCAGGGCGCCGACCTCCTTGACGTAGAGCGTGCCGCCGGCGGCCCTGGCGAGGCTGGCCCGCCATTCCTGGCCGACGTCGCGTCGCGGCGGCGTCGAGTCGTCCCCCTCGGCGACGTCGCCGAAGTCGTTGCCGTGGATCGTCACGAACGGCCGATCCGTCCCGGCCGCGCCCTGGTGCAGCCGACGGGCCAACTCCGACTTGCCCGTGCCGGACTCGCCCTTGATCAGCACGGTCGCCGAGGACGAGGCCAGCATGCCGGCCAGGCCGAGGATCTGCCGCAGCGCGGGGTCGGCCCCGATCAGGGCCGATTCGCGGGACGCCGCCGCCTCGGGTTCGAGCGCGGCCGGGGCCGGCTCCGGCCGGGGTTCGGCGACCGCCGCCGGCTCGGCGACGAACGCGGGGTGGCGGGACTCGACCGGGTGCTCGGCGGGGACGACCATCGCCCGGCGGGTCGCGGCCTGCTCAAGCGCCTGGAGGACCGCCGCGCGGAGTTCGGCCGCCGGGGCGGGATACCTCAGGACGGCCGAGGCCCCCTTTTGAACCGCCTCCTTGAATCGCTCCGGATGCGGTCGCGGGAACATCAGCACCGTCGCGGCGGCGGGATGTCTGCGACGCAGGTAGGCCAACAGCTCAAGACAGTCGGAATCGCCCGGGTCGACGCACGCCAGCACCAGGTCCGCGGCCTCCCGCTCCAGCGAGCGGAGCGCGGCGCGGTCGTTCGGCGCCTCGTCGATCTCGTGTCCCAGCGACTTCAGCATGGAGGCCAGCAGGGCCAGGCCGCCGGCGTCCGGGCAGACGATGAGGATTCTTCTGTTAAGCATCATGGTGCCTTTTCTTGTCTGTCGCCTCAGTGGACCAACCGCTCGCCGCAGCGCGCCGTCGCGCCGGAACATCTTCGGACGATTTCATTTGCGACGCGGCTCCGGCGAAACGCATCGTCCGTCCCTCACAATCAACGCTTATGTCACCGATCCAACCTCGTCAAGGAAACGGCCGGTTTCGGCCGCGCTCGTCGGTCCCTCCTTTCCTAGGCCCTGGGGTGGGCCCCCCGGTAGACGTCGAGGATTCGCTCCCCCGTCACGTGAGTGTAAATCTGGGTGGTGGTCAAATTGCGATGGCCCAGCAGTTCCTGCACGCTGCGAAGGTCGGCGCCGCGATCGAGCAGGTGGGTGGCGAAGCTGTGCCGCAGGGTGTGCGGGCTGGCCGCGTCGCGGATCCCGGCCCTGGCCAGGTGCTCCTCCAGGAGCCGGCCGACGCTGCGGGCGGTCAGGCGGTCGCCGCGTTGGTTGAGGAACACCCCGCGCTCGGCGGTCGTCCGGGGGGCCCGATCGGCCAGGTAAAGACGGATCCAGCGCGCCGCCATCGCGCCGATCGGACAGAGCCGCTCGCGCCTCCCCTTGCCTCGCGCCCGAACCAATTCCTCATCCAGGTCCAGGTCCTCCAGGTCGAGCCCGACGACCTCCCCGACGCGAAGGCCGCCGCCGTAGAGGGTCTCGAACATCGCCCGGTCGCGACGCCCCGCGGCCTCGGCGGTGGGGATCGAATCCAGCAGGCCCGCCACCTGGTCGACCCGCAGGAGCTTGGGAAGGCGCCGGGGTTGCTTCGGATTCCGCAGCGCGGCCGTCGGGTCCGCCGCGACCTTCCCGCCGCGCCTCAGGAACCGGAAGAACGACCGCAGGCTCGCCAGCCGCCGCGCCACGGTCGATGGCGCGTACCCCCGCCCGCTCAACCACGCCGAATACCGCCGCAGCCGCCGCGCGTCGACCGCCGTCGGCGACGGATCGCCCCCCGCCGGCCGGGTCTCCTCCAGGAAACGCTCGAACAAAACCAGATCGTCCTCATACGAGCGCAGGGTGTGTTCCGAGCATTGGCGTTCGACTTTCAGATGCTCCAGGAAAGCTCGGATCGAAGCGTCCATCTCCGCTCTCCCCCCCTTGCGGCCTCATGCGACGGCCGCAATTGTTAATCGTAATTCATGAAACGAAGGTCGAATTTCCGGGCGATCGGCGACAGGCGTTCTTACCTTGATGCGAGCGGGATCACCTCACGGTTCACATTCATCGAAACATGCTGTCGCGGCCTGGTCAATTGGCTGCTCTTGCAAATTCCATCGTTCCCTCGCGATCGCCGTCGTCGGTCGGGCGTGGTCCTTCGCGCCTTGGCGTTTAGGTGGCCGGAGGCCCGCTTGCGGTTCGGCGTTCGGTTTCCGGGGGATTCGCGGCGGGCGGCGAACGAAATTTCATCCCGGCCTTCCCATCGGCGAATCGGCGTCGTATACTTCAACCGCGCCGTGGAGCAGCGGCTAGCTCGCCAGGCTCATAACCTGGAGGTCGTAGGTTCGATTCCTGCCGGCGCAACTTTTTCCTGGGTCTCATCGGGCCGGCGACATATCCATGTCGCCGGCCTTTTGCATGTACCTGTTTAGCGTGTCCGAGGCTCGATTTCCCAGGATTTCCAGTACTCCGACCGTCGTCAGACGGCAGTCCTACGCTCGTCGGAGTCACGCGGCCCCCTGGATTTCAAGCTGCGCGACACGCTAAACACGTACTTTTGCATTCCATCCCCAGAGGATACGCGGCTCGCCTCGAAAAATTTCTGACCGCCACGGATTTTGGGGGCCTGAACGAGTCTTCCCCCCTCGCGGGGGAAGACAGA
>CALCIB010000397.1 GCA_937907525.1 uncultured Planctomycetales bacterium | reverse complement strand
CGGGGGAAGGTGGCCCGAAGGGCCGGATGAGGGGGAGGACGCGCCAGAAGGCCGTCGGAACCTCAAGCCGCATGGACGGGCCTCCGCCAATCCCGACGGTGCTCTGGCGCGTCGTCCCCCTCATCCGGCCGCTTCGCGGTCTGTCTTCCCCCGCGAGGGGGGAAGATCGCGATGGCCGTCGTTCGCCCATCCGGGACGGACTCTTACTCGAACCTATTGTATACCGGACGGTCGGCCGTCGGTTCCAGCCGTCGCCGCGCGCCGGCTAGAATCGTTCCTCATGAACTCCGACGAACCGCGTCCGTCCGCGTCTCCCGCCCGCGAGTGGGCTTTCGTCGCCGCCATGACGATCCTGGGCCTGGCGGTTCGGATCTGGGGCCTGGGACGCCTGGGGCTGGTCCACTTCGACGAGGGGATCTACGCGATCGCCGGCCTTTGGCCGCTGCGTCCGGGGGGGATCGACCCGATGTCGATCCCCTACGCGCCGCCGGGCTTTCCGGGACTCGTCGGACTGTCGTACCTGATCGTCGGCTCCAGCGACGTCGCCGCGATCCTGGTCTCGATCATGGCCGGAACGCTGGCGGTCCCGGTTTCGGCGTGGCTGGCGCGTCGGACCTTCGGCCCCGGCGCGGGGGCCGCCGCGGCGGTCCTGGCGGCGTTCTCGGCGTTCCACGTCGCCTTCTCCCGGATGGCGCTGACCGACGCGACGGCGACGCTCGCCTGGCTTCTGGGGTTGATCGCGGCCCAACGGTTTCTGGAACGGCCGGGCGCCGGCTCGGCGCTGGCGCTGGGGCTGGCGACCGGGACGGCCCAACTGGTGAAGTATAGCGGCTGGACCGTCGGGGCCGCGGCGGCGCTGGGGGCCGCCGCGGTCGTCGCGCTGGATCCCGCGCGACGGACGAGGGCCCAGGCGCGATCGTACCTGGCGTGGGGGACGGCGGCGGCCCTGATCGCGGCGATCGTCTACGCCCCTTGGTTCGCGTTCGTCCAGGACCACGGCGGCTACGCGGCGCTCCTGGCGCATCACCGCGGCTACATGGGGACGGTCGCGACGTGGCCGTCGCGCTGGCTTCAGCAGCTTCGCCAGGCGTCGGCCCTCTCGGGAGGTTTCCCGTGGAACGCCGCGGCCTGGACGCTGGCCGCGGCGGGAGTCGCGATCGCGGGCGGGGAGGGGAGGGGACGTCGCGCGGCGGTCGTGGCGGGCGTCGGCGTCGCCGGGATCTTCGCGCCCTCGATCCTCTGGTGGCTCGGCCTGGCGGTGTTCGTCGTTTCGAGCCGAGGCGCCTCGCCGGGCTTGCGACTGCTGGCCGCGGCGTGGGTGGGAATGTCGCTGCTGACGCCGTTTTATCACCCTTACGCCCGGCTCTGGCTGCCGCTTCAGGCGCTGGGATGGATCGCCGCGGCGGGGCTGGTTCGAGAGGGATTTGACCAGGCGAGGGAAGGGGCGAAAGCTCGACTCCTGGCGTTGGTGGCTTGCTGCGGCGCGGCGGTCGCTCAAACGCTCGTCTGGCCGTCGGCGACGTTGCCGGGGCCGCTCGGGCCCCGCGACTCGCTGCGGACGGCGACGAGCACGGCGCGGGTCGCCGTCGGCGATTCCGACGCGCCCGTTCGGGTGCTGGCGCGGCCCCCCGTGAGGTTCTATCTGGCCGCGCCTTCGATCGTGGAACCGGACGCGGAGGGGTTGCTCAAGGGGGGTGGAGGCTGGGCCCTTGTGGACGTGGCGCAACTGCGTCAATCTGGGGAGGTGATCGATCTGGGCGCGCGTCTGCTTGAACGCTGGGAAAAGGTCGGCGAGTACCCGACGACCCTCGACGCGCCCACGCTGCTCGACGTCAACCCCGGCGCGGCGGTCGTCTCGCGGCCGGGCGAGGCCGACGCGCCGCTCTGGCTGTTGCGTCCCCGTCCCGGAGTCCCGCGATGACGTCCGAGCCCACCGCCTTCACCTCGCTTTGGCCCGACCCCGACGCCCTGGGGACCGTCACGGACCTGTACGAACTGACGATGATCGCCGGCTACCTCGCCGAGGGGATGGGCTCGCGATCGGCCACCTTCGAGGTCTTCGTCCGCCGGCTGCCGCCGAACCGCTCGTTTTTGGTCTTCGCCGGGCTGGAGCAGGCCGTCGGCGACCTCCTCCGCCTGGCGTTCTCCAACGAGCAGGTGGAGGCGCTCAGGCGCTGGCCGGCGTTCAAGGGGCTGCCGGCAACGTTCTTCGAGGAGCTTCGCCGCTTCCGCTTCCAGGGCGATCTGCTGGCCGTCCCCGAGGGGACCGTGGTCTTTCCGGGGGAGACCCTCGTGCGGGTGACGGCCCCGCTGCCGCAGGCGCAGTGGGTCGAGCCGTTCCTGCTGGCGTCGCTGGGATACCCGACCTTGGTGGCGTCCAAGGCCGCGCGGATGGTCCTGTCGGCGCGGGGGAAACCGCTGTTCGAGTTCGGCTCGCGACGCGCCCACGGCCCTCAGGCCGGGATGCTGGCGGCGCGATCGGCGTACCTGGCGGGCTTCGAAGGCACCAGCCACGTCGAGGCCGCGCGGCGGCTGAACGTCCCCTGCGTCGGCACGATGGCCCATTCCTGGGTCCAGTCGTTCCCCGGCGAGGCCGAGGCGTTCGCCGCCTACGCCCGCGTCTTCCCGGACTCGACGACGCTCCTGGTCGACACTTACGACACTCTCGAAGGCGTCCGCCGGGCGGCGGCGGTCGCGCCGCCGTCGTCGTCGATCCGCATCGACAGCGGCGACCTGGCCGACCTGGCGCCGAAGGCCCGCGCGATTTTGGACGAACGGGGCAGGGGGGACGTCCGGATCTTCGGCTCCGGCGACCTCGACGAATCCGCGCTCGAAAACCTGACCGCAGCCGGCGCGCCGATCGACGGCTACGGCGTCGGCACCGAATTGGTCACGGTTCGCGACGGGCCGGCGATCTCGATGGTCTACAAGCTGGTGGAGTTGGACGGGTCCGGCCGGATCAAGCTGGCGCCGGGCAAGAAGACGTACCCGATGGCGAAGCAGGTCTACCGTCGCCGCGACGAGTCGGGCGTCTTCGTCGGCGACCTGGTCGCCAAGGCGTCCGAGCCGGCGCCGGAGGGGATGACTCCGCTCCTGGTCCCGATTCTCAGCGGGGGCGAGTACGTCGCCCGCCGCGCGACGTTGGCGGAAGCCCGCGACCGCTGCCGCGCCCAACTCGCCGCCTTGCCGCCGGAGTTGAAGGCCCTTCGAACCGACGCCGTCTACCCCGTGACTTACAGCGACCGCCTGGAAGCCGACGCCGCGCGGCTGATGCGAGGATCGGCGAAGGTGGAGGGGGACCGATGAGCGAAGAACCCGCGACGACTCCCGAGCCGATCCGCGCCGGCGCGCTGATCGGCCTGGCGGTCTGCGGCGTGGCCGCGGGGGCGGCGCTCGGCGCGATCACGAACGCGGTCAACGGGCGGGTGAGCCCGGAGTATTTTCGGTTCGTCCTGGGCTGGCCGGACGCCGATGACGTCGGCCGCGTGGCGATCGCCGTGGGCGTGCTTCAGGGGCTGGCGTTCGGGGCGGTGCTGTCGTTGGTCTTCGTGACGGTGGTCGGCGTCTCCAGCCGCGCGCGGTGTCCGCTCCGGTTCTCGGCGCGCTACCTGGCGGGCGTGGCCGCGGCGGCCCTGGCGTGCTGGGCGGTCGGCGGGGTGCTGGCGATCGGTCTGGCGTCGTTCAGCCCGGAATTCTACCGCCACGCCTTCTGGGGCGTCCCCGAAGAGCCCGCCGCGATGCTCCGATACGCCTGGGTCGGCGGCTCGATCTGGGGCCTGGAGTTCGGTGGCTTCGCCGCCGTCGTTCTGGCGTCGATCCTCTTCGCGGCCCGCTGGCGGAGCAGGGGGCGGGAACCGTCGGAACGGCCCTCCCACTGACCGGCGGGTTTTCGACCGCGAGCCGTCGCTCCCGGAAAACCACGACGGCCGGTGCCTGCTCGATGACGATCGGGAGCTTCCCATGACGAAAAAAGAACCCGAGAAGCCGATCACCAAGACGGACTTCCTCCGCAAGACCCTGACTCGAGCCCCCAGCCACAAGCTCGCGGCGATCAACCGCCTCTGGGCGCGGGCGGGTCATCCCGGCGAGATCAGCAGCGGCCTCTACTACAAGGTGCGCCACGATCTGGGGATCAAGACCGTATGGGTCCGAGAGCCCGTCGCCGAACCGTCGCGATCGTCGTCGGCGGAGGCCCCTCGGTCTCGGGGCCGGGTCTATCAACTCAAGGTCACGCTCCGCGGCGTCCGCCCGCCGATCTGGAGGCGGATCCAGGTCCCCGACTGCTCGCTGGAACGGCTCCACGAAATCATCCAGGTCGCCATGGGCTGGGGCTCCTGCCACCTCTATGGCTTCGACGTCGGTCCCGAGGGTTACACCGACCCCGGATCCGCCCTCGAACTCGACATGGAGCGCGCCGATCGCGTCCGCCTCGGCGACGTCGTCCTCGGCGAGAAGGCCAAGCTCCGCTACACCTACGATTTCGGCGACGACTGGGACCACGAGATCCTGGTCGAGAAGATCCTACCCGCGGGCGAGGGCGCGGCCTGCCCCCAATGCCTGACCGGCAAACGCGCCTGCCCTCCCGACGACGTCGGCGGCGTCTGGGGTTACCTCGACTTCGTCACGGTGATGCAAGGCCCCAAGACCAAACGGCGCCGGGAACTCCTGGAGTGGGCCGGCGGCGAGTACGATCCCGAGGAGTTCGACCTGGAGGCCGTCAACAAGGTCCTGCGTCGAATGTAGCGTCGAGACGGCGCCGCGCGTCTTCGCGGTCGTCGGTCGCCCTGGAAACGCCGCCCGTCCTCCACTACCATCATGAATATCGGAGGCGCGTTCCCTCGCCCGTCGAGTCGGTTCAACCTCGGAAGGCCGTCGTCCGCCATGTTGCGATCCGTCGAAATCCAGAACTTCCGGTCCTGCCTCAACACGAGCTTCGGCCTCGACACGACCCTCTCCGCCCTCTGCGGCCGCAACGGCGTTGGCAAGACGAACGTGCTCCAGGCGATCGAGTGGGCGTGTTCGACGGCGGTCAAGGTGGATAGGGCCCGGTTGATCGACGTGGTCCCAAACCTGACGTCCCCAGGGGGGACGTCTTTGGAGATGGAGATCGAACTCGATGGCGGTCGTTATCGCTACCGATTCCTGGGTCCCAGCGTCTTGGCGAGCGGTCTCCGAGCGGATATCGTCACGGAATCATTAGAGGTCCGCTCGAACGGCGCTGCGAAGACGATCTTTCAACGCACGCAACGCGGCCTCGAAGTCATTGGCCGCTCAGAGACCATCCGAATCCCAAGGCTGACACCCGGCTTTGCCGTTCTCTCTTCACTACTGCCGGACGACGACCCCGCCGCGCTGCACATTGAGAAGGTCGGAAGGTTCCTCAAAGGCGTTCGTTATTATTCCTTGGACGATTCCGCGACCGAGCACCTCGTCACGGAACAGGAATACGCCGATTGGAAACTACGATATCAAGTCGAAGGCGACTTGACTTCCTCCCTCTCCATGCGGTTGCTTTACATGCAAGAGGAAGACCCGGAACTCTTCAATGAACTCCGGGGGCTTCTAGGAGCGGACGGGCTTGATCTTGTGGAGAACATACGGGTAGTCACTTTGGAGACGCCTGACCTTGGCATGGACGTGCCGACGCCAAAGGTGAAGCGTTTTATGCCCGTGTTCCGTCCTTCCCGCCGGATGGGGGGGGCGGGGGGGGAATACGGCAATCGGCGGCTCTCAACCGGTACGCTGCGCGCGATTCAGATCGTCACGTCGATGCTGTTCGACCGCCGCTCGCTGATGCTGATGGAGCAGCCGGAAGACTCGATCCATCCGGGGCTCCTCGAAAAGCTCATCGACTTGCTACGGACCTATTCAAGCGATACGCAGGTGCTCTTCACGACGCACTCCCCGGCGGTGCTCGACATGCTCAGGCCGGAAGAAGTCCTCCTGGCGACGGCCGAAGAGGGCGCGACCCAGGTCCGACGCTTGACCTCGGAGGAGATGGAGCGGGCCAAGGACTTTCTGGCCACTGAAGGCGTTTTGTCGGAATTCCTCGAAGCCCAGGACGATCTTTGATCATGTTCGCGATCCTGGCCGAGGACCGTTCGGACGCCGAGGTCTTGCGGATCCTGGTTCGAAGGATCGTCGGGCGGGACGACCTGAAGGTCCACAAAATGGGATTCGGCGGCTGCGGCGAGCTTCGGCGCAAGGCGGCCAGTCATATTCAGAACTTCTCGCGCCAAGGGGCGTCGCGGTTCATCATCTGCCACGACTCCGACGGCAAGGATCCGGAGGCCGTTCGGAAGGACGTGCGGGACGCGATCGGCCGCAAGATCGACTTGAAGCGATTTCGGCACGCGATCGTCGTCCCCGTTCAGGAGCTTGAAGCCTGGATCATCGCGGACGAAGCGGCGATCGCCGCCGTGATCCCCAGCCTGGACATCAAGCCGGTATCTCAGCCGGAGACGATCATGAGCCCGAAGGAGTGGCTTACGAAACAGTCTCGCGCGGGAAAATCGAAATCGAAACCGCTGTACCTGTACGCGACCCACAATGCCAAGGTCGCGCCTCACCTGGACGTCGCCAAGGTCCAGGCCAAATGCCCGTCGTTTCGTCTCCTCGTCGAGTTCGTCCAGAAGGCGATGAAGGCCGGGTGAGGGACGGCGGGGCGGGGCGTCCCTCACCCGATTCGCTCATGGCACGATCAACGGCGAGCGCTTCTCGGCGGCCTCGTCCATGAAGCCCTGGATCCGGCCGACGAGTTCGCGGGCGTCGGGGGTGACGCCCTCCAGCATCAAGGCGTTGGACCAGAGTTGAAGGCCGCACTCCTTGATGAAGCCGTCGTGCTCGGCGTTGGCGCTCAGGCGGGAGAGACGACGGACCAACGGCGCCTTCGGGTTGACCTCCAGGATTCGCGACGCCTCCGGAACCTCCTGGTTGGCCATTTTGAGGATCCGCTGCATCTGCGTCGAGAACGAGCCGTCGGCGTTGACCAGGCAGCAGGGGCTGTCGGTCAGGCGGTGGGACTCGCGGACCTCGCGGACGCGGTCGCCGATCGCCTCGCGGAACAGGGTCAGCACGCGCTGGAAGCCGGGCTCGGCCTTCGACTCGTCCAGCTTCTCCGGTTCCTCCTCGGCGGGGGCGTCGGGAAGGTCCAGGTCGTCGGAGTCGATCGACGTCAACGGCTTGCCCGAGAACGATCCCAGCGCGTTCATCACGAACTCGTCGACGGGCTCGGTCAGATAGAGGACTTCCAGCTTCCGCTTGCGGAACACCTCCAGATTCGGGTTCTTCTCGATCGCCGCCAGGTCGGGGCCGCCGAGGAAGTAGATCCGCTTCTGGCCCTCCGGCATCCTCGAAACGTAGTCGTCCAGCGACACGTCGCGGCGGCCGTCGGCCTTCTGGGAGGACTCGAACCGGACCAGCTTCGCCAACCGCTCGCGCTGGAGGACGTCGACGATCGCCCCCTCTTTCAGGAGCGCGCCGAACTGGTCGGTGAAGGTCTGGAACGCATCGGGTTCCTCCTTCGCGAGTCGCTCCAGGCGGTCGAAGACCGCCTTGACCAGCGAGCCTCGGATCCGACGGATCACCGTGTCGTCCTGAAGCGTTTCTCGTGAAACGTTCAGCGGCAGGTCTTCGGAGTCGACCAGGCCGAAGAGGAACCGCAGGTAGTCCGGCAGAAGCTCGCGGCAGTCCGACTGCACCAGCACCCGCTTGGCGCAGAGGCTGACGCCGTGCTCGACCCGCGGGAAGCCCAGGCGCTCGATGTTCGACGCCGGGCAATACAATACCGCGTGGAACTGGATCGGGGAGTCAACCGACAGGTGCAGCCGCCAGAGCGGCTTTTCCTCGCCGCGGTGGCTGAGGTGCTGGTAGAACCGCTCGTGCTGCTCGTCGGTCACCTGGTTTTTGGGCTCGACCCAGATCGGCTTCTGGTCGTTAAGCGTCTCGCCGCCGGGGGCCAGCTTGATCGGGTGCGGGATGAAGCTGGAGTAGCGTCTGACGACCTCCTTGATCCGATACGGCGACGTGAAATCCTGGGCGTCCTCCTTCAGGTGGAGGACGATCTCCGTGCCGCGGGGGAGGGGGTCGGTGACGGCCTCGACGCTGAATCGGCCGGTCCCCTCGGAGGCCCACTCCCAGCCGGCCTCGTCGCGATAGCTCCGAGTGCGGACGCGGACGCGGTCGGCGATCATGAACGCGGAGTAGAAGCCCACGCCGAACTGGCCGATCAGCGAAAGCCGGGCCTTCTCCTTGTCCTCCGCGGAGAGCCCCTTGAGGAACTCGCCGGAGCCGCTGCGGGCGATCGTCCCCAAATTGGCGACCAACTCGTCGTGCGTCATGCCGACGCCGGTGTCGCGGATCGTCAGCGTCCGCGCGGCCTCGTCGGGCTCGATCGTGATCTCCAGCGGGCCGCAATCGCGCCGGGACTCGTCGGTCAGGGAGACGAAGCGCATCTTGTCGAGCGCGTCGGAGGCGTTGGAGACCAGTTCCCGAAGGGCGATCTCCCGGCTCTGATACAGCGAGTGCGACAGCAGATGAAGCACCTGCTTGATCTCGGCCTGGAAGGCGAATTCCTGCTTCTCGCGCGCGTGTTCGTCGGACATGGCGACGTTGGCCCTCGAAAACCTTGGGGATCGGACGTTTCCTCTGAATACGATCGTTCAAAGGGCGGGGATCGTTTCTGACCGTCAGGGATTTTGGGGGTCTGAACGAGTCTTCCCCCCTCGCGGGGGAAGACAGACCGCGAAGCGGTCAGATGAGGGGGACGGCGCGAGGCGACCGTCGCGATTCGCGATGGCCCGTCCGGCAAGCTCTGGACGTCAACGGTTTCCTGGCGCGCCTCCCCCTCATCCGGCCCTTCGGGCCACCTTCCCCCGCGAGGGGGGAAGGCCGTTTTGATCGCCCTCCCAAAATCAGTGACGGTCAAGATCGTTTCAACTCAACCGGCCTCGGGCAGGAATCGATCCAACAGCGCCGCCAGTTCCGGGGCGCTGGGGATCTCCTTGAACCAGAGGATCGGGCCGGGGAGCTTCTCGAGCGCCTCCTCGTCGACCTTCAGCTTCTCGGAGACGACCATCACGAACCGGGACGGCCCCAGGCGGGGGAGTTGGTCCAGGAGCCGGCCGAGGCTGCTTTTCTTCCAGAAGCCGACGACCTCGACGAAGACGTCGAGCCCCGTCGCCTTGTGGACGGCGCGGTAGTCCGGCACCCAGACCCCCTCGCGGCCCAGCTCGACGATCTCGGTCGTCTCGGACAACTCCCACGCCGGGGCGATCTGGCGGAAGCGCTCGGCGAACGCGGGGATCTCCGGCGGGACGTAGGTCCCCGTGTCGGCCGTGTGCGAAACCAGCCCGATCGTCGAGTCGACGTGGAAGCTCCGGGGGTCGCGCCTGGGCCCCCAGCGCAACTCCGCGTCGAGTCGGAAGTCCTTGCAGCGGAGCAGGGCGGGGAGGAAGAGCGCCATCTGCAAGCCGTACCGCGTGGTGGCGCTGAAGAGGCTCAGGGGGCCGTCGAGATTGAACGAATAGCCCTCGCGCATCGTTCCGCTCACGCGGTAGAGCAGGCGGTGGAACTTCAACTGGCGGAACAACTGGCGATACCGCGCGGGGGTCTCGCCGCGGACCTCGACCTTGACGCGGACGGATCGCAAGAGCGTCGCCTGCGCGAGCGCGACGTTGTAGCGATCCAGGAGTCGTTGCGCGGTCATGTCCTGGAACGAGAGCATGCGGTTCTCGTCGCGAAGGTCGGCGAACATGCCCTCGACGAGGACCTCGGGTTTCACGTCCAACTCGTCGGCGACGCTCTGAAGCACGACGTCGCGGCGGAAGACGGGGCGGGGGGGGCGACCGCCGGCGGGGATGGAGTCCCCTTCGTGAAGCTGGGGGTGGGTCGCGGCCAACTCGCGGCGGTGGGCGGCGGCGGCGGCGAAGACCTTCGCGCGGATCCGGTCGGGGGGGACGTCGGCGACGACCTCGAACTCCGCGCCGTCCTCCAGCACCTTGGCCAACCCGCGATGCACCAGCGTCGCCTTGCCGCCGGAGCCGAACAGGTCGTCGATCTCCGCCTCGATCTCCCCGCGCGTCCTGCCGACCCCCTCGCGGAAGATCGCCAGCAGGCTCTCGGCCGCCTCCAGCCATTGCGAGCCGTCGCGGGGCAGGTAGATCGGGAGCACCCGCTCCTTGCTGATCCTCACGCGGAGCAGGTCGCCTGTCAGCATCCTCGGGGCCTCTGTTCAAGATGACGGCCTTCTCCCCTTGAGGGAGAAGGTGGCCCGAAGGGCCGGATGAGGGGTGGACGGACGAGACGAGCGTTGGAGTTCGGAGCGGCCTTCCTCGGGGCCGAGATTCGCGCCCGTGCTATCTAGCTCTCGACCACTCTCTCGGCAACACCCTGCAATGGATTAGGATTCCCCCCGGAAGCGTCTCGTGGTAGTAGTCAGTTTCGGCCTGGCCCCACTTGTATCGCGATTCCAACTCTCGCACTAAATCATCCCGGTCGACCGCCACCCCGTAGCAGGGCCAAGCCTGTTCTCGCTGTAATTTTAATCGCACTTCTTTGATATCGGCGCCATTGATGAGTGCGGAGATCACATCATTGCCGAATCCATGGTTCTCCTGCCGGATCTTCTGATCCCGATCCGCCTCCCGAGAATAGTTCGACCCCTTCGCTTCCAATTTTAGTTGCTGTCTCAGTGGACGGAAGGGACTGTATCCTTCGATGTAAATTAAGAAAACGACACGGACGCATGTTCCCTGACGTGGCAATCCATGCTCACGTTCGGCCTCGGGGATCAGTTCTCCGAAGACGAATTCAGCCTGGTGTCTCGCGTTGAACGCGGCCCAGTCACGTCTATTCATAATCCACCGCCGTTTTGATGTCGCTCCGTTATGTCGCCCCTCGCGTGGGGACGTCGGAAAACCGCGTTCTCAAGCGTCGCCGTCGTAGGCGCTGTGCTGGCGGCGACGATTGGACGTGTACTCCTCGACGGTCCCCCTGGTGACGACCTCGTAGAGCACGGCCCGCTTGTCGCCCGACTTGCGGAGGATCCGCCCCAGGCGCTGGACGTGCTCGCGGACGGATCCGGAGCCGCTCAGGATCACCGCGACGTTGGCCTCCGGGACGTTGACGCCCTCGTTCAAGACCTTGGACGTCGCCACGATCGGGTACTCACCGGAGTTGAACTTCAAGAGGACGTCCCGGCGCTCCTTGGTCTTGGTCTGGTGGGTGATCACCGGGACCAGGAACCGGCGGGCGATGGCGTAGACGGTGGCGTTGTCGTGGGTGAATATCAACACGCGGTCGTTGTTGTGTCGTTCCAGGAGCCGTTCCAGGAGCTTGAGCTTGGCGGGGGCGGCCAGGGCGAGTTCGCGCTGGACGCGGTAGGCGTGGAACGCCTCGCGCCCCTCCGGGGAGCGGAACGCCAGGAAGAGGAAGCGGGCCCAGCCGTCGGGCCGGCGCATGTCGATGCCGGAGGCGCTTACGAACGCTCGGTAGCATTCGCGGGCGTTCTCGTAGCGCAGGCGTTCCTCGTCGGAAAGTTCGACGAAGACCTGGATCGCCTCGTAGTCGGCGAGGAACCGGCCGCGGAGCTGGGTGATCTCGCGGCGGTAGACGATCGGGCCGATCAGTTGGTCGAGATGCGTGTGCGCGTTGTCGGCGCGTTCGGGGGTGGCGGTCAGACCGAGGCGGAACGGGGCGATGGCGCAGACGGCCGAGAGGCCGTAGGTGGCGCCCGGCAGGTGGTGGCACTCGTCGAAGACGATCAGACCGAAGCGGTCGCCCAGCCGCTCCATGTTGATGTAGGCGGAGTCGTAGGTGGTGACGGTGATCGGCTGGACGTCGTTGTAGCCGCCGCCCAACAGGCCGATCTCCACGCCGAAGCTCATCGACAGTTCATCGTACCATTGATTCATCAGGTCGATGGTGGGGGTGACGACCAGGGTGGGGCGGGCGGCCTTCTCGATGGCGAGGTTGGCCAGGTGGGTCTTGCCGGTGCCGGTGGGGAGGACCACGACGCCGCGGCCGCCCGCCTTCCACCAGGCGTCCAGACCCTCGGTCTGGTGCGGGAACGCCTCCTTGGCGACCTGGATCCGCCAGGGCGTCTGGGAAGGGCCGTAGCCGCGGGCGGCGTCGTCGTAGGCGATCTTGCGGCCGCGGAGGAACTCCACCAGCGGGCGATACCAGATCGCCTGGGCGCGGTGGCTTTGGGTCCTGGGGTCGTACTGGACGCCGGGAAGCCCGGCCTCCTCGTCCTCGGCGAGTCCCTCGACGACCACCGTGCCGCGGTCGAACAGCAGGCGCAACGGGCGCGCGTCCTCCCCGATCGTGACCGCCTCGCCCGAGCCCATGGGAACGCCCGCCTCCTCGATTCGCCGACGCCGCGACTCCGGCGCCACCTCTTCAGTCTACCCGACTCGGCGCGAGGCGGCGAGGCGCCTCATGGCGTCGCGGCCGGCGCGGGGGTATCCTGGGACGTCGCGCGGACGCGACGCGCCGCGACGTTCACCGAACCGGTCCCTCCAGGACGCCCGACATGCTCAAGAAGATCCCGCCGATCCTCTCGCCGGAATTGTTGCACATGATCGCCCAGATGGGGCACGGCGACGAACTGGTGATCGCCGACGCCAACTTCCCGGCGGTCGCCTGCGCCCAAAGGCTCGTCCGGGCCGACGGCCACGGCGTGCCGGCGATCCTGGAGGCGATCCTGGAGCTTTTCCCGCTTGACGGGTTCGTGGACGCCCCGGTCGCCGTGATGCGGCGGCTGGACAAGCCGGGCGAGCCGGCGCCGATCTGGGCCGACTACCAGCGGATCCTCGACAGCGCCGAGGGGAAGCACGTGGCGATGGAGCAGGTCGAGCGGTTCGCGTTCTACGAGCGCTCCGAGATCGCCTTCGGCGTCGTCGCCACCGGCGAGGGGGCGCTTTACGGCAACGTCATCATCAAGAAGGGGATCATTCCACCCAAATGACGACGGACATGGCGGCCTGGGCGAAGATCGTGGTACTGGCGATCGGCGGAGCGCTCGGGGTCAACGCAAGGTACTGGCAGTCGGTCTGGATGGCGCGATTCGTCAGCCTGGAGTTCCCCTGGGCGACGTTCGCGATCAACGTGGCCGGGGCGTTTTTGATCGGGGCGACGTCGGCGGTGCTGACGCACCGCTTCGGCGGGCACGACCCGGCGCGGCTGGCGATCGTGGTGGGGGTCCTCGGGGGCTACACCACGTTCTCGTCGTACACGCTGGAGTTCCTGGGACTGGTGGAGCGCGACCGCTTCCTGCTGGCGGCGCTTTACCTGGGGGGGAGCGTCTTCTGCGGGGTCGTCGCCTGCGCCGCGGGGTTGTCGCTGGGAAGGTCGCTGGCGATCCGATCGTGAGGGTCGTCCCGGCTCTCGGCTTCCTCGCCGTACTTGACGTCGTACTTGGGGAGGGAGTCGAGGACCGACTTGATCGGGACGTCGGGGGGTTGGAGCGCCTCGGTCTCTTCGGCCCCCGGCATTTTGGCGTAGAGACGGTCCAGTTCGGCGCGGGCGGGGTCGGTGTAGTCGGAGTGGTTCGTGAGCTTCAGCACGCGCTGGAGGTCGGCGACGGCGTCGGCGTCGCGTCCCGCCTTGACCCGGCAGAGGCCGCGGGCGAGGTAGCCCTCGACGTCGCTGGAACGGGCGGCGAGGTAGCGGTCGAGGTCGGCCTCGGCGGCCTCCAGGGAGTCGCGGTCGGACAGCAGCCGGCCCCGCGCCAGGTAGGCGGCGGTCAGTTGCGGGTCGCACCGCAGCGCCTGGTCGAGATCGGCCAGGGCGTCGTCGGGGCGGTGCTGGGCCAGGTAGACCGTCGCGCGATGGAAGTAGCCCTCCCCCAGATAGGGCGAGACGTCGATGATCGCGTCGAACTCCTCCAGCGCGCCCGGCAGGTCGCCCTGGACCAGCCGGAGGCGGCCCGCCTTGACGCGGGCGGGGATGCGCGCGCGCTGGCGGCGCTGGGTCGACCAGTAGAACTGCATCATCAAGAAGGCGGCGGCCGTCGGCAGGCCCACCAAGGCGACGCGGACCTGGAACCGCGTCGCGGGCGAGTACCTCCAACGGGTGACGACGACGTGCTTGTCCGTCGTCTCCACGATCTTTTGCTCGTGGATCAGGAACATCGCCAGCATGAAGCAGAGGACGCCGACGATTCCCAAGCCCCGGCCCAGCCAGCGCATCCGGCGCAGCGACACCAGGAGCACGGCGACGGCCACCAGGAAGACCCCGGCGTAAAAGAGCTGCGCGATGGCCGAGGGCCCCGGGACGTCGATGAGCCGGTCGTAAATCTCGATGCCTCTCATCGCTGCACGTCTCGCGAGGGTTCGGTGATGACGGGCGTCGGCGGACGCGCGGGCCCGGGTACGTCCGGGCTCGGCGGGGAGCGGTGAAACGGGAGGGCTTCATCATCCAAGGTAAATATGCACGCAATCGCTGTCAATCGGACATCGGCCCGCGGCCGGTTTTCGCGGGGCTTCCTCTCGCGCCGCCGGCGCCGGCCGGCGCGGCGGTGGGGGTTGCGCGATCCGTCGTCCGCGGCGGCCCGCGACGAAACCCGATTCCTTCAAAACGGCTGCTATATTCCCGTTAGGAGACCGCCAGGCGACAGGAGGCACGCAAGCGCACGACGATTCAACGGATTACCTGTCACGAGCACGAGGCCGTCATCCATGGCTCGCCGATCCCAAGCCGCTTCGCGCCGGTTCCCAGGTCCCCTGGCGCTCGAACCGCGGACCCTCTTGACGACCCTGATCGCGATCGTCGATTCGGGGGTCGACTTTTCCGACTCCGCCGTCGTCCCCTTCCTGGTCTCGGGCTACGACGCCTACAACAAGACGTCGCAAGCCTCCGCCGGGGCTTCGGTGGTTCGCGACACCAGCCTGGCGCACGGCCACGGCTCGGCGGTCGCCGACATGGTCGTCCAGGGGATCGCCGCCGCGGCCGCCGCCGCCGATCGGACGCCGGACGTCAAGATCCTGCCGATCCGCGACACGTCCTCCGGCCTGAACATCGATCCCAACGCCTTGATCCGCGGGATCTACTACGCCGCCGACCAGGGGGCGGCCGTCATCAACCTGAGCGTCAACCTCTCCTACAACCCGAGCCTGGGCGACGCCTCCGACCCCCATTTCGGCTCGACCCTGGTCGACGCCATCGCCTACGCGCAGTCCAAGGGGGCGGTGGTGGTCACCGCGCCCGGCAACGGCTCGCGGAGCATCGAGTCGGTCCCGCTCTTCCCCCCCTTCGCCAGCGATCCGGCCTACTCCGCCACCCGCCCGGCCCCGACCAACGTCGTCGTCGCCGCCGCCACCGACGCGAACGGCGCGCTGACGAGCATGTCGAACTGGGGGCCGGTTCACGTCGACCTCGGCGCCTACTCCGGCCCCGAGGGGGCGACCTCCTACTCCGCGGCCTACACCTCCGGCGTCGCCGGGGTGATCGCCGCGCTCTTGCCGACGGGATCCTCGCCCCAGCAGGTCATCCAGGTCCTCACCTCGACCGTCACGCCGACGAAGCAAGCGGTCGGCGCGTGGTCGCGAACCGGGGGCGTGCTGAACCCCGCCGCGGCGGTCGCCCGCGCCCAGTCCAACCACGTCGGCGCCGACGGCTCGATCGTCATCGACGCCGGCTCCCCGAATGACGCCTACTTCCAGGGAGGCTCGGCCGTCGCCACGACCGCGAGCGTCGCCGCGCCCGACCTCGACGCCCCGCCGCCCGCCGCGGTCTGGAACTCCGCCCGCCAGGGGCCGGCCTTCTCCTACAAGGTCGACGACCTGACCCCCGGCGCGACCTACCACGTCCGGCTCGACTTCTCCGAGACCCGGTACGGCGCCCCCAACCAGCGCCTGTTCGACGTCCTGGTCAACGGCGTCACCCGGATCTCGGCGCTCGACGTCCACGCCGTGGCCGGCGGCGCGAATCGGGGCGTCGCCCGCGACCTGATCGCCCAGGCCGACGGCTCGGGAACGATCGCGATCGCCTTCAAGGCGCTGGCGGGGAAGGGGGACGCGACCGTCGACGCCGTGGAGATCCGCCCGCTGGACGACCTCGCCGCCGGCAAGCCCGCGACCTCCTCCTCGATCGAGTCCTGGTCGTTCAACCCGGCGCTCGCCGTCGACTTCTCCTCCCGGACCCGCTGGTCCAGCGGCCAGTGGATGCAGCCGACGTCCACCGCCTGGTTCCAGGTCGACCTTCAGGACTTCGTCCACGTCACCGAGGTCAAGCTGAACTGGGAGCGCGCCTACGCCGTCGACTACCAGATCCAGACGAGCGCCGACGGGACCAACTGGACGACGATCAAGAACGTCGTGGGCAACCAGTCGGCCGGGGCGGTCGACCTGACCGGCCTCTCCGGCGACGGGCGGTTCATCCGAGTCTATTGCACCCAGACCAGCGCGGGGTCGAACAACTACTCGCTCTACGACTTCCAGGTCATGGGTTCGAAGATGACCGACCTGGCCGCCGGCAAGACGGCCGTGGCGACGTCGTCGGAGTCCGACGCCCTCAATCCCTCGATGGCCTTCGACGGTCTGGGCGGCACCCGCTGGTCCAGCGGCCAGTGGATGCAAAAATCGAGCGCGGCGTGGCTGTCGGTGGATCTCGGCTCGGTCTCGTCGATCCAGGACGTCCGCTTGAACTGGGAGAACGCCTACGCGGCCGACTACCAGATTCAGGCGAGCGTCGACGGCGTGAACTGGACGACCCTCGTCGACGTGAAGGGGAACCGCTCGGCGGGGCCGGCGTACTTCGCGGACCTCGACGGGACCGGGCGTTACGTCCGGATCCTCTGCCTGGCCCCGGGGCCGGTCAACGACAACTACTCGCTCTGGGACTTCAACGTCTACGGCCGGCCGCTCGCGAACCTGGCGACGGGCGCCGTCGCCGCTTCGTCGTCCAACGAGAGCAACTTCCACGGGCCCTCGATGGCGATCGACCCGAACCCCGCCTCGCGCTGGTCCAGCGGCCAGTGGATGCAACCGAATTCCATCGGCTGGCTGCAAATCGACCTGGGGGCGCGGTACGACCTTCAAACGGTGGTCCTGAACTGGGAGCGGGCCGCGGCCGTCGACTACCAGCTTCAGGTCAGCGACGACGGCTCGAACTGGACGACCGTTCGCTCGGTGACGGGGAACGCCAAGGTCGGCGTGGACGTGCAAGCGGGCCTGATCGGCTCGGGCCGCTACCTGCGGATCTATTGCACGAGGACCAACGCGACCGACAACTACTCGCTCTACGACGTCCAGATCTTCGGGACGCCCAGCGCGGCGGGGTCGTCCGCGTCCTCCTCCTGGACGACCTGGAACGCGGTCGCCGCCGCGCCGATGGCGACGGGCCCGATCGCCGACGCCGCGCCTGCCGACTCGTCGGCGACCCTGGCGAAGTACCGGCCGCCGTTCCGGAACGCCTCGCCCTTCGCCTCCCGCGTCTGGCGGCCGGGGATGCGGACGTCGATCGGTTGAGCCTCCATCCTCCGCGCTGTACGCTGGCGGTTCATCGACCCGCCGGCGACGTCGCGGAGGCCCGCCCTGGATGGAGCGCTTGATCGCGAAAAACGTGGTGCTGGGCGCGGGGGCCGTCGGGTGCGCGACGGCCCACCACCTGGCGCGCCGGGGCGAGCCGGTCGCGCTGGTCGAGCGGTTCGGGCTCGGCCACGCGCGGGGGAGTTCCCACGGCGCGGCGCGGATCATCCGCCACTCCTATGCCGATCCGGTCTGCGCCCGACTCATGCCCGACGCCTTCCGCGCCTGGGCCGAACTGGAGGCCGACGCCGGCCGGTCGTTCTTCGTCCGAACCGGCGGCGTCTCGTTCGAGCCGCCGGGCGTCGGCTACGTCGCCAAGGTCGCGGCGAACCTGGCGGAACTGAATGTTCCGCATCGAGTTATGTCGGGAGCCGAATGGAACGCCGTCCAGCCTGCGTTCAACCTGCCCGATGATTACGCCGTCGTCTTCGAGCCCGACGCCGGCGCGCTGGCCGCGGCGCGGGCGATTGAGGCGGAGATCGAGCTTGCACGACGGGGACCGGACACCCGGATCCTGACCGAGACGCCCGTCCTCCGCGTCGATCTGGACGGCGAGCGGCCGACGCTCGTCTCGGACGATCTGACGATCGAGGCCGAGCGGCTGATCCTGGCGGCGGGGCCGTGGATCGGGCGGTTGATCCCGGAACTGGCGGCGACGCATCGGCCGACGCGCCAGCAAGTCCTCTACTTCCGCCCGGCGAACCCCGGCCCGTTCCAGCCGGGGCGGTTCCCGACGTTCATCCACATGGGACCGACTCCCGGCGAGGCGTTCTACGGCATGCCCGAGTTCCTCGCCCCCGGCGTGAAGGTCGCGAGGCACTTCGGGTCCGAGACCGACCCCGACGAACCGGCGGCCGTCGGCGAGGAGTACGTCGCCCTGGTCCGCGACTTCCTCCGCGGCCGCCTGCCGACCCTCGCCGACGCCGAGGTCGTGGCGCGCGAGACCTGCCTTTACACCGTCGCGCCCGACGAGCGGTTCCTGGTCGACGCCCACCCCGCGCGGCCCGACGTGTTCCTCGCCAGCCCTTGCAGCGGCCACGGCTTCAAGTTCTCGATCCTCGTCGGCCGGGTGTTGGCCGACATGGCGACGGGGATTGATATCGACCCCAGGTTCGACGCCTGGAAACGCATTCCTTGATTCCTTCACGGTAGGAGCGAACTACAGACGGTCTTCCCCCCTCGCGGGGGAAGACAGACCGCGAAGCGGTCAGATGAGGGGG
>CALCIB010000396.1 GCA_937907525.1 uncultured Planctomycetales bacterium | reverse complement strand
TGGCCATACCTATGCCTTGAGGGAGAAGGTGGCCGAAGGCCGGATGAGGGGTGGGACCACCAAAAGCCATGGGATCGAAACCAAGGGGAAAGCCGATGCCCGCGGAGGTTGGATCATCGCCCGGCCCGCGGAAGTCCGCCGTCGCGAAAAAGACCTTGGCGGCGGCGTTCATTTGTCTTTGGAACGCTCCCGCCTGCTACTTGATCTATTGGATGGCCCACGACATGGCTCGCCGGCGCCCGATCGGGGACTTCGGCCGATGGTTGGAATCTTCGGAGGCGACGGAGCGATTCGTGATGGATTGGGTGGCGGTCAACTGCGTGGCCACGATGGTCTTCGCGATCGTCGCGTGCTTCTCGCCACGACTCCAACGCTTGGTCTGGGGAAAGGAGGGGCCGGAGGCGAGAGAACGGATGACCGGGTTCGTCGGGGTGTTGACCGCGATCCTTTTAGGCTTGTTGCTGAATCGATATCTCTCATGAGTTCGCGGCGGCCCGGTTCGCGCGGGGCCCCGGCCCGGCCGCGTCGGGTCGCGATTTCGCCCGCGAGGGCTGGCGTCGGGCCGGCTCGCGAGCGATCATCGTTGGCATGGCCATTCGCTCGAACCACTACGAGGCGGCGTTCGAGGCTTACGTCCGGCGGCTGCGCGTCCCTTGCGTGGCGGTCGACGAGGCCAAGCGGGCGATTTTCGGCGACGGAGGGGTGAAGAACCCCGACTTCTTGTTGTATCCTCGATTCGCGGAGAACCTCGTCGTCGAAGTGAAGGGGAAGCGGGCGCGCGACCGTCGGGGGCGGCGCGACTGGGAGAACTGGGTGACGACCGACGACCTCGACGGCCTAGTCCGCTGGGGCGAGCTATTCGGCCCCGGCTTCCGGCCGATCCTGGCCTTCGCCTACGCCGAGGCGCTCCCGGAGTTCGGACTCCCCCGTCACGACGGGGCCTTCGAGTTCCGCGGGCTGGCCTATCGCTTCTGGGCGGTGGGACTGGACGATTACCTCGCCCACCTGCGGTCGCGAGGCCCGGCCTGGAAGGCCGTGGCGATGGCCCGCCGGGCGTTCCGCCGCCGCGTCCGTCCGCTTTCCGAATGGCTGCCGATGCTCGTGGAATCCCCCAAACGCCCCCAACCCGTCAAGGAACGCGAACGATGAACGCGAATCGACGTCGATGGATCCGCGGGGCCGCCGCCGGGGCGCTGGCCCTCGGCCTGGGCCTCGCCGCCGCCCCTGGCGTCGCCAGGGCGCAGGAAGACGCCGGCGGCGGCGAGGAAGGCGAGGGCCGATCGCTCGACGGCTACTTCGTCACCGGCATCCTGGCCGCCCTGGCCGTCTTCATCGTCGGCAAGAGCGCCCGGCGCTAACGCGAGGTGGGGATGGCGGCGATCGATTGGGGGGCGATTCGAGCGGCCGAGTTCCCCGTGGCCGACGCCTGGGCGTACTTCGACCATGCCGCGGTCGCTCCGATCCCGAACCGCGCCGCCCTCGCGATCGCGCGCTGGGCCGGGAACCAGGCGGTCAACGGCGCGACCGAATGGCCGGTCTGGGGCGGTCGGATCGGGACGCTTCGCGAGGACCTGGCCACCTGGATCGGGGCCGAGCCGGCGGAGATCGCCTTCGTCGCCAACACGACCCACGGCATCGGCCTGGTCGCCGAGGGCTTCCCCTGGCGCCCCGGCGACAACGTCGTCGTCCCGGCCGACGAATACCCCTCCAACGTCTACCCCTGGATGAACCTGACCGACCGCGGCGTCGAGACGCGATTGGTCCCGTCGCGCGACGACCGGATCCTGATCGACGACGTTCGCGACGCGATGGACGACCGCACCCGCGTGCTGGCCGTCAGCCACGTCGAGTTCGCCACCGGCTTCCGCAACGACCTGGACGCGCTGGGGACGCTTTGCCGCGAGCGCGGGGTCGCGCTTTGCCTGGATGCCATCCAGGGGGTCGGGCCGTTCGTGCTGGACGTGAAAAAGACGCCGGTGGACTTCGCCGCGGCCGACTCGCACAAGTGGCTGCTCGGGCCGGAGGGGGCGGGGTTTTTGTACGTCCGCCGCGAGTGGATCGAGCGGTTGCGGCCGATCGGGGTGGGCTGGAACAGCGTCGTCGGCTCGTTCGCCGCCGGGGGCCTGGACTTCACCCTCAAGCCCGACGCCAGGCGCTGGGAGGGGGGCTCGTGGAACATGCCGGGGCTTCAGGGCTTCGCCGCGAGCATGACCCTGCTGCGCGAGATCGGCCGCGAGGCGTTCTCGGCGCGGCTGCTGGAGCGGGCCGATGCGGTTCGCGAGACGGTCGCCGCGGCCGGCTGGCGGGTCGTGGGGCCGTCGGCGCCGCATGAGCGGTCGGCGATCGTCACGGCGGCGGCCGACGGCGTGGACCCCGACGCGGCCGTCGGAATCTTGCGATCCCGCCGGGTGGTCGCCTCGCGCCGTCGGGGGCGGTTGCGGCTGAGCCCCCACGTCTACACCGATTCGAGCGATCTGCTCCGTCTTCACGACGCCCTCGTCGTCGCCCTCGGGGGCGACGACGCCCCTGGAAAGGTCCTCTGATGCGCCCGCGCGAACTCCCCGGCAACCCGCATCGGACGGCCGTCTTCGCCGGCACGTTCGACCCCATCTCGCTGGGACACCTGGACGTGATCCGCCGCGGCCGGCTCTTGTTCGACCATCTGGTCGTCGGCATCGGCGTGCATCCGAGCAAGGCGTCGCTGTTCTCCGTCGAGGAGCGGGTGGCGCTGGTGGAGCGGGTGGTGGAGCCTTTCGACAACGTCTCGGTGGAGGCGTTCGAGGAGTTGACGGTCCATTACGTCCGCCGAATCGGCGCGCGGGTGATCCTCCGCGGCCTGCGGACCTTGACCGACATGGAATACGAGTTCGGCATGACGCTGACGAACCAGAAACTGGACCCCGGCGTCGAGACGGTCTTCCTGATGGCCGACGGCCAGTATTCGCACGTCTCAAGCTCGCTGGTGCGTCAGGTCGCCCGCTTCGGCGGCGCCGACGCGCTGAAGCCGTTCGTCCCCGAGGCGGTCGTCGAGCCGATCATCGCCAAGGTCCGCGGCTCCGGTCCAGGGGAGCGTTACGTCGACTACGACAAGGGCGCGACCTCTCCCAAGACCCCGCGGCCGTGACCCTCAGTAGATCTCCGCGAGTTCGCCGTTGTGCCGTTTGACGTAAAAGCAAGTCGCCGCGCCTTCCGGCCGCGAGTTGCGCTCGACTCTCTGTTCGCGCAGGTCGGGGAGGTCGTCGGGGTAACCGAGCCATCTCTTAAGCAATTCCATCGCCTTGGCGTCCGGGCGGGCGGCCTGCTTCACCAGGATGACCATGGTATCCAGCATTTGTTTCCGATACTGGATCGCGTTCTCTCGATTCATCCCCGTAATATCGATGATGTCGGTCCCAAGCCGAGTCAAGGCGATCGCCTTGCCATCGTCGTCGAATTCATAATGACGGCCGTATGCCTCCTCGCAGGGCCCTGGGAGCGTCCTCGTGGATTTGACGCGGTTGCAGCGCGGGCAGCAGTACGCGAGGTTCGCATAATCGGCCGCGCGTGCCGGGGCTACCGACTTCGGCGTCAGGTGGTCGATATGAAACGCGGCGGCCCCGTCCTGATACCACTTCTCCCTGAACTTGCAGAAGACGCATCGGAATTCGTACTCGTCCCGCAGCCACGGCTTGTACTTGCGATAGTCGCCATACACGGGGAAATGCCTCAAGACGTGCTTCTCCATTGGAAGCGGAAAGAGACGCTCGACGTTCACGGGCGGCCGGCCTCCGCGTCGATTCGAGCCTGAATCTCACTGACCTCGGCTTCCAGCGCCGCCAAGGCGTCGAATGGAAGGGGTATTACGGCGTCTAGTTCGTCGAACACTTCGTCTTGAAGGCGGGCCAATTCAGCTTCTTCGGCGGCGGTGAGGCCGGCCGCGGATCTCTTCCCGATCAACTCGACCCGACGGTCGTTCTTTCGTTCCCAGGCTTGCGACATGACGGCCTCGGGTTGGTCGGGTTCGGCCGTCCGTGACGATGCTCCGTCGGGGCGTTCATTGACGATGGTGTAACCGATCGTTTTCGGAGTCGCCCGAGTCGGGGGGGCGGAAACGGGATGCGGCACCGTCCTATAGGGGGATCCCGGGAGGTTCTCGACGAACGTGGGAAAGCGCGGAGCGATCGTCCTGCGACTCCGAATCGAGTCGTCCGTCACCCTCGCCTCGTAAACGGCCGCCGGAGGCGCGTTCATCACTGGACCTCCCGCTTCTCCAAGAACACGCGCCTCATCGATCCGACGGGACCGACGCGAAGGCGAGGCTTTGGCGTCTGAGGGACGTCGTTGATCGTGACGTGGAACTCGTAAGTTCCGGGTTCGGCAACCTCCACGTTCGGTATCTGGATCACCAAGCCCAACTCGATCGGCGATGAGGGGCCGAGGCTTGACGGATCGAAGGGTAAGAGTTCGTGAGTGTCGCTCGTCCCAAGGACCTCTCCCGTCTCCGGTTGGACCACGGAACCGACGATCGCGTATCTTCGCCCGCAATTCTCCGGCGTCAGTTCGATTTTGACGGCCGCCAGCACCGAGGGAATCAGGCAGGGGAAATCCGCGGTTTCTATCTTGTCGAAGTCGCCCCCGATCATGTTCAACGTCGAGTCCGCCGTGAACTCGGCGTACTTGGCCAGGATCACATATCGAATATTCATCGCCCGCCCCCGTGGCCGAGGGGGTGATCGCCAGGTTGAGATCCCGGACGTCCTCGGCGTGATCGCGTTCTCCCGTCTGTGGGTACGCGATCAAGCCTACGCCCGCGATCGATCCCGATCAACGGGAGGTCCGCCGTGTTTCCCAATACCAAAGAGACGATCGCGGGAAAGCCGCCTGAAATTTCAGGAAACCGTCGAGTGTCGGTTTTTTCGGGCGGACGACGGCCGCGGCCCGTCGACCGGACGCATCCCGCCGGGGGCGCGGGTCAGTCCCACTCGCGGGGGATGAACAGGTCGCGGGACCACTGGCGGACGCCGAGGTCGCGGGCGTGGAGGGCTTGCTGGAGTTGGCGGACGGTCTTCCAGGCGCGGTCGAAGCCGCTGTAGGTCAGCCAGCCGGAGAAGCCGTCCTCGCCGACGAAGCTTCGCGAGGAGACGGCGCGGGTGGCCAGGACCAGGTGGTCGAAGACCTCGCCGACCGCGGCCAGGATCGCGGCCTCCTCGTCCGGGTCGATCGAAAGCGGTCCGGAGGAGCGGTCGGGCCAGGCGACGTTGACCGAGCAGCTTAAGAAGCGGTCGTCGTCAGACGACTTTTGATCGAGCCAGAGGTAGGACGCCTCGTCCCAGAGGTAGCGGACGCAGAGCAGTTCCACCGCCAGGCGGCGGGCGGGGGGGACGTCCTTGTCGACGATCCCGGCGTGGACCGTCTCGCTCTTGGGCTCGAACCGGGAGCGTCGGCCGCGGGGGGGGACGTCGGCCGAGGCGGCCGACGCCGCGGGGCGCGGCGCGTCGGCGGCGGCGGCCCGCATGACGCGGTTGGTGCTTAACAGCTCATACGACTGGGCGAGGATCCGGAAGGCCCAGTCCTCGCCGCCGGCGTCGGGATGGTACTTCTTGGACTTGGCGCGATAGGCGTCGCGGATCTGCTGGAGCGAGGCGTCGCCGGCGACGCCCAGCACGGCGTAGGGGTCGATGTCGAGGCTGAATGAGGGCACCGCGTCGCGTCCTCTCGTCCGGGGGAATGATCGCCCCGGATTTTGGAGAGGGGATCGATGGAAACGGTCTTTCCCCCTCGCGGGGGGAGACGAACCGCGAAGCGGACAGATAAGGAGGGACGTCCCGCCGAGGATCCGGGCTCGCAGCCAGGCCCCGTCCATCGATTGGAGCGAGGCCGCTCCGAACGTCCATGGCGGACTTGCTCGCCCACCCCTCATCCGGCCCTTCGGGCCACCTTCTCCCTCAAGGGGAGAAGGCCGTTGCGATCGCGTCCCCTCCAAAAAATCCGTGACGGCCGGGGTGTTTGGGATCCGCGCGGCTCATTCGTCGTCGCCGCGGCCCTCGGCCAGGCGGCTTCGGAGGAACGAGGCCCGCGCGACGTTCCGTTCCTCAACTCCTAGCTCGCCGCCGTGGAGTTTTTGCAGGAACGCGGGCTGGGTCTGGATGAAAAGCTCGTTGACCGTGGCGATGGACAGGTCGTCGATGAGCCCCAGGTTGATCCCCAGGCGGACGCTGGAGAGCAAGAGCATGGTCTCCTCGCTGGAGATGGTCTGGGCGGTCTTGAGCACGCCGTAGGCCCGCGAGACCTGGTCGTGGAGGTGCTGGCGGCGGCCGGTGACCAGGTCCTGGCGGGCCTGGCGCTCGAACTGGAGGATCTGGGGGACGACGTCGGTGAGCATCCGAATGATCTCCTCCTCGCTCTTGCCGAGCGTCTGGTGGTTGGAGATCTGGTAGAAGTCGCCGAACGCCTGCGAGCCCTCGCCGTGGAGGCCGCGGACGGCCAGGTTGATCTTCTGCAGGGCGCGGAAGACCTTGTCGATCCCCTTGCCGGCGACGATCCCCGGCAGGTGGACCATCACGCCGACCCGGATCCCGGTGCCGACGTTGGTGGGGCAGGCGGTCAGATAGCCCAGCGACGAGCTGTAGGCGTAGGCGACGTTCTCCTCCAGGCGGTCGTCCAGGTCGTCGATCGCCTCCCAGACCTCGGGGAGGCGGAAGCCGGAGAGCATGTACTGGATCCGGAGGTGGTCCTCCTCGTTGACCATGATCGAGACGTTTTCCTTGGGGGTCACGGCGACGCCCCGGGGTCCCTCGCCGCCGGCCAGCTCGCTGGAGACGATCTGGCGCTCGACCAGGAACTGGCGGTCGAGGTTCGACATGGCGTTGACGTCGAAGTAGACCGCGTCGAGCTCGGCCGCCTCGACGGCGGCCTTGACCTGGGACTCGACCCCCAGTTTCTCGCCGCGGCTGGCGCGGTTGGAGAAGGGAAAGTCGGCCAGGTTGCGCGCCAGCCGGATCCGCGAGCACATCACGATGTCGCTTTCCGGTCCGGTGCCGCGGAGCCATTCGCCGGAGGTCCTGGTCATGTCGTCCAGAGTCATGCGTGGGGTTCCTTGGGGCGAAGCTGGTCGCGGAGGCGGGCGGCTTCCTCGTAGTCCTCGCGGGCGACGGCCTGGCGGAGCCGCGCGCGCAGCCGGAGCCGGTCGGCCGCGCCGGGACGGCTGCGGGCCCGCTTGCCGACGTGGCGGGAGGCCCCGTGGAACCGCAGGAGCATCGGCATGAGCCCCGTGCGGAAGACCTCGTAGTCGCGGGGGCATCCCAGACGTCCGCCGGCGCGGAAGTCGACGTAGCGGAGGCGGCAGTCGGGACAGCTCGACTCCGCCAACTCCCCCACCAGCTCGCCGACGTGCTTGGCGATCAGCGCCCCCAGCACCGCGTCGAGCCCCAGATCCGGCGGAGAGTCGGGGGGGGCCAATCCGGCCTCGCGGGCGCAGGAGGCGCAGAGATGACGTTCCCGACGCCTGCCGTCGACCAGTTCGGTCAGGTGGACGACGGCCTCGTCCTGGCATCGTTGACACGTCATCGCCGCTCCCGCCTTCGTCTCGGTCCCGCGATCCCGCCCGGGAGGGCGGTCACGCTTGCTCTCGCTCGATCCTCTTGATTTTGTCACGGAGTTGGGCGGCGGCCTCGTAATCCTCGGCGGCGACGGCGCGCTTCAGTTCGTTGCGGATCTGGATCAGGGTCGTCTGTTGCTGGGTGTTGCGGGGCGCCCGGCGGGGGACCTTGCCGGAGTGGCGGGTCTCGCCGTGGACGCTCTCCAAAAGCGGCATCAACTCGTCGCGGAAGACCTCGTAGTCGTAGGGGCAGCCGAGCCGGCCGGTGTTGCGGAACTCCAAAAACGTGATCTGGCAGACCGGGCAGACCTGCTTGTCGGCGGCGGTCGACTCGCGCATCGCCGCGCCCCCCGCGCCGGGGATCCCGGCCAGCTTCTTGGCCAGCTCGCTGATCGGCGAGGCCTCCACCACCTCCTCGGCCGGCGCGAGGTGCTGGCGGGCGTGCTCGTCGCAGAAGTGGAACTCCTCGTGCCGCCCCTTGGCGACGATGTCGGTGATGTGGAAGGTGGCCGGCTTGGCGCACTTCTGACATTTCATGGGACGTTCCTCCGCCAGCCCCTCGAGACTGGCGACGGGCCGCGGCCCGGCGGACCCGACGGGCGCGGATCCCATTGCGGGCGCGTGACGCCCTCGCGATCTCGGTTCGACTTCTCGCCGCGTTTTTATTCTAATTCAGCCCTCCGGGGTGTCAAGCAACCGCGCCGCGCCGAACCGCCGCGCGGAGGGCTCGCCCAGAGGGGGGAGGCGCCATGAAGCCGTCGAGTTCCATCGTCCGCCGGACGGCGGCCGTCGCGACGATCGCGGTCGTCGCCGCCATCGTCCTGGGAATGTACGCCCAGGTCCTGGTCAACCGCCGCCGCGCGCGGCTTCACGACGCGGCGCGCCACGCTCGCCGCGAGGCGGAGGAACGGAAGAACCTCGACGTCGCCGAGCGGATCGGACGGGGAGAGTTGGAAACCTCGAACCGGGCCTCGACGCGGAAGATAGAGGAGGCGGCGCGGCTTCGGATCCCCTATCACGTCGCGCGGAAGCAGGCGTGCCTCCGAGCCGCCGCCCGGCCCTGGGAGTCGCTGTCGCCCGACCCGGGGGAGCCGGGGGAACACCTGATTTGGGAGGCGATGACGGCCTTCGACGACGACTTCTTCAGGCTTCCGAGCGGGCCCGCCTGGCCGCCCGACGTTTCAAGCGAGAGCTTCTGGCTTCCCAACGCGCTTTAGCCGTCGCGCGGCGCTTGTCGGATCTCGCATGCGACGCCCGCGAGCCGGCGCCGAACGACCTTCTCCCCTTGAGGGAGAAGGTGGCCGAAGGCCGGATGAGGGGTGGGCGAATCCAGAAGCCTTCGGAGTTCGAAGCCGTCCCCCAAGCCGGAGCTTCCGCCGAAACGCGACGCCGGTCGACCCCTCATCCGGCCCTTCGGGCCACCTTCTCCCTCAAGGGGAGAAGGCGACGACCGCCGCGGCTCGCTCGCGCTCGCCGGGCCCGACGCCGCTCCGCTCGCGTCACGCTTCGGGAAGGAACTCCAAAAGCGCCTCGGCGCTCATGAAGCCGCCGCGGTCGAGGACCTCGCCGTCGGCGTCGATCAAGACCAGGGCCGGGATTCCCCGCACCTTGTAGCGCGGGGCCAACTCCTCGTTCTTCTGCTCGTCGATGTCGACCAGCACCGGGACGACGCGATCGGCCAGCGCCTTCTGGACGGCCTCCCTGGGGAAGACGCTTCGGTTCATCACCTGGCAGGGGGGGCACCACTCGGCGGTGAACCGCAGCAGGATCGGCTTCTTTTGCTTTGCCGCGATCTCGCGAGCCTTCTTGAAGTCCGTCCGCCAGACCGGCTCGGCGTCCTTGGCGGGGGATGAGACGCGGGCGGGGCCCGGCTTCGGCGACGCCGCCGGGGCGTCGCCGTCGCCGCGGGTCGCGCCGGCCACGCCGGCCAGCACCGCCATCACGCCGAACGTCAGAAGGGTCGGAAGCCAACCGACGGAGGGCCTCCCGGAGCGAGGGCCTGCCATGAGAAGGAACTCCTTGCGGCCGAGGCCGCTCGAGGATGAAGCGGATGAGGCGGGGCGGGGTCGTCGGGCGCCTCGGCGGCGGGCGCGGACGCGCCCAGGCCGCCGGCGGCCGACGAGACGTTGGTTGGAAGGCGTTCCGCGGGCGGAACGTGGGCATGTACGTCCCGTTCGGCCCGCTGGTTCGCGTCGCGCCCCCTCCCGTCGATGATTCGGCGACGGGGCCGGTTCGCGGCCGTCATCGAGAGGCTTCTTCAAGCTTGTCCAGGATTTGCGAGCGCATGCGAAGCCCCGGACGGTCGACGCGGCGGACGTCCAGGCCGAAGTTCGAGTGGATGGGCGAGTGTCGCTCCAGGTATTTCTCGACCGCGTCGTGGGTCGTCGCGCCAAGCATTTCCAGATTCTTGCAATCTTGAACGCGGTGGATGTTTCCGTTCGGCGCGCCCTTGCGATCGCCGGCGGCCAGGGTGTACGTCACGTCGTCCTTGAGCGGCGCGCCGGCGACGAAGAGGTCGCGAAGCCGCGGCTCGCCGGAGGCGTCGCGGTCGAAGTCGACCGTCATGCCGGACGGCCGGGCGAGCCAGCCTCCGTGGAGATTCTTGGGGTCGTCGGCCAGGGTGTTTTGAAGCTCGCGCTCCCAGTACCGGCGAAGCTGGGCGCCGGTCGCCTCGCCGCGCTTCAGTTCCAGGGGGATCGGCAGCCAGTTCCACAGATCGGCGACGGTGATCGGGCCGGGGGCCGTCGGCGGGGAGAAGCGGTAGCCGTTGCTCAGGCCGATCTCGGTCCCGGCCGCCTCGCGGACGGCGTCGGCGATCACCTGGTCGAGCGTGCTGTTGAGCACCCCGTCGCGCGCCAGCCAGTCGTCGGTTCGGCCGATGACCCGGTTCATCCGCTCGCGGTGGGGCGCGAGCGCGGTCTCGACGACCTTCTTGACCTCCGGGTCTTCCGGGAACAGTTCGGGACGCAGCTCGATCAGCCGCCAGGAGCGGTCGACGATCTCGCCGTCCGCGCCGACCTGGAGGTCGAGCACGCCGACGAACGAGGCGAACGACCCGGCCTCCACGACCCAGACGTCGCCGCGGATGATCGGCTCGTAGGTTCGCTCGTGGGTGTCGGCCGAGAGGATGACGTCCACCCCCCGGATCTCGTCGGCCATGGCGATCGACTTGGGCAGGCCGACGTGCGTCACCAGGACGACCAGGTCCACGCGCTGTTTCTCGCGAAGCTCGGCGATGTACCTCGGCAGGGCGTCCTCGCCGTCGAGCGCCAGCCCCTTGGAGAGATGCGGCGGTTGGCGATGGGGAACCTCGGGGTCGGTGAAGCCGACGAAGCCGATTCGAACGCCGTTGACCTCCTTGACGATGTACGGCTCGTGGATCAGTTCGCCGGTTCGCTCGTCGCGGACGTTGGCGGCGATCATCGGATGCTTGAAGCCGGCGACCGCCTTGTTCCAGGCGTCCGCGCCGTAGGCGACGAACCAGTTGCCGGGGATGGCGAAGTCCAGTCCCAGGGCGTTCATGGGCTCGACGACCGACTGGCCCTTGGTCCAGGCGGCGGGGCCGGAGCCCTGGATGGTGTCGCCGCCGTCGATGAAGACGGTCTCGCCGGGGCGCTCCGCTCGGAGGCGGTTGAAGACGGTCGCCACCCGGGCCAGCCCGCCGACGTCCTTGACGTACTCCTCGGCGCCGGCGCTCCAGAACAGCTCCGGATGCGGTTCGATCTGGGCGTGGACGTCGTTGATGAACGCGAGCGAGACCCGCCGGGGCGTCGGTTCGTCCGCCGCCATGACCGGAACGGCCACGACGAAGGCCAGACCCGCCGCGAGCGCGTGGAACGAGCGCATGAAATCCTCCTGGATTCGTCGATGGGAAAGCATGAATGACAGGGCCGCGCGACGCGCCGACGTCTTTCAAGCCGCGGCGACGCTCGCCTTCTCCCCTTGAGGGAGAAGGTGGCCCGAAGGGCCGGATGAGGGGTCGACCGGCGTTGTGTCTCGGCGTAAGCCATGGTCCGGAAACGCCTTCGAATCCGATGGCTTTTGGTCCCGCCCACCCCTCATCCGGCCTTCGGCCACCTTCTCCCTCAAGGGGAGAAGGCATATTTATAAGCGCCCGCGCTTGATCGTTTTCGGCCGACGCCCGAGCCTTCGCCAAGCTCAGGCCGAGCGCTGGGTGTCGGACGCCTTGCCGGGCCTGGGGGGGACGTCCACGTCGTGGCCGGCGGCCAGCCAGGCGCCGAAGGAGCCGGGGACGTTGGAGACCTTGAAGCCCTCGCGCTTCAACAGGCTCGCGGCGATGCTGGCGCGGTAGCCGCTGCCGCAGAAAGCGGCGACGGGCCTGGAGCGGTCCAGCTCCTTCGCCTTCCCGGGGATCTCCGGCAGGAACATGTAGCGGGCGCCGGGGACGTGGCCCTGGTCCCACTCGGAGGGCTGGCGGACGTCCAGCAGCGTCAGGTCGCCCGTCTTCATCCGCTCGTTCAACTCGTGGACGGACATCTGGGGGGTGGCCTCGAAGTCCTTGCCGGCCATGATCCAGGAGTCGATGCCGCCGTCGAGGACGCCGGCGAAGTCGGTCAGGCCGACCCGGACCAGCCAGGCGACGACGTTTTCGACCTTCCCCTCCTTGGGGACGATCAGGGCGATCGGCCGCTCGGGGTCCAACAGCCACCCGCCCCACATCGAGACCGTCGGCGAGTAGCCGATGTTGATCGCGCCCTTGATATGCCCGCCGCCGAAGGCCATCACGTCGCGCGTGTCCAGAAGCTGGACCTTCTCGTCGGCGACGAGCGCCTCGAACTCCCTCGCCTTCATCGGCCTGGGGACCGGCAACTTGCCGAGGACCTCGGGGCCCCGGGCGTTGACCTTCTTCATCCGGGGCCAGTAGTAGGGGACCGGGGGCTGTCGGAACAGCAGGTCGTCGATGAAGGCGGTCTCGTCGTGGAACTGCAAGGCGGGGTTGCTTTCGCGCTCGACGCCGAGCGTCGGAACGCCGTCGCGGGCGACGATCCCCGCGCCGCAGGGGGAGCCGGGGCCGTGCGCCGGGTGGATCGGCAGGGCGTCGGGGAGGGCCTTGAACGCGGTTTGCAGCGACTCGTACAAGAGATGCGACAGCCGGTCGGTGTTCTCCACCCCCATCAGGTCGGGGCGGCCGACGGCGCCGGCGAAGAGGAAGTCGCCGGTGAAAAGCGCCCACGCCTGGTCGGCGCGGCCCTGGGCGGTGGCGAGGTACGCCATGTGCTCCGGGGTGTGCCCCGGCGCGTGGATCGCCTTGAGGACCACGCCGCCGATCTTCAGTTCGTCGCCGTGGCGGATCGGCTCGACGGGGAAGCCGTACTTCGCGTCCCCCTCGACGCTGGCGTAATACTTCGCGCCCGTCCGATCGGCCAGTTCCCGGCCGCCGGATACGAAGTCGGCGTGGATGTGGGTGTCGACGGCGTGGGTGATCGCCAGCCGGTGCTTCTTGGCCAGTTCGACGTAGACGTTGACGTCCCGCCTGGGGTCGATCACGACCGCCTTGCCCGAAAGCGCGTCGCCGATGAAATAGGAGTAGTGGGCGATGCCGCCGGACTCGATCGTCTCGAAGATCAGCCCCGCCGGCCTCTCCGCCGCGGCGACGTCCTCCGCGCCCTCGGCGCGCCTGACGGCCGCGGTGGCGGGGAGGAAGGCCGCGCCCAGACCCAGGGCGCGGGCGTGATCCAGGAATTCGCGTCGCGTGGTCATTTCTTCGTCTCCTTGAGCGATGGCCCGCGGTCACGAGGGCGGGCGTCCTCCTTCCCTTGCTTGTCTTCGGTCGCCGCGCCCTGCTCGCCTCGAATCAGCGGCAGGCCCTCGGCGAGCCAGTCCACGACCCCCGCCCGCAACCGTCGCGCCGGCAAGCCCCGCGCGTTGAGCGCCTGGACGCCCTCGCGGGCCATGAGGCACCAGGGGCCTCGACAGTAGGCGACCAGCCGCTCCCAACGCCTCAGTGGCGCCAGGTCGGCCTCGGCCAGCTTGGCGGCGGGGTACGACCGCGCCCCGGGGATGTGGCCGGCGTCGAATTCGGCGGTCGGCCTAAGATCGACCAGCGCCATCCGGTCTCCGGCGACGTCCTCGGCCAACTCCTTGAGGCTGGCGACCCGCAGCAGGTGGGGGTCGTCCGCGTCGCCACGAACCGCCTCTCGAAGCTCCGGCAGGACCGCCTCGGCGACGCGCCGCATGGCCACGAGCAGGTCGAAGATCTCCACGGCCTCCACCCGACACCAGTGCTCCCGGCCCCGCTTCTCCTCCACGACCATCCCCGCCGCCCGCAACACCTTCAAGTGCGCGCTGGTCGCCGCGACGCTCTCGCCCAACTCCTCGGCAAGCTCGCTCACTCGCCAGGGCCGTTGGGCCAGGAGGTTCAAGGCCCGCAGCCGAACCCGGCTCGACATCGCCCGCCCGATCCGGGCCATCTGGTCGTGGTGAATTCGCTTCATGACCCCAGTATAGGGGAGTCGATCAAATAGTCAAACGGACTATTGATTATTTGAGGTTCGTCGCCCGCGTTCGGCGCGGCTTGTCGCGGCGGGCGTGGGTTGTTAACGTGTGTGTGGACACGATTTGCCGATCGTCGCGGACAACTGGGGAACCATGAAGGCGATCTTCCCCCCTTGCGGGGGAAGACAGACCGCGCAGCGGCCGGATGAGGGGGACGACGCGCCAGACGACCGTCGGAATTCGCGGAAGCCCTCCGGAAAGCCCTGGACGTCGAAGGCGTTTGGGCCCGCCCCCCCTCATCCGGCCCTTCGGGCCACCTTCCCCCGCGAGGGGGGAAGGCCGTTGCGCTCGCCCTCCCAAAGTCCGTGACGGTCGGCGATTTGCGACTCGGCCTCAAGGGGTTCGCCGCCGGTCATGAGCATGCACCGACCTTCGTTTGGGGACTTCGCCGCTTACGCCGGCTCGGCGGCTCGCGTGCCGGTCTATCGCCAGCTCGTCGCCGACGACCTCACGCCGGTCTCGGCGTTTCGGCGGATCGAGCGCGGGGCGCCGTCGTTTCTGTTCGAGAGCGTCGTGGGCGGGGAGAAGGTGGGGCGGTACAGCTTCCTCGGCTCCGAGCCGTTCCTGCGGTTCGAGGCCCGCGGCGACCGGGTGACGGTCTTCGAGCCCGGCAAGCCCGGCTCGGAGCGGCGGTTCCAGGCGGCCGACCCGTTCGTCGAGCTTGAGAAGCTGATCGACGCCAACCGCGCGGCGCACGTTCCGGGGCTGCCGCGGTTCACCGGCGGCGCGGTCGGCTACGCGGCGTATGACGCCGTCCGCTACACCGAGCGGCTGCCGAGCGCGCCTCCCGATGATCGCGGGCTCCCCGACCTGTCGTTCTCGTTCTTCGATCGGATGGTCCTGTTCGACCATATCCGCAAGACGGTGCTGGTCGTCGCGCAGGCGAAGGTCGAGCCCGGCGGCGATCCGAGGGCGGCCTACGACGCCGCATGCGCCCGGATCGACGAGTTGGTCGAGCGGTTGGGGAAGCCGTCGGAGCCGCTGCCGCTTCGGGACATCGACCCCTCCGGGCCGATCGCGCGGGTTCCGAAATCGAATTTCACCCGCGAGGAATATGAAAACGTCGTCAGGCGTTGCCAGGAGTACATCAAGGCGGGCGATATCTTCCAGGTGGTCCCCTCGCAACGGTTCGAGGTCAAGACGACCGCGAAGCCGTTCGACGTCTACCGAGTGCTTCGGGTGGTGAACCCCAGCCCGTTCCTCTTCTACCTGACCTTCGACGACTTCCAGTTGATCGGCAGCTCGCCGGAGATCCTGGTGCGGGTGGAGGACGGCGTGGTGACGATCCGCCCGGTGGCGGGAACGCGCCGGCGGGGCAAGGACGACGCCGAGGACCAGGCGCTGGCCGCGGAGTTGCTGGCCGATCCCAAGGAGCGGGCCGAGCACATCATGCTGGTCGACCTGGGCCGCAACGACGTGGGAAGGGTGGCCGAGTACGATTCGGTGGTTCTTTCCGACGTGATGAAGGTGGAGCGATACTCCCACGTCATGCACATCACGTCGAACGTCTCGGGGAAGCTGAAACCCGGCAAGACGACGTTCGACGCCCTCCGCGCCGGCTTGCCGGCCGGCACGGTCTCCGGCGCGCCCAAGATCCGGGCGATGGAGGTCATCGACGAGATGGAGCCGACCCGGCGCGGGCCCTACGCCGGCGCGGTCGGCTACATCGACTTCACCGGCAACATGGACACCTGCATCGCGCTTCGGACCCTGGTGATGCGCGGCGACGTCGCCCACGTCCAGGCCGGCGGCGGCGTCGTCTACGACAGCGTTCCCGCCGACGAATACCAGGAGACCGTCAACAAGGCCGGCGGCCTGCTCAAGGCCGTCGAGATCGCCGAAACCCAGCTTTGATCGTCGCGAACCCGCCCGCCCCGCCGCGCGTCTTGAAGGGGACGCGACGCGCCCACCGAGTTCGCGATCCAATCCCAAATCCTCCCTTCTCCCCTTGAGGAAGAAGGCGGGGATCGCCGCGATCATTGAACCGGGAGACGCTCCCATGGCCGATCCGATCCGCTTCTACTCCGTGAGCGACGAGTTCGGCTGCTTCTCCAACTTCTCGCCCCATCCGATTTGGCTGAAGAAAAAGACCTGGCCCACAAGCGAGCATTACTTCCAGGCCCAGAAGTTCGCCGGAACTCCCGACGAGGAGGAAGTGCGGAAAGCAAGGTCGCCAATGATCGCCGCGCGGATGGGTCGCGACCGCAAGCGACCGCTCCGCAAGGACTGGGAGAGCGTCAAGGACGCGATCATGCGCGCGGCGGTCGTCGCCAAGTTCGCCCAGCACGCCGACATCCGCGCCATTCTGCTGGAAACCGGCGACGCCGGGATCGTCGAGCACACCGAGAACGACGACTACTGGGGCGACGGCGGCGATGGAAGCGGCAAGAACCGGCTCGGGCAAATCCTGATGAGCGCGCGCGAGGAACTCCGCCGGTCGCCGCCGGGTTGATCCGCCCGCGGCGAACCCGGAAGACCCGGCGCGGGTCCGTCCCGCGGAGGCGAGCCGTGAACCACAATCGCAAACGCCGCGAGACCGAGGCCAGGGAGCGACGGCGGCGGGAGCAGGCGCTCAAGAACGCCGCGGTCGTCGACGCCTCGGCCTTCTCCCCGACGTACTGGTGCTTTCCGCCGGACTTCATCCAGCGCGGGTACTATCTGGACGTCCCCTTCACCTGCGCCTCGTGCGGCGCGGAGGAAGTTTGGACCGCCGCCCAGCAGAAGTGGTGGTACGAGGTCGCCGGAGGATCGGTCCACTCCACGGCCAAGCTCTGCCGGCCCTGCCGCCGCGACGCGCGCCAGCACAAGGGGAAAGCGGACCCGCTCGGCTATCATCATCGCTGGCTCCTGGCGATCCGTGACGCGCTCCAGCCCGACCTGCTCGCCGACGGCTGGCGGATCGTCGCGGGCGGCGAGCCGTCGCCGTCGTTGCTGAGCTACATTCGCGACGACGTGCTCATTCGATTTCAGTTCGAATGCGACCTGAGGCTCCAGCGGCGCGTCGGTCGCGACGGATCGTTCGAGGATCGGGCGCGGACGCGCGGCGGACGCTACTTCTGGGACGGCGTCCCGGCCGAGATGCGGCGGCGGCTCGACGCCTTCCTCGCCGACGCTCGGAGCGAGTTGGGGTTGGCGCCGGCTCAATCCCGAGACGGCGCGACGACGTAGGCCAGCCGGTGCAAGGCCGCGGCCAGCCGGGTCCTGACGGAGTCGACGCCGCGGCGGACGCGGCGGGCGACCTGCTCGGACTCATCCAGAAACCGGATCGGAGGGACGGAGTCGTCGGGCGTCCGATAGGCGTGGACGGCCGCTCGCGACGCCCGCGCCAGGCGATCGGCGACGCGGTCGACCTCGGCGATTCGCCCCGGTCGCGAAAGCCGCCACGCCAGGACCGCGCAGGCGGCCGAGGCGAGGAGCATCAGCGCGCCGAGCCTCGTCCCGATCAAGAGGCCCGCGACGCCGAACGAGGCCAGCGCCCCGGCCGCCACGGCCAGGGTCGACGCGCTTGTGGACGCGAGCCCCAGGGCCCGCGGGGATGTCGTGGTCATGGATCGTCTCCCGGGAAGTTTCCAACCGTCGCGGATCTCGATGCCGACGGTCTTCCCCCCTCGCGGGGGAAGACAGACCGCTCGGCGGTCAGATGAGGGGGAGGACAAGCGACGAGCCGTCGTCATTCGCGGAGGCCCGTCCCGCGAACGCGGGATTCCAACGGCCGTCTGGCTCGTCCCCCCTCATCCGGCCCTTCGGGCCACCTTCCCCCACGAGGGGGGAAGGCCGTTCCAGCGGCATTCGCCACGAAGGTCATTCGTCCTCGGCCGACGATTCTTGGATCGCCGCCCCCTGCTCCCCGTCGAAAGGGCCCTGCTTGACCTCCCGCAGCAGGTACGTCGGCTTGCCCTGGGACTCGTAGTACGTCCGCATGATCAGCTCCGACTGGATCCCCAGGAGGATGCTCAGGCAGCCGGCCAGGAACAGCATCACCGCCAGCGAGGGGAGCGGCGTCTCCACGAACGTCTTGTTGGGCAGGTCGGCCGACCAGAAGAGGGCCGGCCAGGGGAAGACGTACTTGAAGTAGACCATCGCCGCGACGCAGAAGACGCCCCCCGCGAACGACCACAGCCCGAACCGGCCGTAGAAGTGGATCGGCCGCTGGGAGTACTTCTGGAGGAACCTGATCAGGATCAGGTCGAGCACCACGTTGAACGTTCGACCCAATCCGTACTTGGTCTTGCCGGCGGTTCGCGGGCGATGGTTGACCACCTGCTCGGTGACTTTCGCCCCTTGCCAGGCGGCGAAGATCGGGATGAAGCGGTGCATCTCGCCGTAGAGCCGGACCCCCGCCAGCACCCGTCGGCGATACGCCTTGAGCGTGCAGCCGTAATCGTGCAGCGGAATCCCCGACAGCCGCGCGACCAACATATTAGCGATTTTCGACGGGATCTTGCGGTTGAGCAGCGCGTCCCGGCGGTCCTTCCGCCAGCCGGAGACGACGTCGTAACCCTCGTCGAGCGTCGCCAGCAGTTTGGGGATGTCGGCCGGATCGTTCTGGCGGTCGCCGTCGATGGGGACCAGGACTTCGCCGCGCGCCAGGTCGAGCGCCGCGGAAAGCGCCGCGGTCTGGCCGCGGTTGGTCCAGAGGAACGCGACCCGGACGTGTTCCGGGTCGCGGGCCTGGATCGCCTCCAGCCTGGCGGCGGTGCCGTCGGTGGAGCCGTCGTCGGCGAAGATCAACTCGTACCGCCGCCCCGACGGCCGCAAGGCGGCGTCAAGCTCCTGAAACAACGGTTCGACGTTGTCGACCTCGTTGAAGACCGGGACCAGGACCGACAGGTCGATCGGGCCGTCCTGGTCCGGCGGCGGGGGGGTCGTCATGCGCCGGACTCGCCGTCCTGGCTCTTGCCGATGACGAACTGTTCCAGGAACCGCCGGCTGATGATGAGCGACTCCTTGCGGGTCTGGAGCGTCCCCTCGTGGGCGCGGTCCTCGACCTCGACGGCCAGGTCGCCCTTGTAGCCGGCGTCGGCGAGCGTTCCCAGGTACGCGCCCCACCGGACGTCCCCCTGTCCCGGCAGCTTGGGGGAGTGCCAGGAGTTGGGGTAGGCGAAGACGCCCAGGTCGTTCAGCTTGGCGACGTCGATCCGGACGTCCTTGGCGTGGGCGTGGTGGATCCGGTCCTTGAACTCGATCAAGGGGGCGACGTGGTCCATGTGTTGCAGGACCAGGTGCGACGGGTCGTAGTTGAGCCCGAAGTTGGGGCTCGGAATATCGGCGAACATCCGCCGCCAGACGGCCGGGGAGACGGCCAGGTTCTTGCCGCCGGGCCATTCGTCCTTGCCGAAGGACATCGGGCAGTTCTCGACGCCGACCTTCACGTTCTTCGTGTCGGCGTGGTCGATGATCGGCCGCCAGACTTCCAAAAACCGCGGCCAGTTGTCATCGATGGTCTTCGTATAATCGCGGCCGACGAAGGTGGTCATCCGGCCGACCCCCAGCGCCGCGGCCAGGTCGATGCAGCGGCCGATGTGCTCTTGCCCGGCCCTGGCCTCGGCGAGATCCGGCGACAGCGCGTTGGGGTAGTAGCCGACGCTGGAGATCGCCACCCCGTATTTCTCGCACAGGTCGAGCGTCGCCTTGATCGCGCCCGCCGACAGGTCGGTGGGGTCCAGGTGGGAGACCCCGGCGTAGCGCCGCTCGGCCTTGCCCGGCGGCCAGGCCATCATCTCCACGCTGGCGAACCCCGCCTCCGCGGCGAAGCTCAACACCTCCTCCAACGACAGCTCCGGCAGGATCGCCGACACGAATCCTAGTCGCATGATCGAACGCCTCTGCAAGATCGACGAATCGCGGATCGACCCGCCCAGCCTACCGCGCCGTCGCGGGGGAATCATCCATCCGGAGGCCGACCGTGGTATGATGCGGTTGATTCCCAGAGTCGAGGCGTCCATGTCTCCCGACATCCGCTACGCGATCATCCTGTATTGGAGCCGCGACGACGAGGCGTTCATCGCCGAAGTCCCGGAACTACCGGGCTGCGCCGCCGACGGCGCGACGTATGGCGAGGCCCTGGCGAACGCCGAGACCGTCGTCCGGGAGTGGATCGAGACCGCCCGGGAACTCGGCCGTCCCATCCCCGCGCCGCGCGGCCGGCTGACGTCCGCGTAATCCACCGTTTCAACCGCGGTCCCGGAGCGATCCCACGATGAACCCCGCGACGCTTGCGAACCTGGTGGCGCTGGTCCATTTCGCCTGGGTGGCGTTTTTGGTGCTGGGGCTGGCGGCGATCCTGTTGGGGATCGCGCTGCGGTGGGAGTGGGTGCGGAACAAGTGGTTCCGACTGATCCATCTGGGGATGATCGGCTACGTCGTCGGCGAGTCGCTTCTGGGGGTGGCGTGTCCGCTGACGGTCTGGGAACACCAGTTGCGCCAGCGCGCCGGGCAACGAACGCTGGAGGGGGACTTCATCGCCGGTTGGGTCCACCGGCTGATGTTCTTCCAGGCCGAGCCGTGGGTCTTCACGACGGCCTACGTCGCCTTCGGCGCGGCGGTGCTGGCGACGCTGGTCCTCGCCCCGCCGCGGTGGCGGGGGCGGGGCGAGAGTGTCGACCAGCGCCATGAACAGGCCCGAAGCGCGAGCGAGTGAATCCCTCTCCGAGCCGGCGCGGATTCTGGTTCAGGCCGCTCTCGTGGAAAACCACCGCGAGCGAGTGTGACTCCCCCCTTCTCCCCTCGTGGGAGAAGGTGCCCCGAAGGGGCGGATGAGGGGGGCGCGACCAAAAGCCGCGAACTTCAAAGTCATGGCCGGACGAGACGTGCGACGCCGATCGACCCCTCATCCGGCCTTCGGCCACCTTCTCCCACAAGGGGAGAAGGGATGATTGGCGTCACCCGTCGTTTAGGTTTTCGACGGAGCGGGTTCAGACCGTTTCGTCGCCGTGACGGATGATTCGGCCCTCCTGAAGGAAGACGACGGTCTGGGCGATGCCGGTGGCGTGGTCGGCGATCCGTTCCAGGTTGCGGGCGGAGCTGAGCACCAACAGCCAGCCGTCGAGCCGAGCGGGGTCGGCCGCGGCCAGGGCCTTGAGCTCGCGGCGGACGTCGCGGTAGGCGTCGTCGATCTTCTGGTCGTCGGCGATCACCTGGCGGGCGGCGGCGGAGTCGCCCCTGGTCAAGACCCCCTGCGCGGCCCGGACGTGTTCCAGGACCGCGCCGGCCAGGTCCTTGATGCCGTCGGGGACGACGATCTCGGGATGCTTGCGAACGAGCTTGCGCGCGCGACGGGCCACCCGCAGGGACAGATCGGCGATCCGCTCCCAGTCGCGGTTGACCTTCAGCACCGTGGCCATCCGCCGCAGGTCGGTGGCGACCGGCTCGAAGAGGGCGAGGATCCGCAGGGCCTCCTGCTCGATCTCGACCTCCCGGCGGTCGGAATCCTCCTCCTGCTCCTTGATCTCCGCGACCAGTTCGACGCGGCCCTCGCGAACGGCCAGGACGCATTTCTCCAACGAATCGACGACCGACTCCCCCAGGGCGAGCAGATCGTTCCAAACCGCTTCCAGGGCGCGGAGGGAGTGCCGCGACAGCCCCCCCATCGCGTAACCTCCCTCGTTCGGTCGGGTCAAGCCCATCGGTAGGGACTCCAATCTTCAAGACGGTCTGGATGACGGCGAGGGACGAGACGGATCCCGCGTCGACGGCGGTCGACGCGATTCATTGTTTCCCGAGCGACGAAGGGGTTCAAGGCCGCGGTCCCCGGACGCCGGCCTAGGCGTTGCAGAACGGCTTGAGGGCCTTGCGCATGGAGACGGCGTCGGGATAGCGCCTCTCGGGGTCGCGGGAGAGGCACTTGGCGATGACCGCGGCCAGGCCGTCGGGGACGTCGGGGCGACGCTCCCGGATCGGGATGGGGTGGTCCTCAAGCAACATCTTGATGAGGTCGCCGCCGCCGTCCTCGGGCTCGTCGTAGATGTACTTGGCGGTCAGGAGGAAGTAGAGGGTCGCGGCGGTGGCGTAGAGGTCGGCCTGGGGCCGGACGGCCTTGAAGTCGGTCATCTGCTCCGGGGGCATGAACGGGATCGTCCCGCGCATCTCGCCGGAGAAGGTCAACCCGGAGAGGCCGACGCCGCGGAAGCTCTTGGCCAGGCCGAAGTCCGAGATCTTGGCGATCGAGCCCTCCGGCGTCTGGCCGATGAGGATGTTCTCCGGCTTGACGTCGCGATGCACGAAGCCGCGGCGGTGGGCCTCGGCCAGCCCCTTCAAGATCTGGCAGACCAGCCGGCAGGCCTGATGGGTGGGGTAGCGGCCGGGGTCCAACTTGGCCAGGGCCTCCAGGTTGGATCCCTGGACGAACTCCATGGCGAACCAGAACTGACCGCGCGACGTCCCCTGCTCGTACCACTCCACGATGTTGGGGTGGCGGAGCTGGCTGATGACCGACATCTCGCGCTGGAAGCGGTCGATGGCGGCCTTGGTGGTGGCCGTCTCGGGCATGATGAGCTTGAGCGCCACCATCTGGCCGCCGGCGTTGTGGCGGGCCTGGTAGACGACCCCCATCGCGCCTCGGCCCAACTCGCGGAGGATGGTGTAGTGGGGGACCGGCTGGGGGAGTCCGGCGGCCTCGGTCCGGCAGCCGACGCACCACCACTCGACCGGCTCGTTGGGGTCGGCGCCGACCACGTTGTTGACCGTCAGCCCCATCGGGGCCGACGCGCCGCAGCCGGCGCAGACGATCGGCTCGCGGGTGGGGATGACGATGCTGGAGGAGGGGGGCGGGGACACGACGGTTCGGGTGTCGACCGTGACGCGGAATCGGCTGGCCCCCGCGGCGATCACGTCCCCGGAGACCAGCCGCGCCCGCGCGACCCGCTCGTCGTTGACGAACGTCCCGTTGGTGCTGTCGAGGTCGCGCAGCTCGCACCGCGGCGGGTTGACCTCGATCAGGAAGTGATCGCGCGAAAGCGCCGCGTCGTTGATCGGACACTGGACGAACTGCGAGCGCCCCACGATGAACGTCTCGCGACGGTCCAGCGTGAAGGTCCGCCCCTCGCGGGGGCCCTTGAGGACTTCCAGGATCACTCGCATGGCGGCTTTCCGTGGGCTCGGCCCGACGTCGCCTCGCTCCGACCGCGGCGCGGCGGCGTCGATTCGAGCGGCTTCCCCGGCGGCGCGCGACCGCCCCCCGTTCAATAGTATCCCCACGTCCATCGTGGCGGACGCGGCCCCGCGATTTTGTCAACCCAGACAAGCATCCACCGTCGGCCGGCGGGCGGGCGGACGGGTCAGGGGCCGACCGCCGTCGCCGGCGATTCCGACGGCCCGAGGTTGAAGCTCATGATGATCCCCTCGGCCTGATCGCGAAACGCGACGTGGGGGTCGCGGACGGTCATGGCCGTGACCACCAGGGTCTCGTCGCGGGTGAACTGGACGACGTAATAATCCGCGTAGATCCGACCGCTCCGCACGGCCGCCTGCTCGTCCGCCGGCTTCAGCGCCGCCTCCAGGCGGTAGACCCGGCGGTTCAGCGGCGCCCAGACGTCGTCCTTGAGCCAGCCGGAGTCCCCCATCAGGATCTCCTGGCCCTGCTCCCGCCAGGTTTGGACCAGCTTTCGCTTATGCTCCGTCGGGTCGGCGGCCAGCTTGTCCTTGGCGGGATCGCCGGTCTTGGGGACCAGGCCCAGCGAGACCACGTCGTTGCCCTCCAGCCGGCGATCGGCCAGGTCGACGCCGCCGTCGGGATGGACGCTGGCGATCCGCAACGACTGGGGGTGTTCCAGGTGGAACCGGCCCCGGGGGTCGTCGTAGGTGATCCAGGTGTGGGCCGGGTCGTCGGGGGGTTCGTCGGGGGCGATCAGGGGGAGCGCGGCCTCGGGGCCCAGTTCCGACGGTCGCGCCCGGCGGGCGAGGACCAGCTCGCGGGATTGGATCTGGTTCAGGCGGCCGGTCTCGTCGTCGGGCAGGGGGGTGGTGACGGTCTCGGCCATCCGGATCTCGGAGATCCAGCCCTCGGCGGCGATCGCCGGGCGGGCGCGGGGCGGCTGGCCGGGCTTCGGCCTGGCGTCCTCGCCGGGGAGGTCGAAGGCGAAGGCGACCCGGACGTTGAGCCCCACGTCGCCGCCCTCGAGCAAGAGCGTCCCCTTGATCGCGAACTCGGCGGTCATCGCCGACGACCCGGCCTCCGCGGCGCGGACGTCCAGGAGCTCGGCGGTCACGTCGTACTCCTCCTCAAGCGGCATGGCGCCCAGGAGGATCGCCGTCGCGGTCCGCGGCGCCGGCCACTGGTCGCCGACTCGCCGCGGCGAGGCCGGCAGCAGGGTCGCCAGTTGGGGGAGGAACGGGTTGGAGACGATCCGGTCGAATTCCAACTGGCGGATCTTCCGGCCCTCGCTGAGGTTGTACAGTTCGACCGGCTGGCCGGGCTGGATCCGGTACCAGAACGTCAACTGCTCCAGGAACCTCGGGTTTTGAAACGGCCGGTGGCTCTTCAGCGTCGTCGACAGCTTCGCGCGGTCGTAGCGGCGGACGACGTCGCTGGCCGCCTGGGTCGGCGTGGTCTTCACCGCCCGCTCGGTGTAGATCGTCTGGACGACGGCCTCGTTGACGTCCGGCGCCCCCCGGGCCTTCTCCGTCGTGAACTTGATCTTCTCGCGCGAGCCCACCTGATACTGCGAAAGCCACGCCGGATGCGCGGCGTCGGGGGTGGCCGAGTACCGTTCGGTGAACTGGTACCAAAGGCTCAACGGTTGGGTCTCGCCGGCCGTCGGGACCTCCGCCGCCTCGGCGGCCGGGGGGGCGCCGTCGTCCAGGGACGGAAGCGGCGTCTGCGCCCGCGACGCCGTCGCGAGCGTCGTCAGCGCGGCCCAGGCCGTCCACGCCGCCGCCTTCCGCCGCCATCCCGCCTCGTCCCGTCCGTTGGGCGTTCGGCCCCGCCTGCCACTCATGTCGACGCGCCTTCCCGATTTGAGGACCCAGGGTGTTTTTCGAGGGTCTTGCCCCGATTCCACCATAGTCCGCCGGCGCGTCCAAGGAAAACCCCGAGTCCGGCCTCGACTTCGGTGGGCGTCTTGAAAGTTGGTGGAATTTTTGTCCAGATGGAGGGTGACCGCG
>CALCIB010000395.1 GCA_937907525.1 uncultured Planctomycetales bacterium | reverse complement strand
TCCCAGATTGACGCAGATTCGGATCGGACAATTTAATGTAATCTGTGTTAATCTGGGAAATCTGTGGATATTCTCTCCCAGGTTGTTCGCGGGAAGTTGTTTCGGCAGCGTTCCTCGGGCCACCTTCCCCCGCGAGGGGGGAAGGCCGTTACGATCGCCTCCCAAAATCCGTGGCGATCGGAAACCTTGTCGATGCCGGGGTCACTTGGTGACGTCGGCCGTCACGCCCGGCCAGTCGTCGGTGCGGAACGGGGTCATGGGGAGGCCGACGGCGTCGTACATGTTGCAGACGGGGTTGTCGGCCCAGGCGTAGCGGACGGCCTCGGGCTGGGAGACCTGGTCGGACCAGACTTCGACCGTGTTCGGGCCCAGGATCTTGGCCCAGGCGTTGACGAACTTCTTGTCCGCGCCGGCGATCGTGAAGCCCACCGGCTCGGCGACGTCGAAGGGGCGGAAGCCGCCTTCGACGTGGTCGAAGGTCAGGATGACCTTGCCGTCCTTCTTCTCCATCGACTTGTAGGTCGGGCTCTGGCACGCGACGTCGACGCCGTGGTCGCGGGCGAGCGCCCAGCGGGCCAGCCGCATGCCGACGTCCTGCTTGTTCTTGGGGTGGATGTCCTTCCCCTCGCCGACGTCGATGATGACCGCCTCGCCGGTGTTGGGGAGCTTGCTCATGGTCATGGTCTGGGCCTCGCGCAGCTCGGCCCAGGCGCTGTCGGCCGGCTCGGGCTTCTCGGCGTTGAAGTCGGCCAGTTGGACCCAGTAGAACGGGAAGTCGCCCTGTCCCCAGCGCTCGCGCCAGGTCTGGATCATGAGCGGGAACATGTCACGATATTGATACGCGCGGCCGGCGTTGGTCTCGCCCTGATACCAGATGGCGCCGCGGATGCCGTAGCCGATCGTCGGCAGGAGGACGCCGTTGAAGATGTTGCCGGGGCGGAACTGGCCGAACATCTGCATGTCGGGGTTCCCCCAGGCGCTGGGGCCGGGCTTGCCTTCGGCCTTGGCCTTGGCGACGGCCTCGTCGAAGGCCTTCTTGTCGGCCTCGTAGTTCTTCTCCTTCTCCTCCCAGGCGGCGAGAAGGTCCTTGTACCTGGGGTCGGCGGCGAGGGTCTCGCGGGGGATCCACGCCTCGCAGGCCGAGGCGCCCCAGGAGTCGTCGATCAGGCCGACCGGCACGCCGAGGGTCTGTTGGATCTGGCGGCCGAAGAAGTAGCCGACGGCCGAGAACGACCCGACCGTCTTGGGCGAGCACGCCTCCCACTTCCCCTTGAAGTCCTTTTGGGGCTCTTGCGTGCCGACCTGCGGGACGGTGATCAGTCGGATGTTCGGGTGGTCGGCGGCGGCGATCTCCAGGTCGGCGTGGTTGGCGGAGTCGACCGCGAACTGCATGTTCGACTGGCCGGAGCAGATCCAGACCTCGCCGACCAGGACGTCGCGGAAGGTCAGCTTGTTCTTACCCGAGACGGTCATCTCGAACGGGCCGCCGGCCTCGACCGGGTCCAGGACGACCCGCCAGGCGCCGTCGTCGCCGGCCTTGGTCGCCTGGGTTTGGCCGTGGAATTCGACCTTCACGTCCTCGCCGGGGTCGGCCCATCCCCAGACGTTGAGTTTCATGTCGCGCTGAAGGACCATGTGGTCGCCGAAGATGGCCGGCGTCTTCACGTCCGCCCGCGCGGTCGTCGGCGCCGTCCCCAGGACCGCCAGCCCCGTCGCCAGCAGTCCGACCGTCGCCCGGAGGCGTCTCGTCCGCGGCATCGTCCCGCCTTTCGATTCAAGACCTTCCGACGTATCGCCGGGGCCCGCACGCCCCGCGCTTCCGGCCGCACTGTACGACGTCCCGAGGCTCGGCGGAAGGGTCCGGCCCCGCGGCGGCCCACGATCACTCCGCCTCCTTTTCCTCTTTGAGAGCGTCGTCGAGGATCGTCAGCCCGCGTCGGGGAAGTGCTCGCGGACCCAGGCGCCGAGGCGGTCGATTTCCGCGTGGATGCGGCGGGCCTCGATCTCCCCGAGTCCCCGGGCCGAAACCGCGGGGTGGCTCGCGGTCGCGGCGGCCATGAGCGTCATCCCCTCCTCAAGCGTCGGACCCGGGCCGAATCACGCCGCGCCCTGGCCCTGGAACAACGCCCCGAAAGGGACCAGGGCCCGCAAGTCGTCCGGGGTGCGAACGGCTTCCGCGAACGCCTCGCCGGCCGTCGCGGGAGGGGGTTCCGACTCCGCGCGAGCGACGGCGGTCCATTCGGCCAGCAGACCCTTCACGGAGTCGGGGGCGTCGAACCTTTGGGCGATGACGCAGAGATCAAGGCACTCCTGGAATCGTCTCTCCCGAAAGCGGTCGCCGGCCAGGGCGAAGTACGGCCAAACGAGGTCCACCCCGAGTCGCGTCGCTCGTTCCAGATCAACGATCGCGCGCGGATTGGAGCCGTACTCCAGCAGCCCGCGAGCGGCCAGCAGAAATCCCGCGTCCGGGTCGTCGGCAAGCCCTTTCGTATAAGATTCGATCGCCGCGCGAGTATCGCCGGCGAACTGGTGGTGGATTCCCTGGAAACCATAACCGACCGATCGTTCGCCGGGACCGAGGGACGAATCCGCCTCGACGGGTCGATTCAAGACTTCGCCCAGAATGGCGGCGTAACGTCGAGAATCCTCCGGAGACGGGCCCGGCTGCAACCGCGTCGCCGCCGCGGCCGCCGCGGAGATCACCACGGTCGCCGGCAGGTCCGCCGGCCGGTCGAGGATGCGGTCAATGTCGCGTCGGACTGCCGACGGATCGGCGCTCTTAAGATAACCGATGAAGTATTCGAGATTTTCAGGCTCAAGCCGATGCGCGTGCTCGAAGAACAGCGCCGCCGATTCGCGATCGCCGGCCCCACGCCAGACGGTCCCTCGCAGGTAAGCGAGCAGGGGGGGCGAGACGTATTTCCCCCAGCGCCATAACAACGCCAGCGCCCGGTCCCAATCGCCGCGCTCGCGCGCCTCGTAGAACTCGTTCAGCTTCGATTGGGCTTGGGGGTTCATGGGTTCGGGGTCGGGTTGAGGGTCGACCAGCGTGCCCAGATCGCCCGAAAGGCCGGCGGCCCGCGCCCTCTCGGTCTCGTTCAGGGCGTGCCAAGGGCCTTCGGACGCCTCGCGAACCTCGTCGGCCTCGGGCGATTCCTCACGGCCTTCCACGAAGAATTGGTGAAGCTCGCGCGAGATCCTCGCGAACTCGACGTAGCCGGCCGAAAGGGGCCAGGGTTTGGGAGTCATGTTCACGCCTCATCTTCAATCCAGGTCGTCCGAGTCTCCGCCAGAGCCGCTTGGTAATCGGACAACGACATCGTCTCGGACGGAACCACGACGCCGTGCGTCTTCGAGTCCAGGACCAAACTCAATCCATCCGCGAACGGTCCCCGCTCGAACGGGCCTTCGCCGCGGCGGAAGACGTGACGGGAGTTCGACCCCTTGGCGCCGTAGAAACGATCCTCCAATCGCTTGGGAATCATATAGGGGCTCACCTCTCGCCAATTCGAATATACGGACATCCCCTTGTCGTTGGCGATCACGAAGCCGTCCGAGTCGACGTCTACGTCCTTCCCCTCCCGCACGCCCAACCCATTCGCCGATTGCTCGACCAGAGGCAATCCGTCCGCGTCCTTCCGCATCAGTCGATAGACCCGAGCCATCCAGTCCCCTCCCGCCCGACGTCCTCAACCTACTTCGCCCTCTTTCCATCATAGCCGTCCCCTCCTATCGATGGGAACTTGCGACGACGCGCCCGGGGTGGGAGTAGATGTTGAAGCGGTCATCGTGGAGGAAGCCGATCAGGGTGATGCCCAACTGGTCGGCGACGGCGACGGCCAGGCTCGACGGGGCCGAGACGGCGCAGACGATCGGGGCGCCGGCGACTGCCGCTTTTTGAAGGATCTCGAAGCTGGTCCGGCCGGAAACCATCAGGATTCGCTCCGAGAACGGCAGGTCGCCGTCCAAAAACGCCCGGCCCACCAGCTTGTCCACCGCGTTGTGGCGGCCAACGTCCTCGCGCGCGGCCAGCAGGCGGCCGTCGGCGTCGAACAGCCCGGCGGCGTGGATGCCGCCGGTGCGATCGAACGCCCGCTGCGCTGCGCGGAGCGATTCGGCCAGACCCAGGATCGTCGCCCGGGCGACCGTCGGGCCCGGCTCGATCCGCTCGCGGCGCGACGTCACCTGGTCGAGCGTCGCCTTGCCGCAGACGCCGCAACTCGACGTCGCCGGGAAGTTCCGCCGCAAGGACGAACCGTCGAACGGTCTCGAAAGCGCGACGCCCGCCACTCCGGCGCGCAAACGACAATCGGCCTCGACCACCGCGACGCCGGGGCCGATCAGCCCCTCGGTTCGGAGGAAGCCGACGGCCAGCTCCAGGTCGGACCCCGGCGTGCGCATCGTCACGGCGACGCTCGCCGGCTCCTGCCCGGGGCCCCAGGCCCGGATCTCAAGCGGGGCCTCGACGGCCACCCAGTCGTAGCCGTCGACCGCCCCCTCGGACCCAACCGACCGCGTCGCGACCCGCTCCACCTCCCGCGCGGGATGGGACGCGGCGCGACGCCGAGCGTCCGCGGGGATCGATTTCGGGTCGTTCATCGAATCGCCTGCAACGCGGGGCCGAAATCCGCCTCGACACGCGGAACGTCGGCATTATACGCGGCTTCCGCGCCGTCCGAGGCGTCGGAACGATTTCCGATCGAATCCCGACGGCGGGATCGCCGCCGGGTCCGCGACGCCTACAATAAACGATCCCGGCCGCGGCGCGCGCGCCCGCGGCCCGCCGCTTGCGAGGTTTCGATCCCAGCCGCGCCCGCCACCGGATCGACCGCTTTGCCTTGAGGACCGCCCGCGATGACCCACGACCCCCGCCGCAAGGCCCCGAAGCCGGCCGAGCCCGACCTCGACCTGGAAACCGACTCGCGATTCCCCTCCGGGCCCTGGGTCGGCTACTTCCTCCAAAAGGAACTCCCTCCCGGCAAGCACGGCATGGAACTCCGCCTGACGTTCCGCAAGGGCGTCCTCACCGGCGAGGGCCGCGACCTCATCGGCGAGTTCCTCATCCGCGGCAAGTATCAAGTCGAGGACGGCAAGTGCTGGTGGACCAAACGGTTCATCGGCAAGCACGACGTCGCCTACGAAGGATACAACGAAGGCCGGGGGATCTGGGGCGTCTGGGAAATCCCCCCGTCCTGGAAAGGAGGCTTCCACATCTGGCCCGAGGCCATGGGCGACCCGACCCGCCGCAAGCTCCGCAAGTCCATCGAGGAGCCGTTCGACGACTTCATCGACGCCGACGCCCCCGTCCTGGAACTAATCGCCGCCGCCGCCGCCGACCCCCAGGTCGAGGATCCGCCGGCCTGAGCCCTGACCGGAGGATACGGATAAAGGGACGAGTTCGAGGAAGACTTGGGGCAATCATCCCTTCTCCCCTTGTGCAAGATTATTCGTGGGACTCGTAAATCGTTATGGTGCCGGGTGTTGTCGCGAATCAGCCCAAGGCCGCCCTAAGTCATTGGACGGTTGGGTGATCGGACGAGGCATCCGGGATCGTTCTTGGACTTACGTCACTCACGAATAATCTTGCCTTGTGGGAGAAGGTGGCCGAAGGCCGGATGAGGGGGGGCGTATCCAGAGGCTTCCGGTCGCGCCCACCCCTCATCCGCCCCTCCGGGGCACCTTCTCCCACAAGGGGAGAAGGTGTTGCGGGCGCGCGCTCATGCCGGATTGCAACTGGCGAATGGGCGATACTGGATTCGAACCAGTGACTCCCGCCGTGTGAAGACGGTACTCTAACCGCTGAGTTAATCGCCCGCGGAGGCCGATCCGGGGTCCGGCTCGCGAGGGGCTAGCTTACCGCCTCTCGCGACGCTTCGCAAGCCGTCGTCGCGACGGTTTGACCGCGATCCCCCTTGCGAGGGGGCGGAAACCGTCGGGTCATCGTCACGACGTTGCCGCGCTCGTTGTAAACGACCTCGTCCATGAACGTGCGCATCATCAGCAGGCCGCGACCGCCGATGCGCGTCAGGTCCTCGGGTTCGATCTCGCGGCGGAGTCGATGGTGATCGAAGCCGGGCCCTTCGTCGGCGATCTCGAAGACGGCGCGCTCGCGGTCGTACTCGGCCCGGACGCGGAGCCGTCGCGAGCGGTACGGCTCCAACCCCCGTCGCTTCTCCGCCAGGTCGTGGAAAATCGACTCGTCCTCCTGGCGAAGCTCGGAGTCCACCTCCAGGTTGCCATGGTATAACGCGTTGGCCAACGCCTCCTGAAGGGCGACGTGCAGCCGGATCTGGTCCGGACGCTCCAGCAAGCCCAACGCGGCGACGTCCTCGACCAGGGCGATCGCCAGCGCCCAGATCAGATCGGGGTCGGGGCCCAACTCGAACTCCGACTCGCGACGGACCAACCGCTCGTTGAGCAGCCGACGCCGGCGATCGACCACGCAGGCGTCCAGGGCGCGTCTCAGAATCGGTTTCAAGTCCTTCTCCAAACGAGATTTGGACAGATAATCGGCCGCGCCGGCGCGGAGGGCCTCGACGGCCGCGTCCTCGCCGCCGAAGGCCGTCATCAGAAGGATCGGCAGCCCCGGCCGGAGCTCGCGCGTCCGCCGGACCAACTCCAGGCCGTCGATGTCCGGCATCACCAAATCGGTGAGGATCAAATCGGGCGGGTCGTCCCGCAGGGCCTCCAGCGCGGTCCGCCCTCCCGCGGCGAACTCGACGCGCAAGTCGTCGAACTCGGCCAGCAGCCGGGCGATGCAACGGCGCTCGAAGGCGGAATCGTCCACGACCAAGAGCCGGGGGCCCCCTCCCGACGCGGGGGGCTCGGCGACGACCGACGCGCGAGTCATCATGGGAATCATCCCTCCCGAATGAAACGTCGCTCATGATGATCGTCAAGGCAACTCGCGCGTCGAAATCCAACAAAACGCCCGTTTTTCTCAAACGAACCAGGCGCGGCGGTGGGCCTGGGGGCGCTCGCCGCGGAGCCAGCGGCGCAGGTCGGCGGCCAGGTCCTGGCACGACGGGTAACGGCGGTCGGGCTTCCTGGCCGTCGCCTTGCGGCAAATCTCCGCCAGGGCGCGCGGGACCCGCGGGTCGACGGCGTCGGCCGCGGGGGGCTCCTGGGCCCGGGCGCGGGCGAGGACCGACGCCGCCGGGCCATCGAACGGGGGACGGCCGCAGAGCATCTCGTGGAGGACCGCGCCCAGGCTGTACTGGTCGGCCGCCGGCAGGGCGTGGCCGCGGCCGGCGTCGAGCTGCTCGGGGGCGAGATAGGCGGGCGTGCCGGCCACCGCCTCCGACGCGGCGTCGGTCGACTCCGGCCGCGACGCGATCCCGAAGTCCATCAGGTGGACGCCGCCGCCGACGTCGATCCGGACGTTGGCCGGCTTGACGTCGCGGTGGACGATCCCCAGGCCGTGGGCGTAGGCCAACGCCTCGGCCAGATCGGCGGCGATCTCGGCGGCGCGACGGAACGAAAGCCGGCCGTCGCCCAGCACCTCCTCCAGGCCCCTGCCCTCGATCAAGTCGAGCGCCAGGTAAAGCCGGTCGCCGTCGCGGCCGGCCTCGTGGATCGCCACGATGCCGGGGTGCTTCAATCGCGCCAGGGCGCGGGCCTCCCCCAAAAACCGCTCCCGAGCCCGCGACGACCGCGGGGCGTCGTCGCGCGTCAGCTTAAGCGCCACCTGACGCTCCAGGGTCGGGTCGAAGGCGCGGTGGACCGTGGAGTGCCGGCCCTCGCCCAGCAGGTCGAGAATCTGGAACCGGGCCAGGCCGCGGACCTCGCCGGCGACGGGGGCCGGGTGACGGATCGCGGCGAAGACCTCCGTCCGCGAGTCGTCGCGAGGCCCCATCGCCGGGACCGTGTACGAACTTTCGTTCCACTCGAACGCCGAGGCGGCCTCGCCCGAGACGTCCCAGGGCTCGTCGTGATCGAAGGCCGCGGCGTGGAACTCGCCGCTCTCGGCCGTCGCCGTCCGAGCCGGGGGCGCCAGCACCGCCACGCCGCCGGATCCCGATCCCGAGCCGAACCCCCGCGCCGTCGCGTAACTCCACGCGAACGGCTCGCGACGGGGGGCCGCGGCCGTCCATCCCGAGCCCGATCCCGAGCCCGACGCCGCCGGCTCGCTCCGGAGCTTGGTCAGGCAGCGAGGGCAGCGGAAGACCCTGCCGAGGGGATCGACGCCCAGGTGGGAAACGCGGCCGCACGCGGGATTCGGGCACTTCGCGACGATGCTCATCCTTGATCTCCCACGACACGCCGGCGGCCGGGGCCTCCCGCCCCACGGCGTCCCCCGGTTCGACGCATCGCTTACGTCCCTGCTGGCTGGAAAACCTCGCGATCCACGAAACCGGCCGGCCGTCGACCGCGACGACCGCTCGATCGAAAAGAAGGGAAATCGCCCCGGTTCCACTTCGTCGGTTGCAGGCTGGACTTTAGCTGGTCCCCCGCGCGTTCCGCAAGTGTCAAGTCGATTTTTTTAAACGTCCTCCCCCCCGACCGGGCCGAGGCTTTCAAACGTCCCCGGCCACGCTAAGCTAAAAGCCAGGACGACGCGCCGTCCCGTCGGCCACCCTCGCCTTTTCGACCCGGATCCGGAACGATGCCCGAACCCGCCGGCAAGACCCCCACCATCCTGGAACAGATCGTCGCCTCCAAGCGGCTGGAGGTCGCCCGCGACCGCCGCCGCATGCCTCTTGAAGAGTTGGAGGCCCAGGCCGCGGAGGCCCCCCCCGTCCGCGACTTCCGCGCGGCGCTGGACGGCCGCGGCTTCATCTCGCTGATCGCCGAGGTCAAGAAGGCCAGTCCCTCGGTGAAGGTCATCCGCGAGGACTTCGAGCCCGTCGCCATCGCGCGCGCCTACCAGGACCACGGCGCCGCCTGCGTCAGCGTGCTCACCGACGCCCCCTACTTCCAGGGCCATCTCTCCCACCTGGCCCGGATCCGGGCGGCCACCGCCGTCCCCTTGCTCCGCAAGGACTTCGTCATCGACGAGTACCAAATCGTCGAGGCCCGCGTCGCCGGCGCCGACGCCGTGCTTTTGATCGCCGAGATCCTCGACGACGCCGCCATGGCCGCGCTTCTGAAACGCGCCCGAGGGCTGGGCATGGCCGCCCTGGTCGAGTTCCACGACCCGAGCAACCTCGACCGCGTGCTGGCCGCCGGCGCCGACCTGGTCGGCGTCAACAACCGCGACCTCCACACCTTCACCACCGACCTGGAACGAACCCTCCGCGTCCGCGCCCGCGTCCCCGACGACGTGCTGTTGGTCAGCGAAAGCGGCATCCACTCCCGCGCCCAGGTCGAACGGCTTCAGGCCGAGGGCGTGGCCGCGATCCTCGTCGGCGAATCGCTGATGCGCCAGCCCGACGTCGGCCTGGCCGTCGAACGACTGATGGGCATCGCCCCCGAACCCGCGACGACCCCGTGAATCCCGACCACGGCCCGCGCCTTCTCCGACGAGGAACTCATCCACGCATTTCCCAGATTGACGCGGATTCGGATCAGATAATTCAAGGTAATCCGTGTTAATCTGGGAAATCCGTGGATATTCTCTCCCGGGTCGTTCGCGGGAAGTCGTTTCGGCGGCGTTCCTCGGTCGGACGCCCCGGGCCGCCGACGTCGAGGCGTCGCGACGCCCGGGGCCCGACCCGAACCGGAACCGGGTCAGCTCGCCGCCGCGCCCCCGCGCCGACGCGATCGAGCCAGCCCCAGCGCGGCGCCCAGGCCGACGCCGAGCATCCCCAGCGAGCCGGGCTCGGGGATCGCGAACGTCACCCCGCCCGGCTGATAATCCAGAAGCCCATAGATCGCGACCTCCGTGTCGCTGCCCCAGTACTGCGCCAGGGCCGCGCCGTACTCGAGACTCGACGCGGGATCCCCCGGGGACGCGCCGTTGCTCCAGACGTCCACGACGAAGCCGCCGGCCACCGTGAACATCAAGCCGTAAACGTCCAGGTAGCCGCCGCTGGCCAGATAGCCCGTACACGTCTGCGGCGAACCGTAAAGATACAGCAGGTTGTCATAGCTCAACCCGGACGATTCGGGATTCGGCGGGTTCTCGAGCGGGAACAGGGTCATGCTCGCGGGGATCAGCGGGTCGTCGTGCGAGGCGGGGGGATTGATCGCCACCAGCCCGGTGATGGCCTGGTCGACGAGCCCCGCTTTCGAATTCGAGAACGTCCCCGTGATCCCGGTGATCGCGAACGCGCTGGTGGGACCGACCGCAATCGGGTCCGGCCCATACGTCAGCACTCCGGACGCGCTGAACCCGGCGCCCTTGATCGAAAAGTTCACCTCGCCGGCCCGCGCCCCGGCGCCGACGATCGCCGCGACGGCGACCACGATCGCTGCAACGTGCTTCCTCATGGTGATTTGAAGATCCCTCGAATACCTGGACCAGTTTCATGAAATCAACGTAGCGTCGGATTCTATCACCCGGTCGCTCGATTGCCACGAAATTCCACCCCCACATGGAAAAAAATCGACTCGGCGGACGCGCGATATCGCACGCAGGTTTACATAGACGTTACCGATCTGGGCGCTCGCGAACGCCCGCGGCGACGGCTTTGGCGGTGGCGGCTCGCGGCCGACGCCCAAATCGAGCGGGGCGGCCGAACCGCGTCGCGCGACGGAAAATAAGCGGCGAGGCGCGGCGAATGCGTATATACCGTAAGAACGGTCCCGGCGCGCGCCGGGACGCCGCCACGAGCGGAGCGTTCCACCCCTGCCAGGAGACGATGCACCATGCGACCCCGCCCGAAGGCCGCCAGGACGTTGACGGCGATCGGAGGCGCCGGGCTGGCGGGCCTGGCGATGCTCGCCGCCCCCGCGTTCGCGTTCGAGGAGGCCCCCCCCCGCGAACGCCCCGCGGCCCCGGAAGCCGCCGCGCCGGAGACTCCGCCGGCGCCCAACGATGAAGGCGACGACGCGAAAAACGCCGTCGACGCCGTGACCGAACGGGTCCAGGAACTGGCCGACCGCATCGGCAAGCAGGCCGAGCCCGTCACCGACGAGATCCGCAAGACCGTCGGCGACGCCTTCTCCACCCTGGCCGACGCCCTCAAGACCGACGACGCCTCCAGCGACGACGTCGCGTCCGCCCTGGAACGCGCCCGCGACCAGGTCCTCAACGCCCTGCAAGAAGGCGGCTCGATCAACAAGAGCGCCCGCGAGGCGCTCCGCAAGGCCCGGGACGAGGTCCGCGACGACCTGGAGAAGTCCCGCGACCAGGCCGGCGACGCCCTCCGCCGCCGCTACAAGGCCGAGACCCAACGGCTCGGCGAGAAGGTCGACGACGCCAGGGCCAAGGCCCGCGCCGCGGCCGACGACCTCGCCGACTCCACGGAGGAGGTCGAGCGGAAGATCGAGAAGGCGTTCCGCGACGACCCGGCGGTCGCCGATCTGTACAAGCTCCGCGACGACCTTCAGGACCGGCTGGCGAAGGCGTCGGAAACGGCGCGGAGCAAGACCGACCCCGTCCTGAAGGAACTCAAGGCCCGGCTCGACGAGACCAAGGCCGAAATCGCGGCCCGCTGGAAGGAGAGCTACGACGACCTTCGAGACAAGGCCCTGGGCGAGGCCGAGGCGGAGGGCTCCGACCCCGACGTCTCGCAAGCCGACGGCCGCGTCCGCGACCTTCAGCGCCAGCTTCGCGACGCCCAGCGCGCGCTTCAAGACGCCAGGGGACGCCGCCGCGGCGACCGCAAGATCGCCCCGCTCCGCGGCCGCGTCGGCCCGGTTCGCATCGGCCCCGACCGCGACGCCGAGCGCTCCGACTCCAAGACCGACGACCGGATCGACGCCCTCGAATCCAAGATGGACCGCGTCCTCAAGGCCCTGGAGGGCCTTACGACCGACAAGCCCAAGGACCAGGCCGAATCCGACGACGAGTGACGCCGAACCGCCTGGGCCCCGTTTCGAATTTCAGCCGCCACGGCGATCATCGCCTTCTCCCCTTGAGGGAGAAGG
>CALCIB010000394.1 GCA_937907525.1 uncultured Planctomycetales bacterium | reverse complement strand
TCGTGACGACTTCTGAAAAAGTGTCGGGTCGTCAGCCCGGCGGGAGAGGGGATGGCGCGCCTCGACGTCTTACGATTATCTCCGCCGGCGTCCGATCCGGCCAGGCGCGCGCGGCGAGGCCGGCGGCGACGATCCTCGAACGCGGATCGTCGCCGCCGGCCTCGGGGTGATCTTCGACGCGAACCGTCAGCCGCCGAAGCGGCGGGCGATCCGGTTGACGGCGGCCGTCGGCGGGGCCAGGACCGATTCGTCGAGATGGTAGAGCATTTCGTAGCCGTCCTCGCCGGTGTCCTCGAACGCCTCGCGGGCCACCTCGACGGCGCGGAAGCCCACCATCTTGAAGAAGAACTGGGCCGGCACGTTGGTCTCGCGGACCAGTAGCGCGATCCGGTTCCGTCTTTGGGCGGAGAGCTTGCCGACCAACTTGGCGATCATCTGTCGGCCCACCCCCTGCCGCCGGAAGTCGGGGTGGACGGCGAAGTCGAGCACGTGGATCCGGTTGCGGTGCAATTCGTAGATCATGAACCCGACGATCCGCTCCCCCTGCTCGGCCACCATGCCGATGCAGTTGCGCTGGCGGAGCACCCGCAGGAACTCCTCCTCGCTCCAGGGGAAGTCGAACCCGGCGTGCTCGATGCCCAGGACCTCGGGCATGTCGCGGCGAATCATCCAGCGGACATGCACCCGAAGTTGCGAGGGTGTGATTGGAACCGTGCTCATCGAGCCTCCTTCCGTGGATCGAACCGATCGATCGATCGATCGTCGTCGGCGCGGTCCCGCCCTGGACCGTCCCGCGCGTCACGCATTATTTAGACCGACGACGGCGGTTGATGGAAATGCTGGGGCGTGTCGCCCGGAGGTCGTCGGGGAGCGAGGGGTCCCGCTCCGCCGCCCCATCCGCCTCGTCAAGGCGGGGCGGATTCTAGCGGACGACCCCCAGCCTGCCAAGGCCGGTTGGGGCCCCTCGAAAGGCGGCCCCGACGGCCCTCGCCGACATCCCCGTCTATCGACCGGATCGCCCGCGGGCATGAGCATTCCGTCGAAAACGCGCGACCGCGCCGCGACGCTTCGAGCCCGCGGACGGCGGCCCGGGGGTTTTCGAAACGACCGGACGGACCCCCGCGCGACCGCGACAGGTCCGTCCTAAATAGGCTTCATCGCCGCGGCGATCGCTCAGAACCGGCCGAAGGCGTAAAGCGGGTTGGCGGCGTCGAAGTCGGCGTCGGTGAGGCCGGGGTTGAGTTCGACGCGGTCGTAGACGTATTCCTCGATAAGTTCGGCCGTCGCGCCGGGCTTCGCCGGCCAGTCGTAGGCCTCGTAGCGGACGGGGATCCCCAACTCGGCGTCGATGAACAGCCGCACCTTGTGGGTGTAGTATTCGGGCTTCTTGACGGGGTGGACGGCCTCGATCAAGAGGCACGGCCTGGAGCCCAGGCGCATCCGGGGGTTGAACGCGAGGATCGTGTCGCCCGCCTTCAACTCGGCGGTCCAGCGCTCCAGCACGGTGTCGATCAGGTGGTCGATGCCGGCGCTGGTGATCGGGTGGCGGCAGCCCTCCATGGCGCGGGCGCCCGTGGGATCCAGCCGCATCGTGCCGGCCAGGAGCTTGGTGATCCCGACGTCGTGGGCCAGGATGAGGCCGTCGTTGCGGCCCGCGACGTAGATGGCCTCGCGGCCCTTGTTGGGCTTGTGGAAGTGGAAATAGACGCTGTGCGGCCGGTTGCGGACCTTCATCGTCATGACGTTCGTCTCGGTGAGACGACCGTCGACGCGCTCGCGCTTGTAAAAGGTGCAGGTGTAGTCGTCCACCGCGTCGAACCGCGCCCGGCACTCCCTCACCGCGCGGATGGCGCGGGCGGACGGGGTTTCCAGCGCGGTCTTGGCGGCGAGGTCGGGGTTCAGGCCGCCGGGGCCCGTCGGCTCGGCCAGGGCCACCCGGTCGGACGCCCCGCCCCGCCCGTCTCCGTTCGGCGAATCGGCCGCCGCGGCCAGGACCAGGACCATGCTCGCGACGGACGCGCGCTTGACGAGCGCGCCGATCGGGACGCGCCTCGCCACCGCAAGCCCTGGCCATCGGGATCGTGTTCGCAGCATGTGTCCCCGCCCTCCCGCCGTTCTAGGCGCCCGTCTCGGAATGGATCCGAAAACCCTCGCTCGCGGATCGAACCGCCATCGCCGGGCGCGCGCCGCTCGTCGGCGCGCGAACCCCCCTTGGAATCCGGCGGCGACGCTCCGCGCGGTCGCCGTCGAATCCCCGTCCAAGGAGTCTATCACGCAATTCGCGAGCCGTCGGCCGCGACTCGAAATCCCGACGACTTAAAGATAGGATCCCATGAAGTGTGGTCTTCCCTGATTTTCATTCTCGTCTCGGACGGCGGTCTTAATCAAGCCCGACGCGCGAATATGCCGCGAATCGTCGGCCGCAAGACGGAAGGAGCGGGACGGTTGGATTATTCGATCGAAACGGTGGAATCCGCGCCGTTCGCGCAGAACGCGTACGTCCTGCACCGCCGCGACTGGGAGGAGGCCCTGGTCGTCGACCCCGGCTTCGACGCCGAGGCGTTGCTCGCCCTCCTGGAGCGGCTGGGCAAGCGGCCCGCGGCGATCCTCAACACCCACGGCCACGTCGACCACATCGCCGGCGACGCCGCGCTGAAGCGGGCGTTCCCCCACGCCCCCCTGATCATCGGCCGGCTCGACGCCCCCATGCTCGCCGACCAGACGGCCAACCTCAGCCTCCAGTTCGGTCAGCCGATCGTCGCCCCCCCGGCCGACCGGACGGTCCAGGACGGCGACCGCCTGGAATTCGCCGGCTTCCCGATGCTCGTCCGCGAAGTCCCCGGCCACAGCCCCGGCTCGGTCGTCTACGTCCTCGACCAGGAAGACCCCCGGGTCGTCATCGGCGGCGACGTCCTCTTCGCCGGCTCCATCGGCCGGGTCGACTTCGGCGGCCGACCGGAACATGACTTTCAGGTCTTGATGTCTGGAATCGTCGCCAAGCTCCTCCCCCTGCCCGACTCCGCCCGCGTCCTCCCCGGCCACGGCCCCGAGACGACCATCGGCCGCGAGCGTCGATACAACCCCTACGTCCGCGAATTCCTGGCGCGATCGACGTCGCTCTAGCGGTTCGGTCGACCGGACTCGACCCGTTCGCGGGGAGCGGTTGAAGATCCCTCGCTTGATTCCTCAATGACGCGATCTCGGATATCATGGAACTTGGCGCGGACGGTCGCCGTCGCCGCGAGGGCCCTCCGATGTCGCTGCTGGACCACTTCAATCCGCCGTTGAGCCGGACGCATCCCTGGCGCGGTTTCCACGGGGCCTGGGCCGCGGCGATGGCTCGGCTTCTCAATCAGGGCGTCTTGCCCGCGGGCTATTACGCGGTCCCCCTCGTCGACCGCGACGGCCCCATTGAGATCGACGTCGCCACGCTCCGCGACGAGGGGGCTCCCGCTCCCGCGAGCGGCGCGGCCCGCTCGTTCGAGTGGGAGGCGCCGGCCCCCGCCCTCGCGGTCGCCGTCGATTTGCCCGGGGGCGACGGCGTGGAGGTCCAGGTGTTCCACGACGACGGCGACCCGCGGCTCGCCGCCGCGGTCGAGTTGGTCAGCCCTCGGAACAAGGACCGCCCCGCGGCGCGGCAAGCGTTCGCGGCCAAGTGCGTCGGTTATCTGCAACAGGGGAGCGGCGTCGTGGTCGTGGACGCCGTCACCACGCGACGCGCCGACCTCAACGGCGCCATCCTGGCGCTTCTCGGCGTCGACTCCGACGCGGCGGTGATGCCGGCGGGGCTCTCGGCGGTTTCCTACCGAGCCGTCGAGCGTGAAGACAAGTCGCGACGACTGGAGGCGTGGCCGGCGCCGCTCGCCCTGGGCCGGCCCCTGCCGACCCTCCCGTTGTGGATCGCCTCCGACTTCTCCGTGCCCCTCGATCTGGAAGCCAGCCACCAGGCGACATGCGCGGACCTTCGCATTCGACACGCCCCCGTCCGTCCGCTTCCGGCCCTGGATCCGGACGAGCGGGGGTCGATCCCTTGAAATCGGCGGGCGCATGAACGTCTGGGCGATCTCCGATCTTCACTTCTCGTTCGCCAGGCCCGAGGGTCGCGACCGCTTCGCCGACCGCTGGCGCGACCATGCGGCGCGGATCGAGGCCGGCTGGCGCGCGACGGTCGGCCGCGACGACCTGGTGCTGATCCCCGGCGACGTCTCCTCGGCCCGCAACCACCGCGAATTGCAACCCGACCTGCAACGCCTGGAGCGGCTGCCGGGCCGCAAGGTGCTGGCCCCCGGCAACCACGACGGCTGGTGGAACGATCTGGCGAAGGTCCGGGCGATGTTGCGGCCGTCGCTCCACGCGGTCGACGCCGCGGCCGTGGCGATCGACGGCGTGGTCGTGGCCGGCGCCCGCTCGCTGCCGGTCCCCCACCGCGACGACCCCGAGACCCCCGCCGCCAGGGCCGCCGCCGCCCGCGCCCTCGCCGGGCTCGACGAGGCGCTCCGGGAGGCGGCCGAGTTGCGGACGGACCCGGCCGCGCCCCTGATCCTGCTCTGGCACCACCCCCCCTTCGACCCCCACGGCCGACCGGGACCGTGGGTCGAACGCCTCCGCCAGGGCGGCGTCACCCACTGCCTGTACGGCCATCTCCACACCCCGACCCAGTGGGCGACCGCCCCCGCCGGCCTTCGCGACGGCGTCCGCTACCTCTGCGTCGCCGCCGACGCCCTCGGCTTTCGCCCCATCCGAGTGGCCGCCGTCTAACCGCCAACCTGGCTTCCCGTTTTTACAAGGCCGGTCGGGAAGGGGCGGCGGCGGTGTCAACCCCAAGAACCTCGCGGATCGCCCGGAATGAACCTTGATAATTTTTCCAATCAACGACTCGTCAAGGAGTTGCGAGCAATTCCGAAGGACCTTTTCAAGTCTCCGGCGCGCGACGTGCTTATAGAGGGGAGCGAGAAACCACCCGTCGGCCCGCCGACGTACCAGATCACGACGACATCCGGGAGGGAATCATGCTGGTTCTAAGCAGGAAGCTGGGCGAGAAGATCGTCATCGGCGACGACATCGTGATCACGGTCGTCAAGATCGACCGCAACCAGATCCGCGTCGGGATCGAGGCCCCGCACGACGTTCCGGTCTACCGCGAGGAGATCGCCCCGCAGCGCGGCGTCCAGACGGGCCGCGAACTCGCGGTCTGACCCTCGGTTCGCCTCACCCCCCTGGATGTTCGGACGCGACCCGCGCCGGGTTCATTCCCCGGCCTGGGGTCTCGCCGCGACGTCGGACGAGTCCGCGCCCGGCCAGACGCGGCGCAGCGCCGCGCGAGTCGCCATCGCCCTCGCGCCCGGATCGGCCGACGGGAACGATCGACACCGCCCCAGGGGCTCGGCCGTGACCGGCCCATCGTACCCTCCCGCCGCCAACGCGGCGAGCAAGGGACGAGCGAGCCCGACCGTCGATTCTCCCGGCAACAGCCGGTCGACGTCGCGCATCGAAGCCCGATCCACGACCGCCGGATCGGCGACGTGGGCCCAGACCACCGCGCCGGCCCCCCACGCCAGGGCCGCGGCGACCGGTTCGTCGGCGGCGTACAGGTGATAGGCGTCGGCCAGCGCGCCGACGTTCGGATGCGCGTCGCGCAGCCCGCCGAAGCGTTCCAGCAAGTCCCGATAGGTCGAGACGAGGGGGACTCCCCGCCCCGTCCGCTCCGATCGCGAGCCGATGACCTCCAGGCCCAGGCGACTGCCGTGAGCGGCCAACACGTCGGCCATCCGTCCCAGCCGTTCCGACTGCCAGGCGACGTGGCGCGCGAATTCCGCGTGGCGAAGCTCCGGGGAGGTTTGCGTTTCCGGCTCGACCGGGTCGGATTCGAAGCGAACCCAGGTTCCCGTTCGATAAAGCCCGAGCGTCGCGGCGGCCTCGGCGTGGCGCGGGAGTCGGGCGAGATCGGCCTTGAAGGCGGCCTCGTCGTTCCTCCAGTTCATGGGGAGCGTCCAGCCGCCGCCGCGAAGCCCCAGGTCGTCCATCCGTCGCCGAAGCGCCTTGACGTCCGCGCCGGAGTCCACCAGGTCGCGGACCAGAAGGTCGACCCCCTGGAAGCCGGCCGCGGCGGCGAGTTCCACCGCGTCGGCGGCGGTCATGTCCAGCCCGACGGCCCGGGCGCTCCAACTGGCGTACATCGCCGCTCCTTCCCGGTTCGATCCGAGGTCGGGGATCCCCGAATCGTCCGGGGCGGTCCCTTGGCGCGAGGCGGGGGACTTCGGAGAATCGTCAATCGGCATCCCTGGTCGACGCGCCGCGCGGATCGTCGTCGCGGGGCGCGTCGGGGTCGCGTCCCAATTGTAGCGTCGTCGCGGCCGGCCGCGATGGGTTGGAGAGTCGAGGCGACGCGGAATGATTGCGACGTGGATCGAGTCGGCGGCGAAGGGGCGCAACGCGGGGCCGATCCGGGCCGGGATGTGGTCGGCGGCCGTCGTCGGCACCCACCCGATCGAGGCCGATCAGCGGGTCTGGGTCGAGCTGTTCGCCGACGACCTGTCGCTGGGCAAGCTGCCGACCTACTGGATCGAGAACAAGGGGGACAACAGCTACTGGCACGCCCCCCTGCCCCCCCAGGCCGTCGGCGTCCGCCTGCATTATCGCTCCGTCGCCGAGACGGCCGCCGGGGAAATCGCCTACGGCGCGTACCAGGACTCGATCGTCCGCCCCAACCTTCCGGATCGCGTCGAGGCGGCCGACCTCCTGGCGCTTGAGGTCGAGGGCCTGGTCGGGAACCGCCGGATGACCGTGCGGGTCGATTCCCGAGGGTCGACCCACGACGTCTATTTCCCCACCGTCGGCTTCCGCTCCAACGTCCGGCCCAAGGACGGCGACATGCCGCGGAGCCGGTCGCACTTTCAGGCGATCATAGGCGGCCTGGCGGTCGGCCGGCGGCTGGACTGGTTCACCGAGCGCTCGGCCTGGGACGCCTTCCAGAACTACTCCGGCGCCACCAATCTCCTGACCACCGAGTTGAACTGGCGGCACGGCCCGATCCGGGTCGTCGTCACCGATCTGGTGGCGATGGGCGACGACCTTCCCACGAGCGCCGACGGCGCGCGGTCGACGGGGCAGTACGTCAAGCGGTTCCGGCTCCGCAACGAAGGCCCCCAGCCGCGGCAGGCGATCTTCGGCGTCTACGTCCAGGCCGAGGTCAACGGCGGCGTCGGCGACACCGGGTTGAGCTGGCACGACCAGGACCGCGCGCTGTTGGCCATCAATCGCGGCCACGGCCACTCCAACCGCAAGCTGGCGCGCGACTCCACCATCGAGTTCGCCCTGGCCCTGGACCACCGCGGCGAGGTCGATTGCGAGCCGACCGGCCCCAACGAGGCGATCCTCTACCGCTGGATCGAACTGCCGCCGAAGCGGGAGGTGACCGTCGACCTGCTGGTCAGCGGCGCGTTCACCGGCTGGCGCGGCGACCAGGGGACGTTCACCCACTGGCTCCGCCCGGCCCTCAACTGGTTCCGCTCCACCGATCTGGACCAGGTCGAGCAAGGCACGGCCAGGCGCTGGGACGAGTTCGTCGCGCCGATGCCCACGCTCCACCACCCCCGCGCCGCCTACGCGGTGAGCCTGCGCCGAAGCGCGCTAGCCGCCGCCCTGCACGCCGATCTCGACGAGGGCGCCGTCGCCGCCGGGCTCGACCGCGGGATCTCGGCCTACTGCTGGCCTCGCGACGCCGTCTGGGTGGGCGGCGCGATGGCCAGGGCCGGCCACCCGGAGATTCTTCGGGACGTCCTGCGCTGGATCAACCGGGTCCGCTCCAACAACCGGCCGTTCCTCTACTGGTTCCAGAAGTACTCCATGGACGGCGTCCCCGAGTGGGAGTCGCCGGCCGTCGATCAGACGGCGCTGATCCCATGGGCCTTGGAGCGCTACCACCGCGCCACCGGCGACGCCGCGTTCGTCGCCGAAGTCTGGCCGATGGTCGAGCAGGCCGCGAGGGTCTGCCAGGGGGATTCCGGCGGTCATCCCGGCCTGTTCCTCGACGAGGAACTGAACCTGATCAATTCCGCCGGGATGGGCGACCAGCTTTACGGCCGGTTCCTCTTCGCCAACGCCGCGGTCGTCGCCGGCTTGCGCTCCGCCGCCCGGCTCGCCCACGAGATGGGCCGCGACGGACACGCCGTGCGCTGGGCCGCCCTGGCGGAGCGGATCTGGAACGAGGGGATCCTCAAGGAGACCGCCACCGGCCGCGAGGGCCTGCCGGGGCTGATCGACCCGGAGACCGGCCGCTTCCTCTCCGGCCGACGGACGTCGATGCTCCGCGGGCTCTGGACCGACGATCCGGCGTTCCTCGCCGACCGCTCCGCGAACCTCGACGTCAACGCCCTGGGAATGGTCACTCCCCTGGGCCTGCTGCCGGCGTCCGACCCCCGCATCGTCAAGACGGCCGAGACGATCTTCCGCTCCAACCCCTCCCGCGGCTCCGCCGCCGAAGGGGACCTGCTGGCGCGGATGAGCTACCCGGCGTCGTCCCGCCCCCGCGCCGAGCGGGCCGGCGAGCCCCGCGAGATCTCCAGCCTCGCCACCTTCTGGATGATCCGCTACCTGATCGAGCTGGGCTGCGAGTCCGGCCAGAGCCGGCACTGGGCGCGCGCCGTCGTCATGCTCGACGCCCTTCTCGCCCGCCTGGGGCCCCTGGGCCTTTCGCTCCGCGGCGGCGGCGTCGGCCGCTCGCAAGAGACGACTCGGATCGCCACGATGCCCGGCGGCATCGCCTGGGGCCTGCACGCGATGCTCATGGAGACGATGCTCGACCTGGTCGGCCTGGACTACGACGCCGTCGACCGCCGCCTGCGGATCCGGCCGATCCTGGCCGGCGCCTGGCCGCACACCGGCGCGTCGCGGAACTTCCCCTGCGGCGAGGTCGCCTACCGCCTGGAACGCCCCATCGGCGGCGCGGTCCACCGCCTGACCCTGGAGGCGAACCTCGCCGTCCCCGTCGCCCTCGACGTCGCCGTCACCTGCCCCGGCCTGAACGAGCTGGGCCCCTGGCGGTCCTCGACCGCCGCCGCCCCTCCCGAGTTCGACTCCAAGATCGGCCGCGTCCGCTGGTCGACCCGCCTGCCCGCCGGCGAACACCACGTCTCCTGGTCCTGGGGGTGACGTCGCATCGTAATATAAAACCCTTCCCCCCTCGCGGGGGAAGGTGGCCCGAAGGGCCGGATGAGGGGGAGGCGCGCCAGAAAACCGTTGACGACCAGGGCTTGCCGGACGGGCTTTCGCGAATCCCAACGGTCTTTCGCGCGTCGTCCCCCTCATCTGACCGCTCCGCGGTCTGTCTTCCCCCGCGAGGGGGGAAGACGGCTTTCCAACGCGCCTCCGGTCGGGGCGCCACGAACCCTTGAGGTGTCCGCTTGCCGCCGCCGAAGGTCACGAACCGGGCGCTCACGGTGATCCTGGCCGCGATCACCCTGGACGCCGTCGGGCTGGGGTTGGTCCTGCCGATCTTGCCGTCGCTCTTGAAGGAGGTCTCCCACCTCAAGAACGTCGAAGGCCACTTCGGCCTCTTCCTGGCCGTCTACGCCTTGATGCAGTTCCTCTGCTCGCCGATCCTGGGCGCCCTCTCCGATCGCTTCGGCCGCCGGCCGGTGCTGCTGGTCTCGCTCGCGGGCGCGGCGGTCGACTACCTCTTGATGGCCTACGCGCCTTCGCTTTGGCTCCTGTACGTCGGCCGGGTCGTGGCCGGCGTCACCGGCGCGAACATGGCCGTGGCCACCGCCTACCTGGCCGACATCTCCGACGAGGAACAACGCGCCCGACGCTACGGATACATGAACGCCTGCTTCGGCGTCGGCTTCGTGGTCGGCCCGGTCCTGGGGGGCGTCGTGGGGGCGTACTCGACGCGCTATCCGTTCCTGGCCGCGGCGGCGTTCAACGGCCTGAACTTCGCGATGGGGGTCTTCGCCCTGCCGGAGTCGCGCCACGCGGCGCGGGAGGCGATCGCGCCGCCGCGTTTGAACCCGTTCGGCTCGCTGCGATGGGTCTTCGGGATGCGGGCGGTGTTGCCGTTCGTGTTGGTTTATACGATCGTCTGCTGCGTCAATCAGGCGCCGATCGCGCTTTGGGTGATCTACGGCCAGGACGTCTTCGGCTGGGACACGGCGACCGTCGGCATGACCTACGCCTTCTACGGCCTGCTGTTGGCCGTGTCGCAGGCGGTCCTGACCGGCCGGCTCTCCACCCGCTTCGGGGACCGCGGAACGCTTTTGATCGGCCTGGGGTTCGACAACGCGGCGTTCCTCGCCATGGGGGCGGCCTCCGAGGGCTGGATGGCGTTCGCCCTGTGCGCGCCGATGGCCGTCGGCGCGATCGCGACCCCGGCCTTGCAGTCGCTGCTCTCCAAGCAGGTCGACGAGGACCAGCAGGGCGAGTTGCAGGGGACGCTGGTGGCGATCATGAGCCTGGCCTCGGTCGTCGGCCCGATCGCCTTCACCTGGCTCTACGGCGCGACCAAGGCCGCGCATCCGGGCGTCGCCTGGTTCGTCGCCTCGGCGATCTATCTGCTCTGCTTCCCGGTCTTCCGGTTCGGCCGCGAGGAAAAGCGGACGGCGGTGCTTTGTCGAAAACCACCGTGAGCAAGCACGCCTCCCCCCTTCTCCCCTTGTGGGAGAAGGTGCCCCGAAGGGGCGGATGAGGGGGGCGCGACCGAAAGCCCCGGACTTCAAGGTCATGGCCGGACGCGGGATGCGACGCCGGTCGACCCCTCATCCGGCCTTCGGCCACCTTCTCCCACAAGGGGAGAAGGGATGTTTGTCATCATCCGGTGTTTAGGTTTTCGACAGAGCAGGACGGCGGGGATTTCGGGATGACCCATCCAATATCCGACGGCGAGGGGCGAATGCCAGCCGGGCGGGCGTCGTTTCGAGGGAGGGTCGCGATGGTCGGGACGTTCACGTGGCTGATGACGATGTTGATCATCCTGAGCGTGGCGGCCAACCGGCGGAACCGGACCTGGACCGACGCGCCCCGGGCCGACGGGCGGCGGCTCGCGTCACCGTCGCCGTTGGCGTGGCTGGTCGTCGTCGTCGCGATCGCCGCGGCGGTCGCGTTCGTCTTCGGGGGAGGCGCCCTCTACGGACTGATCCTCGTCCACCGGCTGGCCGGCGGGCGCGGCGTGCCGCCGATCCCCCTGGCGCTCGCGGTGTTTTACGGGGCGACGGCCGCCGGGGCCCTGCTCGTCTGGATCGTCCTGCGTCGCGACGCCGCCCATCGACTCCGCCGCAAACTCGAACGCGCGTGGTCCGCCGCCGTCGAGGCGTTCGTCGCGCCGGAGCCGGACGAGCCGAAGCCGAAGGCGGTTCGGGTCGATCGCGATTTCGATTGAGGATGAAGACATCGATCCGGGGGCGTTACGGGGGGGGACGCGATGGACAATCATTTTTCTCTTATGATGTTTTTGGTTTTGTGCGCCATGGCCGCGAACGCCCACCGAGGCGAGGCGTCCCCGGCCGACGAGGCGCGGGCGGCGGAGCGGAGGCGAAAGTTCCGGGCGACGTGGCCCTTGCTGGCCGCGTCGGCGTTCCTCTATGGCGCGGCGCTGGCGGCGCTGCCGATCGTCGGCATCCTCCTCGATCTCGCCACGGGGCACCCGTCCATGACGATCGGGCGGCTGCTGGCGATCCCGGCCCTTGGAGCGGTCTCGGCGCTTCTCGGCTGGATCGGCGTCCGTCTCTTCCGCGACAAGCGCCTTCTCGGTCGCCTCGCCGGGGCGTGGTCCGCCGCCGTCGAGGCGTTCGCCGCGTCGAACCCCGACGAACCGAAGCCGAAGGCGGCTCGGGCCGACCGCGACTTCGACTGAACGCGGCGATGCCGAGGAACGGCATTCTCCCCTCGCGGACATGGCTTTTTCCAAGCGCACGGAGCGACGCGCGGCGTCCCCTCTCCCACCGGGCTGACGACCCGACACTTATCGGATCCCGCATGCGAC
>CALCIB010000393.1 GCA_937907525.1 uncultured Planctomycetales bacterium | reverse complement strand
GTCTTCCCCCGCAAGGGGGGAAGATTCGTTCAGGCCCCCAAAATCCGTGACGGTCGGGAAAAGAGAAGGCCCCCGGAAGTCCGGGGGCGGGTCGGTCGTGATGAGGGGCGGAATTCACCGGGTGGACGCCTGGGCCCGCGACGCTTCCTCGGCGGCCCGGACGGCGGCGGCCAGCACCGGATCGAGGCGAGGGTCGCCCAGCCGCGACTCGTCCAGGCCCTCGTCGGGCTCGACGCCGTCGACCGGCTTGGCGGCGACGCGAACCTTCACGGGCATGTCCGGAGTCACCCCGCGCTCGCTGTAGGCCCGGTCCAGGGGGGAGTAGAACTTGGCGGTCGTCAGCTTCAGCCCCGCCGGCGCCGAGCGGAGCGAGAAGATGCTTTGCACCGACCCCTTGCCGTAGGTCCGATCGCCGACGATCACGGCCCGCTGGTGCTCCTGCAACGCGCCGGCGAGGATCTCGCTGGCCGAGGCGCTGTCGCGGTCGACCAGGACGTACATCGGCATCCGCCAGCGCGCGTGGCCCTCGGCCTGGAAGACCTGGGTCTGACCGGCCGCCCGGCCGCGGGTGGTGACGATGGTCCCGGAGTCGATGAAGTGGTCGGCGATGTCCACGGCCACGTTCAGGAGCCCGCCGGGGTTGCCGCGGAGGTCCAGCACCAGGGTCTTCATCCCCAGGTTCACGAGCCCGGAGACGGCCTGGTCGAGCTCCTCGGTGGAGCTTTTCTGGAAGCCGGCGAGACGGACGTAGCCGACCCCGCGCTGCTCGTCGACGATCTTGGCGCGGGTGACGCTCTCGACGTCGACGTGGCGGCGGACCAGGCGGATCACGGCCCTGGAGGCGTCGCGCCTTCGGATCTCAAGTTCGACGCTGGTCCCCTCGGCGCCCTGAAGCCGGTTGGCGGCGTCGTCCAGCGCCAGGCCCTTGACCGGCTGGCCGGCGATCGTCACGATCTGGTCGCCGGCGGCCAGGCCCGCCTCCCACGCCGGGCCGCCGCGGATGACGCCGATGAGCTTCAAACCGTCGGGCGTCCCCTTCAGCTCGACGCCCAGGCCGACGAAGTTGCCGTCGATCATGGCGTAGAGGTCCTCCAGCTTGTCCGGGGTCAGGTAGCTGGTGAAGTCGTCCAGCGCGTCGCACGCGCCGTAGGTGAATTCGAGCAGGACGGGGGTCGCCTCGATCCCCAGGCCGCGACGGCCCAGGTCGGCGGCTTGCATGGCCAGGTCCACGGCCGACTGGCGATCGGTCGCGGCCAGCCGGGACCGCAACGTCCTGTATTCCTCGCGAAGCCAGGTGAGCCGGGCGGGCTCGGTCGTGGCGGCGTTGAGTTCCAGGAACGTGGGGTCGCGAAGCGCGACTTCCAGGTTGTCCAGCCCGTGACGCAGCAACGGCTCCAGGGCGACGGCGTCGACGTAGAAACTCTGGATCCGCTCCAGCACCTCGGAATACAGATCCTTGGCCTGTTCGCGAGGCAGCCGCAGCAAGACGTTGCGGAAGCTGGCGTCGTGGTAGCGCTTGCCGAGCTTGAAGTGCAGCTCGCAAAGCCGCAGCCGACGGCGGAAGTCGGTTCGGGCCGGCCATTTCGCCATCGCGTCGCGATAGACCTCGATGGCCCCCGACCAGTTCTTGCGACGCTCCTGATCCAACCCCCGATCCATGGCGGCGTCGGAAGCCGCGTCGGCCGCCGGCCGCTCGACGGGGGCCGCCGCGGTCGGCTCCTGCGCCGCCGCCGTCGCGAGGACGGTCGGCGCGAACGACCAGGAGAGCGATAGCGCCAGCAACCAGGCCAAGCGTTGGGTTCCGATCCGGCGCATGGTCGACCGTCCTCCCGGTCGGAGGCGGCGCCGCGGCGAATCGATCCGAATCCGGCGACCGGGGATCGCGGCGGGAGGGGAAGACGTCGGGCGCCGGTTTCTCGGCCTCGGCGTCGACGGTCGTCCCGTCGCGGAAACCCGGTATGGATCGGGGTGGCGTTCGCTCGCGCCGCTCCGTTGTTGCAATCTCGATGGATGTCGATCAGTCTAGCGGCCGCGACGAACGCGAGGACGGGAGAAGAGACCCGACTCGGGGTCGGTCGCCGACTGGGAGGCGGACTCCTCCGACCGCCCCCGTCGTCGATAATTATATCACGGCGGGACGCGACTCAAGCACGGGAATCCCCAGTCGCGCCGGGGGCGCCGAGGCGCGTCGCGCCGGTCGGCGCGGGTGGGACGGTTCGGCCGACGACGAGGATCGGGCGCGTTGGGACGTATGAGGGAGGCTTGAAAGTCATGAGCGCGATCGCCGAGATGCTGGCCGCGCGGACGGCGAAGCCGTCGCGGGTGGTGGTGGGGATGATCTCCGGCACCAGCGCCGATTCGATCGACGCGGCGGTCTGCCGCGTCTCCGGCTTCGGCCTCCCGGCCGTCGGGCGGGCCGGGGCGCGGGTGGAACTGCTGCATTACGCCGAGACGCCGTACCCGGCCGAGACCCGCGGGCGGATCCTCGACCTCAAGAACTGGGGCGTCCGCGACGTCGCCGAGATGCAGGTGCGCGTCGCCGAGGCGTTCGCCGACGCCTTCGCCGCGACCGTCGCGGGGGCCGGACTCTCGCCCCGCGACGTCGACCTGATCGGCTCCCACGGCCAGACGGTCTATCATCACAGTTCGGTCCCGGGCGCGATCGGCGCGACGCTCCAGGTGGGCGACGGCGACGTCCTGGCCGAGCGAACCGGGGCGCTGGTGATCGCCGACTTCCGGATGCGCGACGTCGCCGCCGGCGGCGAGGGGGCGCCGATCTCGCCGTTCGCCGACGTCGTCCTCTACGCCCCCGGCGAGCCCGATTCCCCCCCCGCGCGTCGCGCCGTGCTCAACCTGGGAGGGATCGCCAACGTCACCGTGCTCGACCCCGACCCGTCGCGGGTCTTCGGCTTCGACACCGGCCCGGCGAACACCCTGCTCGACCGCCTCGCCCGTCGGATCTCCGGCGGAACGCTCGCCTGCGACCGCGACGGCGCGCTGGCGCGGGCGGGGCGCGTCGACCGGGCCCTGGTGGATCGGCTCCTGGCCGAAGACGCCTTTCTGGCGCGGCGACCGCCGAAGTCGACGGGCTTCGAGATGTACGGCGACGAGTTCGTCGCCCGCGCCGGCGCGCTTCTGGGTCGGTTCGACGCCGATTTAATGGCGACGCTGACCGAGTACACGGCCAGGACCGTCGCCGACGCCTTCGCCCGGTTCGTGCCGCCGGTGGCGGAGGTGATCGGCACCGGCGGGGGGGTGAGGAACCCCGCCCTCTTCGACCGGCTGGCCGAGTTGCTCGCCCCGGCCCGGTTGCTTCTGGGGGACGACCGTGGCGTCCCCGGCGACGCCCGCGAGGCGATGGCGTTCGCCGTGCTGGCCCACGAGGCCCTCTTCGGCCTGCCGACGTCGCTACCGACGGTCACCGGCGCCCGCCGCCCCGCCGTGCTGGGGAAGTTCTGCCCGCCTCCCTCATTGAGTTGATTCCGGGCAACATGCTTGCCAGGCCGGATTTCCGCATCCACAGTGGTGGGGGCGGGGCGAGCGGAATCGACCGTCCATCGAGGATCGGCGGGGAATCGGACATGGAATCGGAATCGGCGGAACTCGCGATCAGGGACCGAAGCCGCGGGGCCTTGACGGGGCTGGCGGTGGGGGACGCCCTGGGCGCGGCGGTGGAGTTCCACGCCCGAGGGACGTTCCCGCCGGTGGAGGGCTATCGCGGCGGCGGCCCGCACGGGCTCGCGCCGGGGGAGTGGACCGACGACACCAGCCTGGCCCTGGCCCTGGCCGACAGCCTGGCGACCGTCGGATGGGACCTCGACGACCAGGCGGCCCGTTACCTGAAATGGCTGCGGATGGGGGTCTACTCGGTCAACGGCCACTGCTTCGACGTCGGGATCGCGACCAACGCGGCCCTGTCGCGGTTCGAGCGGTGTCGCAACGCGCGCAAGTCGGGCGACCCCGAGGAACGAGCCAGCGGCAACGGCTCGATCATGCGGCTGGCCCCGGTGGCGATCCGTTACGCCGACTCGTATCCCGACCGGGTCGAGGACCTGGCGCGGTTGGGGGCCGAGTCCAGCCTGCCGACCCACGCCAGCGCGTCTTGCCTCTCGGCGTGTCGTTACCTGGCGGTCGTGCTGGCGGGCCTGATCAGGGGGGAGGACCGGGACGCGGCGCTTTCGCCCGATTGGCCGGCTCTGGCCCGGATCGACGCGGCCGAGCCGTTGCACCCCTTGATCCGCGACGTGGCCGTCGGCAGCTTCCGCCGCAAGACACGGGACGAGGTTCGAGGCTCGGGGTGGGTGGTGGAGTCGCTGGAGGCGGCGCTTTGGGCGTTCCACGACGCCGCGACGTTCGAGGAGGCCGTGCTCCGCGCCGTGAACCTCGGCGACGACGCCGACACCACCGGCGCCGTCTGCGGCCAGCTCGCCGGGGCCTTCTGGGGCGAATCGGCCATCCCGCCGTCCCTGCTCCGCGGCCTGGCCCGAGCCGACATGATCGACGCGGCCCTCGTGGGACTGCTGGGCGACGACCGCGACGGCGCGGGCCCGACTGGCGGCGGGGACGGTTTCGTGATAGAAACGAACTGAACATCCGCGCCGACCGCGAACCACCGGAGTCCTCGCCATGAGCGCCGCCCAGCCCGGCCCTCGGCCATCGACGAGGGATTCGACCTACATCGATCCTTACGAGCCGGAGTACCCGTCCAGCGACGGCAAGCCGATGGCCGAGAGCACCACCCAGTTCCGCTGGATCGTCACGATCAAGGAGGGGCTTGACGCTCTGTTCGCCGACCGCGACGACGTCTTCGTCGCCGGCGATCTTTTGTGGTACGCGACCAAGAACGACGTCCACGACGTCATGGCCCCCGACGCCATGGTCGTCTTCGGCCGCCCCCGCGGCGATCGTCGATCATACCGCGAGTGGGTCGAGGAGGGCGTGGTCCCCCAGGTGGTCTTCGAGGTGGCGTCGCACACGAACACGCCCGAGGAGATGGCGCGGAAGCGACGACGGTACGACGCGCGGGGGGTCGAGGAGTATTACTTCTACGATCCGGAGTCGGAGGCCGGCGACTTCGAGGCCTGGATTCGGCGACCCGACGGTCTCCAGGCGATCAAGGGCGACGGCTGGACCAGCCCGCTGCTGGAAGTGACGTTCCACGCCCCCCGTCGCAAGGAGGCGCTTGAGATCGTCCGACCCGACGGCCGGCCGTTTCGGTCCTTCGGCGAGTTGGCCAAGGACGAGGAGGCGGCGCGCCGGATCGCCAAGACGGCGCGCCGGATCGCCAAGACGGAGCGTCGTCGTCGTCGTCAGGCCGAGCATCAGGTCGACGCCGAGCGTCGGCTCCGCGCCGACGCCGAGCATCAAGTCGACGCCGAGCGTCGGCTTCGCGCCGACGCCGAGCATCAAGTCGACGCCTTGAGCGAGCGGGTCGACGCCGAGCGTCGGCTTCGGGAGGAGTCCGACGCCCGCGCCCGCGCCGATCGCGAGCGGGCCGAACGGCTGGCGGCGCTGCTGCGCGAGCGCGGGATCGACCCGGAATGAGATCGCCGACTCGTCGACCGCCGGGCGTTACGCATGGTCGGGCGGACGGCGAGTTGCTAAGCTCTTAGGGCGGCCTGGGCCCAGGGCGGGCGGTCGAGCGATGATGGGTCGGGAGGCGGAGTCTTGGACGACGCGGCGAGGTCGCGACGGCTGCGGGTCGGGGTCGTCGGCCTGGGCCGGCTTTGGGAGAGTCGACACAAGCCGTCGTTGGCGAGGCGCCCGGATCGCTTCCAGGTCACGGCCGTTTACGACCAGGTCGCGCGTCGCGCCGAGATCGAGGCCGGACAACTGGGCTGCGCGGCCTGCGACGGCGTCGCGTCCCTGATCGCCCGGCCCGACGTCGACGTCGTCTATCTGACCGCCTCGCAGTGGTTCGGCCCGCACGCGGCCTTCCTGGCCCGCGAGGCCGGCAAACCCGTCTACTGCGCCTTGCCGCTGGCCGGCGACCTGGACGAGTTGGAACGCCTGGCGGCGCGGGTCGACGAGTCCGGAGTCGTCTTCACGCCCGAATTCGCCCGGCGCTGCTACCCGGCGACGACCCGGCTTCGCGACCTCCTGGCGACGACGCTCGGCCGCCCCCGCCTGATCGTCGGCCAAAGCTGGATCTCCGGCTACGACCGCTACGCCCAGCCCGGCCCCGGCACGCGGATCGCGTCGGCGCCGCTGGCGGTCGACCCGGGCGGATATCTTCTCGACTGGTGCGCGTTCGTCCTGGGGGCGGACCCGACGGCCGTCTCGGCGGCCGGGGCGCGGGTGCTGTCCCGTCGCGCGACGGCGGGCGACGATCGCGACCTGGACTTCGACTCCTTCACCGCCCGCTTCCCCGACGGCGCGACGGCCCAGGTCTCCTTCGGCCTTTATCATCGCGGCGAGTGGGGGGAGGCCGATCGATTCCTCCCTCCCTCCGGGTTCCAGGTGTTCGCCGAGCGCGGCGCGGCCTGGGTGGAGATGCCCGACCGCGTCCGTTGGTGGGACGCCGAGGGCCCTCACGAGGAACGCCTCCCCGTCGATCCGACGGTCGGCGACGTGCTCAACGACCAGTTTTACCGGCTCGTCGTCGGGGAGCCCTCCGCGGCGCCCACCATCCAAGACGCCCTGGCGGTCGCCCGGCTCGTCGCCGCGCTGGAGCGCGGCCGGGCCGAGGCGGACTGACCCGTGCGGCCGGGCGGCCCGACGGTCGCGATTCTGGCGGCGGCGGTCGTCGGCTGGCTCCTGGTCGCCGCCGCGGCCGTCTCCTCGTCCGCGACCTACGACGAGACGACCTATTTGAACGCCGCGTCCCGATGGTGGCGATCCGGCGACGCCGTCGGGATCACCCGGATGGGCTCGCCCAACCTGTTCTGGAAGGTCCAGCTCGCGCCGACGTTCCTGGCTCTGGACCTCGCCGGCCGAGACGAGCTGATCGCCGATCAGCCGCGGCTTCAGGCCGAGTTGCTGCCGATCGCGCGGTTGGGGGCGTCGTGGATCTGGCTGGCGGGGCTCGGTCTGACGGCCTTCTGGGCGCGACGGCTCAACGGCGCGGCGGGGGCGGTCTTCGCGGCCTGGCTGTACGCGCTGAGCCCCAACCTGATCGCGCACGGCTCGCTCGTGACGATGGAGGCGCCGCTGACGACCGCCACCGCCGCGGCGTTCCTGGCCTTCGCGTCGTTCCTGACGACGGGCCGTCGCCGCTGGTTCTGGATCTCCGCCGCGCTCTGCGGCCTGGCGTTCGCCTTCAAGTTCACGGCGATCGTCTACCCGCCGATCCTGGCCGCGGTCTGGTGGCTCCGCGACCGTCCCCGGCGGACGATCCGCAAGGCCCTCGCCATGGTCGGATTCGTCGCGGCGATGCTGGCGGCCGACTTCGCGCTGACGGGCTTCGCGACGCTCCCCCCGAGCCCGGTCGTCGGCGAGCACCCCAGCGCTTCGGGACGGTTTGGGTCGCTGGTCGCGCGGGCCTACGAGGTCCCGATCCCCCAGGACTGGGTGGGGTTCGCCACCCAGACGCGACACCAGGCGACGGGCGGGCCGAGCTATCTACTGGGCGAGCGCCGATTGTGGGGGTGGCGGTATTACTACCTCGTCGCCCTGGCGGTGAAGGTCCCGCTGGCCGTTTGGCTGCTGGCCGCGGCGCGGCTCCGGCGCGACGGCCTTCGCGCCTGTCTGACCCGCGAGCCCGATCGTATCGCGTTGCTGGGGATGCTCTTGTTTTTCGCGATCGCCTCCGCCGGATCGACGCGGAACTACGGCGCGCGCTATCTGTTGCCGATGGCGCCGCTGGCGATCGTCTGGCTCTCGCGGCTGGCGCGGCGGGACGAGGGCGGATCGCCGCGAGGGCGGAGGGCCCGCGGCGTCGTCCTGGCGCTCGCCTTCTCGGGTCAGGTCGTCGCGGTGGCGAGCGCGTTCCCCGACGAGTTGACGTACTTCAACGTCCTGGCCGGCGGCCGGTCGGGCGGCCGGTTCGTGCTGGCCGATTCGAACCTCGACTGGGGCCAGGGCCTACGGGCGCTGAGGCGGCTTCAGGACGCGCGTCCGGAGTTCCGCGACCTGACGTTGTACTACTTCGGCGACGTCGACCCGTCGGTCTACGGCGTCGCGGGGGTCCGTCACGTCGTCGACGCCGTGGGCGCGTGGCCCGCGCCGCCGCCTTTGGAGACGGCGACGACCCCTTACGTCGCCGTGTCGGCCTCGCTCCAGCACGGCCCCTGGGGCCCGGAAGGCTTCTTCCGGGCGCTTGACGACGTCCGCCCGATCGCCATGACCGACGACGGAACGATCGCGGTCTATCGCGCCCCGGTCCCCGGAGGCGAGACCGGCGGGCGGTTCGACTGATGCCCGACCGCCTCCGACGTTAGAATGGGGGCTCGGAACGGTCGAACGCAACCGGCGGATGGAAAGGCGGACATGGCGATCAAGGGGATTCTGGAGCGGTTCAAGAAGGGCCTGGCGCGCACGGCGCGGTTGTTCAACGTCCGGTCGTGGTTCGGGCGGAAGGTGGACCAGGAGTTCCTGGACGAGTTGGAGGGCCGACTGATCCAGGCGGACGTCGGCGTGGTCGCGACGGGGAGGATCATCGATTCCGTCCGCGAGGCGTTCGCCGAGAAGACGGCCGACGAGCAACTCGTCGCCTTCGTCAAGGACCAACTCAAACAACTGCTGGACGAGCCGGGCGCCGAGTCGCTGGCCGTCGCCGCCAGGAAGCCGACCGTCTACCTGATCGCCGGCGTCAATGGCTCGGGCAAGACGACGTCGATCGCCAAGCTGGCGCAGCGCCTCCGCGACGAGGGCAAGTCGGTCTGCCTGGCCGCCTGCGACACCTTCCGCGCCGCCGCCGCCGATCAGCTTTCGGTCTGGGCCGGCCGCGCCGGCTGCGAGATCGTCCGCGGCGCGCCGGGCGCCGACCCGGCCAGCGTCGCCCACGACGCCTGCCAGCGCGCCATGGCGCGGGGCTCGGACGTCCTGATCGTGGACACCGCCGGCCGGCTCCACACCCAGAAGCACCTGATGCGGGAGTTGGAGAAGATCGTGGCGGTCGTTGGCCGTCAGATCCCCGACGCCCCGCACGAAGTGCTCTTGGTCCTGGACGGCACCAACGGCCAGAACGCGATCCGACAGGCCGAGGTCTTCACCCAGAGCATCGGCACCACCGGCGTGATCCTGACGAAGCTCGACGGCACGGCCAAGGGGGGCGTGGCGGTCGCCGTCCGCCAAACGATGAAGCTTCCCATCAAGTTCGTCGGCGTCGGCGAGGCCATCGAGGACTTCCAGCCCTTCGACGCCGACGCCTTCGTGGAATCGCTCTTCTCCTGACCGCGACGCGCCCGCCTGGTCACTCGAACCGCAGGATCGGCTGATCGACGGCCACGCTTTCGCCGGGCTCGGCGAGGACCTCGGCGACTACGCGGTCGTGGTCGGCCTTCAGGACGTTCCGCATCTTCATGGCCTCGACGACCGCCAGAACCTCCCCGGCGCGGACGGCGCGGCCTGGGACGGTCGCGACCTCGACCAGAAGCCCCGGCATGGGCGAAAGCAGGAACCGCGACAGGTCCGGCGGCGGCTTGCAAGGCATGAACGCCAGCAACTCGGCGGCGCGCGGGGTCATGACCAGCGCGTCGACCGTCGTCCCCCGGTGGGCCACGCGGTACTTGATTCCAATCCTCTCGACCTGGACGCATACCTCCTCGCCGTCCCACGTCCCCCGTAGGAGCGGATCGCCGAGCTTCCAGTCGGTTCGCAGACGGTGGACCGCGTCGTCGCGGACGACCTCGCAATCGCCGTCATCCAGGGAAAGGCTCAATTCGTAGCGCGCCTCCGGGAAGATGACGACCCAGTCGCGGGAGACGCGGCGGGCGTGGCCGTCGAGCCGGCCGCTGGTGCCGACGGCCCGCCGGATGTGGCGGCGACGGACGTAGGCGGCGACGGCCGCGGAGATCAGCGCGTCCTCGCCGGACGGGGCGGGGGCGCGGAAGCCGTCGGGGAACGCCTCGGCGATGAGGCCCGCGTGCAGGTCGCCGGAAAGGAACCGAAGGTCCCGCGTCAGGGCGGCCAGGAAGGCGAGGTTGGTGGCGACCCCCCGCGCCACGAAGGCGTCGAGCGCCGCGCGCATCCGGGAGGCGGCCTCGCCGCGGTCCCGGCCGCGGGTAATCAGCTTGGCGATCATCGGGTCGTAATGGATGGATATATCGTCGCCCTCGACGACGCCGGAGTCGATCCGGACGGCGTCGGCCGTCTCCTCGGGAGGACGGAGGCGGACGAGCCTGCCGGTTGAGGGGAGGAAGTCGCGCGAGGGGTCCTCGGCGTTGACCCGGCACTCGATCGCCCAGCCGTCCCGGCGGACGTCGGCCTGGTCGATCCCCAACGGCTCGCCGGCGGCGATCCGGATCATCATCTCCACCAGGTCCAGGCCCGTCGTCATCTCGGTGACGGGATGCTCCACCTGCAACCGCGTGTTCATCTCTAAAAAATAGAACGAACGGTCGGCCGCGACGACGAACTCGACCGTGCCGGCGGATCGGTAGCCCGCGGCCCTGGCCAGCGCGACGGCCTGCGCGCCCATCGCGGCGCGGGTCGCGTCGTCCAGGAACGGCGACGGCGCCTCCTCGACCACCTTCTGATGCCGGCGCTGGAGCGAGCACTCCCGCTCGCCCAGGTGGATCGTCCGGCCGAAGGCGTCGGCGATCACCTGGATTTCGATATGTCGGGGCCGCTCGATGAACTTCTCCACGAACACGCGGTCGTCGCCGAAGGCGCCGAGGGCCTCGGCGCGGCAGGCGTCGAAGCCCTCCGCGGCCTCCGCGTCGTCGCGGGCGATCCGAAGGCCCTTGCCGCCGCCGCCGGCCGTCGCCTTGATCATCACCGGATAGCCGATCTCGCGGGCGATCGCCACGGCGCGGCGAGCCGACTCGATCTCGCCGTCGGAACCAGGGATCACGTGTACGCCGGCCGCGCGGGCCAGCCGTTTGGAGGCGATCTTGTCCCCCATCGCGGCGACGGCGTCGGCCGGGGGGCCGATGAACGTGATCCCCTTGGCTTCGAGCCGGCGGACGAACGCCTCGTTTTCGGCGAGGAAGCCGTAGCCCGGATGGACGGCCTCCGCGCCCGTCGCGCGGCAGGCTGCGACGATCCGGTCGACGTCCAGGTACGACGACCGCGGCGGCGGCGGCCCCAGGAGGAACGACTCGTCCGCCAGGGCGACGTGGCGGGCGTCGCGGTCGGCCTCGGAGAAGACGGCGACCGTGGCGATCCCCATCCGTCGGGCCGTCCGAATGATCCGACAGGCGATCTCGCCCCGGTTCGCGATCAGGATCTTCTGGAACATGCCGAGGCTCGCGAGGATCTTATATTAAAGCGGTATATTGTCATGCTTGCGCCATGGCCGGTCCACCTTCTTGTTCCGGAGCATGGCCAGCGACCGGGCGATCCGGCGGCGGGTCTCGCGCGGCATGATCACGTCGTCGACGAAGCCGCGGCTGCCGGCGACGAACGGGTTGGCGAACTTGGCGCGGTATTCGCGCTCGCGCGCGGCGATCCGCTCCGGGTCGTCCTTCTCGCCGCGGAAGATGATCTCCACGGCGCCCTTGGGACCCATCACGGCGATCTCGGCCGACGGCCAGGCGAAGTTGACGTCGCCCCGCAGGTGCTTCGACGACATGACGTCGTAGGCCCCGCCGTAAGCCTTGCGGGTGACGACCGTGACCTTCGGCGCGGTGCATTCGGCGAAGGCGAACAGGAGCTTCGCCCCGTGCTTGATGATCCCGCCGTGCTCCTGGGCCGTGCCGGGGAGGAACCCAGGGACGTCCACGAACGTGACGATGGGGACGTCGAAGGCGTCGCAGAACCGGACGAACCGCGCGGCCTTGACGGCGCTCTTGACGTCCAGACAGCCCGCCAGCACCAAGGGCTGGTTGGCGACGATCCCCACGCTCCGACCGGCGATCCGGCCGAAGCCGATCACCATGTTGCGGGCGTGGTCGGGGGCCAGCTCCAGGAAGTCCCACTCGTCGACGACCTTCAGGACCAGCTCGCGGACGTCGTAGGGTCGGTCGGGGTCGGCGGGGACCAGGGAGTCGAGCGACGGCTCCTCGCGGTCGACGGGGTCGTCGCTCGGGACGACGGGGGGCCCTTCGCGGTTGTTCGACGGCAGGAAGCCGAAGAACCGCCGGGTCATCATCAGGGCCTCCACGTCGTTCTCGAACGCCAGGTCGGCGACGCCGGAGCGAGTCGCGTGGGCCGACGCCCCGCCGAGTTCCTCGGCCGTGACCGTCTCATGGGTGACGGTCTTCACGACGTCCGGCCCGGTGACGAACATGTATGACGAGTCCCTGACCATGAATATGAAGTCGGTCATCGCCGGCGAGTAGACCGCGCCCCCCGCGCACGGCCCCATCACCAGCGAGATCTGGGGCACGACACCCGACGCCCGGACGTTGCGCAGGAAGACGTCGGCGTAGCCCGCCAGCGAGTCGACCCCCTCCTGGATCCGCGCGCCGCCGGAGTCGTTCAGGCCGATCACCGGCGCGCCGACGTCCATCGCCTTGTCCATGATCTTGCAGATCTTCTCGGCGTGGGACTCCGAGAGCGAGCCGCCGAAGACGGTGAAGTCCTGGCTGAAGACGAAGACCAACCGGCCGTTGATCGTGCCGTAGCCGGTCACCACGCCGTCGCCGGGGACCGTCTTTCCAGCCATGCCGAAGTCGATGCAGCGGTGCTCCTTGAACATGTCCCATTCCTCGAACGAATCGGGGTCCAGAAGGATCTCGATCCGTTCGCGGGCGGTGAGCTTCCCCTTGGCGTGCTGGGCCGCGATCCGCTTCTCGCCGCCCCCCAGGCGGGCCGCGGCGCGTTTCTCGTCGAGTTGGCGGACGATGTCTTGCACGAGGCGCGCTCCGGTCGGTTCAGTCGGCGTCGGCGGCGACGTAATCCAGAAGGCGGATCGCCGCGGCCGCAGCCGACTCGCGGCCCTCGGCGACGGCCCTAGTCGTCGGCCCCAGTTCGCGGCGGACTGCGGGGTGTTCGCGGAAACGGTCGCGGAGCCCCAGGTCGATCAGCGCCCACATCCAGGCGACGGCCTGGCGACGGCGCTTCTCGGCGAGGCCGCCGGAGTCGCCCAGCGCCCGGTGGAGCCGTTCCAGTTCGTCCCAGAATTCGCCGATCCCTTGATGCTTGATCGCGCTGGCGACGACCGCGACGGGCTTGCCGGCGAAGCGGCGGCGGGCGCGCTCGGCGGCGGCGGGGTCGAGGTCGGCCTTGTTGACGACGACGGCGTCGGCCGCCTCGACGATCCCGCGCTTGATCGCCTGGAGTTCGTCGCCGGCGTTGGGAAGCTCGATCAGGACCAGGAGATCGACCATGCCGGCGACGGCCGTCTCGCCCTGGCCGGAGCCGACGGTCTCCACCAGGACGACGTCGAAGCCGGCGGCCTCGCAGACCGTGACCGCCTCGCGGGTGCGGTCGGCCACGCCCCCCGCCGCCCCTCGCGACGGCGACGGCCGAACGAAGGCGTCCGCGCTGGCGGAGAGCCGCTCCATCCGGGTCTCGTCCCCCAGGATCGAGCCTCCGGAAACGGGGCTCGACGGGTCGACCGCCAGCACCGCCACGCGACGCCCCCGCCGGAGCAGTTCCAACCCGAGGGCCTCGATGAACGTCGACTTCCCCGCCCCCGGCGAGCCGCTGATCCCCAGTCGGATCGACGCCCCCGCATGCGGCGCGAGGGCGTGGAGCACCTTCGCGGCGCGGCGGCGGTGGTCGTCCCTGGCGGACTCGATCAGCGTGATCGTCTTCGCCAAGGCCCGCGGCTCGCGATCCAGGACTCCCGCCACCAGCGTCCGGTCGGCCGGTTCAAGGTCCGTCTCGCTCGGAGGGTTCGCGGCTTCGGGATCGCTCGACATGGGGCCTCCGTCGGCTCAATCGTTCGATCGACCCGAGGCATGATACACGCTCATCGTCACGGATTATCGGGGGCGGCGCCAACGGCCTTCCCCCCCTCGCGGGGGAAGGTGGCCCGAGGAACGATGCCGAAACAATTTCCCGCGAACGATCCGGGAAAACCATCCACAGATTTCTCAGATTAACACAAATTACCTTAAATTGTCCGATCCGAATCTGCGTCAATCTGGGAAATCTGTGGATGGTCCTCTCGGGAGAGGACACGGGCCGTTTGATCCTACGGTCTCGCGTCTTGGATCCAAGCGAGTTGGCCCGGAAGATTTCCGGGAAGTTGTTTCGGCATCGTTCCAAGGGCCGGATGAGGGGGGCGAGCAAGGAAGCCATCGGAATCAAGCGTCCGCGGGGCGGGCCTCCGCGAATGTCAACGGCGTCCTTGCTGGTCATCCCCCTCATCTGACCGCTTCGCGGTCTGTCTTCCCCCGCGAGGGGGGAAGACCGTTTACGTCCTCCCAAAATCCGTGACGGTCAGGATACACGAAACGTCCGGCCGCGTCAGGCGTGGGAGCGGTCGCGGATCGCCTCCAGGATCCGGCGGGCGCAGTCGGGGATCGGCGCGCCGGGGCCGAAGACGTCGGCGACGCCCGCGACGCGGAGGAACTCGTGGTCCTGGACCGGGACGACCCCGCCGACGAAGACCAACACGTCGCCGGCGCCCTGCTCTCGAAGCGCCGCGATCAACTCCGGGACCAACGTCTTGTGGCCGGCGGCCTGGGTGGAGACGCCGACGGCGTGACAGTCGTCGGCGACGGCCCGCCGCGCCGCTTCCGCGGGCGTCTGGAAGAGGGGGCCGACGTCGACGTCGAAGCCCAGATCGGCCAGCCCCGCGGCGACCACCCGCGCGCCGCGGTCGTGTCCGTCCTGGCCGAGCTTGGCGATCATCACGCGGGGCCGTCGGCCCTCGCGCTCGGCGAAGGCGTCGACCTCGGCCTTCAGCCCCCTCCACCCGCGGTCCTCGCCCATCGCCATGCCGTAGACTCCCGTGATCACCGGGGCGTCGCCGCGATACCGTCCCCAGACCTTCTCAAGCGCGTCGGAACATTCGCCGACCGTCGCCCGGAGGCGAACGGCCTTGACGGTCGCCTCCAGCAGGTTCCCCGCGCCCGAGCGGGCCGTCTCGGTCAACTCGCCGAGCGCCGCGGCGACCGCCGCCGAATCGCGACGGGCGCGCAACTCCTCAAGCCGCGCGGTCTGGACCTCGCGGACGGCCGAGTCGTCGATCTCGCGAACGGCGATCGGAGGGTCGTCGTCGGGCTGGTACTTGTTCACGCCGATGATCGGATCGCGGCCCGAATCGATCCGCGCCTGCTTCTCGGCGGCGCACTCCTCGATCCTCCGCTTGGCCCAGCCGGACTCGACCGCCCGAACCATGCCGCCTTGCCGTTCGACCTCCTCGACCACCTCCCACGCCTTCCCGGCGACCTCCCGCGTCAGGGCCTCCATCATGTACGAGCCGCCCCACGGATCGACGACTGAACTTATATGCGTTTCCTCCTGAAGGATGAGCTGGGTGTTGCGGGCGATCCGCGCGGCGAAGTCGGAGGGAAGCGCGACGGCCTCGTCGAACGAGTTCGTGTGTAGCGACTGCGTCCCGCCGAAGACGGCCGCCATCGCCTCGATCGTCGCGCGGACGACGTTGTTGTACGGGTCCTGGGCCGCCAGCGACCACCCCGACGTCTGGCAGTGCGTCCGCAGCATCAGCGACTTGGGATTCTTAGGCTCGTACCCCTTCATGATCCGCCACCAGAGCAACCGGGCGGCGCGGAGCTTGGCGACTTCCAGATAGAAGTTCATGCCGATCCCGAAGAAGAAGCTGAGGCGGTCGGCGAACTCGTCGACTTTCAAACCCCGCGCCAGGGCCGCCTCGACGTAGGCCCTGCCGTCGGCGAGCGTCAGCCCCAGCTCAAGCGCCTGCGACGCGCCGGCCTCCTGCATGTGGTAGCCGGAGATCGAGATCGAGTTGAACCGGGGCATCCTCCGCGCCGCGTACTCGATGACGTCGGCGACGATCCGCATCGACGGGCCGGGAGGATAAATATAGGTGTTGCGGACCATGAACTCCTTGAGTATGTCGTTCTGGATGGTCCCGGAGAGTCGGTCGAGCGATACCCCTTGCTCCTCGGCGGCGACGAGGTAACCGGCCAGCACCGGCAGCACCGCGCCGTTCATGGTCATGGAGACCGAGACGCGATCCAGCGGGATGCCGTCGAAGAGGGCTTTCACGTCCTCGACCGAGTCGACGGCGACGCCCGCCTTGCCGACGTCGCCGCGGACGCGGGGGTGGTCGGAGTCGTAGCCGCGGTGGGTGGGCAGATCGAAGGCGACGGAGATCCCCTGGCCGCCGCCGGCGAGGATCCGTTTATAGAAAGCGTTGGACTCCGCGGCGGTGGAGAAGCCCGCGTACTGTCGGATCGTCCAGGGACGGCCGGCGTGCATCGTCGCCCAGGGACCGCGGACGAACGGCGGGAAGCCCGGAAGGGTGTCGGCGTGTTCCAGGCCGGCGACGTCGCGCGCCGTGTACAACGGCTTGACGTCGATCCCCTCCGGCGTCGTCCAGACGAGGTTCTCGACCTTGCCGCCGGGGGCGGACTCGGCCGCGAGCTTCTCCCATTCGCGAAGATCGGAGGAATTCAGCGTCGGCTTGCTCATGGCGTCTGGCCTCGCGATCTCCTAATCTAAAAGTCCGTCCCATGATCGGTAAAAGGCGTCCATCACGGTCTTCCCCCCTCGCGGGGGAAGACAGACGCCGAAGGCGTCAGATGAGGGGGACGACACGCAAGAAGGCCGCCGGAATTCGCTGAGAGTCTGTCCCATAAGCGCGTCGCGGCCGCCATAACGTCCTTCCCCCCTCGCGGGGGAAGGTGGCCCGAAGGGCCGGATGAGGGGGGACGAGCCAAAACGCCGTCGACGTCCAAGGCTTCCCGGACGGGCTTCCGCGAATTCCAACGGTCGTCCCGCGCGTCGTCCCCC
>CALCIB010000392.1 GCA_937907525.1 uncultured Planctomycetales bacterium | reverse complement strand
ATCGACGCCCTCCTTTGTATCCGATTTCCCACCTACTTTCGAGACGCACACCCGCACCGTGGGAGGCCGAACGAATGATGGCGACGGGCGATGCCACGCGGTATAGAATACACATGGTGGGAGGAGTCAAATGACAACCTTGACGTTGGAGTCCGTCCCCCCGATTTTATCGATGGGCGGTGGATGATGGTCATGGGGAATTTGCCGACGAACGAAGAGAAGCGCGAGTTGAAAAAGCAGTCGAAGATCGCCCTTCGTCGTATTCGCGCCGTGAACCCTCTCAGAACCCGAGGCGGGTTGTTTCAGTCGCATGGCCTCGTAAAAATCCGGGGCGCGATAAAGGACCTCGCGGAGAGGGCGACCGACGAGTACCGGCGGGCGCATGGCCCCGCGGAAATCGAAGGCGCGACAGAGGGGCGGGAAGTTCTTCGGCCCATGCCTTCAAAGCAGCGGTCGGCCCTGCGGGACGCGGCGGCCCATCTGTTGCGGTCAGAGAGGGCGAGTCTGGCCGATGGGCCAGCAGTTTCGGGACATGGGTCGGTTTCCCAACGGACGACTTCCGACGTTGCCGCCATGGCGAAACGGGCCAAGGCGTCACGCCCGACCAATTCCGGCGATGACTTTTATAATCGGATTCGGGCCTCGCTTCTCGACCACTTGGGTTCGGACGAAGCCGTGGACGCATGGCTGGACTCCACGGATACGGTGTTTCCCACGACGCCGAGAGACGCGATCGAGGCCGGCCAAGCCGAGGCTGTTCTGAAATACCTGGAGTCGCTGTCGGGGCCGAACCCTCCCTATGCTTGATCGAACGTCGCTCGACGCGGAACTGCGAGCCCTCGACAGCGAGGGGTTGGCCGTCAGCAAGAAAATCGTCGGTTTTCGGTCAATCGCCTTGCGATATTTCTTGCCGCCATATATGCCTTCGCCCCTGCGCTGCCCAACGGGAGACGAGGTTGAATTCGGGTCGCGTTTCGCGGTGTCTAGACATCTTCATAAGTGTCTCTACGCCGCGCTCGATGCCGAGACCGCTCATCGCGAGGGCAATCAGTTGTTTTACACGAACTTGGCTCGCGGCGTCCGATCGGTCAAAACCCCGGTCGAGGTCGTGATAATCGGCGTTCGCTTCAATCTGAAGCGGATGCTGGATTTACGAGATCCGGGGATCCAAAGGCGGCTTGGGACCACGTCCGAGGAACTCGCGGGCAAGTGGTACACGGTGCCTGACGCTCCGACTCAAAGGCTTGGCGACGCGGCACATGCGTGTGGGGCCTTCGAGGGTCTCATCTATCGGTCGGTTCGCAATCCCGGCGGGACTTGTCTGGTCGCGTTTCCCGACCGGCTGGCGGACGGGTCGTTCATCGAGTTCCAATCTCGGACGCCCGGCGTGCCGAGAGCGCGCCTGGGCCGGGGCGGTTCGGCGTAGCGCCAAACGTTCAAGCCCCCCTCACTTCGCCCCGCGGCGGCCCCTGAGCTTGCCGCCGCGGTCGGCTTGCCAGAGCTTGCCGGAGGCGACGTCCAGGGCGGTCAGCCAGCCGCCGCCGTGGCAGTTGGTGTCGATGCAGACGATGTGGCCCAGGTTCAGGACCTCGCCGCTTTTCTGCGCGGTGTGGCCGGCTATGACCAGGCGGCCGGAGTAGTGCGCCCGGGGCACGCCGTCGCGCAGCGAATGCCAGCGCAGGAGGATTTCGGGCTGGCGGCTCATGGGGAGGGCCGGGTCGTAGGCGGCGTGGACGAAGACGTGGGTTTCGGTCTCGAAGTAGGGGACGCAGCTTTCCAGGAAGGCGATGTTGGCGGCCGAGAGCTTTGGCAACTCCCGGCCCCAGTTCCGCCCGGCGGGTGGCGCGGGCGCGTCGTCGGCGCGCTTGGCGGCGGTCTTCTTGGGGAGCCAGGCGCGGGCCTGAAGGAGCATTTCGTCGTGGTTGCCGAGGATCGGGACCAGTCGGCAGCGGCGGCGGAGGCCGGCCAGGGCGTCGAGCGCGCCGCGGGAGTCGGGGCCGCGGTTGACGTAGTCCCCCAGCATGACGACCGTGTCGTCGGCGGCGGGCGCGATCGCCTTGATCAGGGCGTCGAGGGCCTTGGAGCAGCCGTGGACGTCTCCCACGGCGATCGTGCGGGGGGGCGGCATTTCGGAAGGCGGCCTCCTTGCGCCGGGTTCACTCGCCCATCGCGTCGCCGGGTCGGACGGCGTGGCCGCGAAGGAACTCGGCGGCCGGCATCGGCTTCTTCCCCGGCGTCTGCACCGTCAAGAGTCGGACGGCCCCCTCGGCGGCGGCCACGTCGATCCCGTCGGCCGTCGCGGCCAGCACCGTCCCCGGCTTCCCCGACCCGTCGATGACGGTCGTCCGGTGGACGATCAGCCGCAAGGGGCCCTTGGGGGTCCAGGGAAGGGCCGTCCACGTCGTCGAGGCGATCGGCCAGGGTCGCATCGCACGGACGTGGTCGTGGATCCGGCGCGCGGGGAGCGTCCAGTCGATCGCGCCGTCCTCCTTGCGGAGCTTCGGCGCCCTGGTGACCAGCGCGGCGTCCTGGTGGAGGATCTCGGCCTTCCCTTCGGCGACGCGACGGACGGTCTCGACCAGAAGCGGCGCGCCCAGGGCCGCCAGGCGGGCTTCCAACTCCCCGGCGGTCTCGTCCGGGTCGACGGCGGTTCGGGCGACGGCGATCATCCCGCCCGCGTCGACGCGGGGGGTCATCTGGATGACGGTGACGCCCGTTTCGGTCTCGCCGTTCTGGATCGCCCGCGCCACCGGCGCGGCGCCGCGGTAGGCCGGCAGGATTGAGCCGTGGAGGTTCAGCGCCCCGACGCGAGGCGCGCCCAGCAACTCCGCGCTGAGGATCTGGCCGTAGGCCGCCGTGACGAGGAAGTCCGGGGCGAGCGCCCGAATCCGCTCGACGGCCTCGGGGTCGTTGACGCGCTCGGGCTGGAAGACCGGCACGCCGCGGGCGATCGCCTCTTGTTTGACGAGGCTGGGGAGCAACTCTTGCTTGCGGCCTTGCGGGCGGTCGGGCTGGGTGACCAACGTCGGGACGCGGAAGCCGGCGTCCAAAAGCGCGCGGAAGGAGGGGAGGGCGAAGTCCCCCGTCCCCAGCATGACGATCGAGAGCGGCTGGTCCATGCGGAACTCCCGGCGCGGGGGTGGGAACGGGTCGGTTCGGGTCAGGCGTCGGCGGGCGCGGCGTCGGGAACGGGGGCGGCCTCGTGGTTCCCGACCGCGGCGATCGAGGGGGCGGGCATCTCCTTGAGCCGTTGGACGATCTCGGCGTCGTCGGGGTAGGCGCCGGATTTCTGGGCCTCGCGGAACTCGGTCTCGAAGGTCTTGAGGTTCCCCTTGATCCCGTGCCTGGCGAGCGGGCCGAGGTAGTCGATGAACAGCTTGCCGTCGAGGTGGTCGGTCTCGTGCTGCATGGCCCTGCCGAACAGTTCGTCGGACTCGAACTCCACCTCCCGGCCGGCGAGGTCGTAGGCCCGGACCTTGACCTTCCTGGGCCGGCGGACCTTCGAGTACAGCCCGGGGAGGCTCAGGCAGCCTTCCTCCTCGTCCTCCCAGGAGTGGCGCTTGACGATCTCCGGGTTGATGAAGACCAGCTCCTGGTCTTTTCGCTCGGGGTCGGCGGTGACGTTCAGGACGAAGAAGCGGAACGGCAGGCCGACCTGGTTCGCCGCCAGCCCGACCCCCTTGGCCTCGTACATCAACGCGAACATCGCGCCGACGACGTCCTTCAACTCCCCGTCGATCCGCTCCACGGGACGCGAGGCGTAGCGCAAGGCCGGATGGGGATACTTCACGATGTGCAGCACGAGACGACTCCGCGGGCGGGCGATCCGGATTCCACCGACCATTATACGAAATCACGCCCGACGCGGGCGATTCCGAAATCAGCCGTTCGCCGGGTTCGGGGGAGGCGGCGCGAACGGGTCGTCGGGGATCGGCGGCAGGCCCCCCTCGACTTCCCGGATCAGGGCCTCCCAGGCGGGGGCTTGAAGCAGGAACGCCGGGCCCGCGGGGGCGTCGCCGGTCGCGGCGCAGACCCAGGAGCGGAGGAAATTCGACCCGACGCGGAGTCGGACGGGCTCGTCGCGACCCTCCACCTCGACGTCGACGGTCAGCCGGGGCGACTCCAGGCCGGCGCCGGGGGGGAGTGGGCCCTCGTACTGGATGAAGCGGATCGCGCGCAGGTCCGCGAGCGCTTCGACGAGGCTGTCGAACCGCGAGAGGTCCATGCCGCGCGAGGGCGCGCCGGCTTCCGGGGCCCAGCCGGCGGGACCGCCTCCCGGCCGCGGCCGGCGGCGGTAGGCCAGCGTCTTCGTCTCCGAGCGGAGCTTGAGGCGACGCACGGACTCGGCGCGGAACGACAGCACGCGGGTCGCGTGGAACTCGGCGCCGAACGGCGCCAGCGACTCCGCGTCGATCGTGAAGACCGCCGGGACGTTGGACAGGACGCCGTAGTGTCGCGACGGATCCTCCGGCGTCGCCGCGCCGACGCGGAGGCGTCTCGACGACGCATGGGCGCCGTTCGGCGGAATCGACGACTCCCAGCGCACTTCCAGGATCGGCTCGTCCAGGCCGAAGCGGGCGAGGTCGGCGTCGGCGTCGACGTCGGCGACGAACCGCGACGCGCGCAGCTCGGACAGCCGGGCGAGGGCCGCGGCGACGGCGGCGGGATCGGCGTCGGCGGCGACGGGCCGGGTCATCCGCCAGCGGTTCGGCGCTCCGGACGGGTCGGCCGGCTCCAGAACGGTCGTCCGCCCCGGCCGGGCGATGGTCAGTCGGGAGACGCTCGCCGGTTGGACCGTCGGCAAGGCCGCGTCGCGGAAGGCGAGGGCGGTCGTCGGCAAGGCCGGGAGGAACCGATCCGGCAGGGCGAGGACCGCCGAATCGCCGGCGACGCGGGCGAAGACCGTCTTGAGGAGGGCGTCGTGGCGGCCGATCGCAAGCGCGAACGCCGGCCCGGAATCGGCCTTCGCCGTCCAGAGCCGGAGCCGATACCGGGGGGGATCCAACCCCGGATCGCCGACGGCGTCCGGAGCGTGGAATTCCGACGCCTGCAGATCCTCCACCGCCTTGAGCAGGGCGTCGACCCTGGCCCGGTCGGCGCGGGCGGCGACGGGGGCGCTGAGCGACCAGCCCTCGCGGTCGCGCTCCAGGCGGAACGACCCGGAGGGGGCGTCGATCTCGATCCGGCCGACGGTCGCGGGGTCGACGTCGGCGACGTGGCGGTCGCGGAGGTCGTTCAGGGCTTCGGGAAGGTCGCGGCGGAAACGGCCGGGGACGATCATCACGTCGTCGCGCCCTTCCAGGCGGACGAAGACGTCGTCGGGCCGGTCCTTGGGGGACGCGCCGACCGCCAGGACGAGCGGCTCGGCGCCGGCCGCGGCCGGCTTCAACGCGATCGTCGCCGAGGGAGGGTCGAGGCCGTAGGGGGCGAAGTCGGCGACGCGGTCGGCGGCGAACCCGCCCGTCTCGGGATCGACGCGAAGCGCGGCCAGGGCTTCCAACAGGCGCTCGACGCGACGGTCGTCGGCGGGGAATTCCACCGGCGCGGTCAGTCGCCACGTCCCGCGGCGCGTGCGGTCGACGGTCGCGTCCAGGCCGTCGCGGCGGATCGCGACGCCGGTGATCGGAAAGACTCGCGAGGGGACCGGCGCGGTCTCGCGCCAGGCGACGGCGGGGCGCTCCAGGGCCGAAAGCGTCCGCGCCGTGACGACCGCGACGGGGCCGTCGGGACCCGGCCGGACGAACCGCTCCCGACCCGTCGCGCGGCCGACTTCGAGCGTCGCCAGCGGCGACGCGGCCGGATCGTTCCAGAGCCGGATCGTCGCCTCCGGCGGGGCCAGGCCGAACGAGGACGCCGGGCCGTCGACCTCCCCCGCCTCGGGCGACGCGCGGAGTCCGCGGACGGTCGCGATCAGCCGCTCGACCTCCTCGGCCGCGGCGTCGACTCCCGGAGGATCGGCGAGCGTCCACCGCCCGCGGCCGCGGCGGTCGAAGACCAGCGTCTCGCCGTCGCGGGCGATCTCCACGCGCTTGACGTCGGTTTGCTCCAGGTCAATCAGGTCGGGGAAGACCCGGTCGCGACGCCGCAGCCGCTCGGCCTCGGTGCGCACCCCCGCCCGCTCAAGGCCCCACAAGGTCACGAGCGCGGCGAGGAAGGCGGCCAGCAGGAGGTAGGTCGATTTGGATCCGCGCATGGTTTTGGACGAGGGGCCCCGTGCCGAAGACGAAAAGGAGCGAGTGGAAATCCTTCCTTCTCCCCTTGTGGGAGAAGGTGCCCCGGAGGGGCGGATGAGGGGCGCGTGACCGGAAGCCTCTGGAAACGCCCCCCCTCATCCGGCCTTCGGCCACCTTCTCCCACAAGGGGAGAAGGGATATTTGATTTTACACTTCTTGAAATTTTGAACGGCGTGAGGAAAGAATCGGCCGCGGGTCAATCGCGGCGGATCATGTAGACCAGGGCGCCGAGGCCGGCGAGGCAGGCGGCGGCCACGACGGTCGGCGCCAGCACCAGCCGCCGGCGAAGGCCGGGATCGGCGACCAGGGTCAGGGCCGAATGGACCTTGGCCGGCACTCCGATCGAGTCTCCCCGACCGCGGAGCCAGGCGACGGCGTTCATCAACAAATCGAGGTTCGTCGGCTCGGTCTCGACGGCCGCGTCGGTCCCGACGGCCTTGCTGGAGATCAGCGCCAATCGGGGTTTCGGTTCCGCGGGGGGGGCGTTCGGGGGCGTCGCCGCGCGTTCGGCGACGGCGGCGGCCGCGACCGCCGGGCCCGGTCGGTCCTCGTCCTTGTCGAACGCCGGCGGCGAGGCGTCGGGGTCGGTCTCGATCCACGACGACGGGCCGCTCCGCAGGACCGCGGCGGGGAGCATCCGGGAGTTGATCGAAGCCGGCGAGGGGTCCGCCGCCCCCTCGGTCCCCACGAACCGGATCGGCGAGCCGTCGACGATCAGGATCGCGCGGTCGCCGGCGAGGCCGTCGGTCAGGGGGTGTCGAAGCCCCGGCTCCGGCGGGCAGAAGACGAACGACGCGCGGCCGTCGAGGTTCAGTCGGGGGTCGACCAGCCGGCCGGGTCCCAACTCCAGGTTGAACGACTTGAGGAACGCCTCCAGCCCGGTCGGGGCCGAGCCGTCCAGGCAGGCCAGCACCGGGCCGCCGCGGTCGGCGTACTCCTGGATCCGGGCGGCCTCGTGGGGCTTGAACGCCTCCTTGGGGCCCGCGACGATCAGCAACTCCACGTCCTCGGGGACCGGGCCCTCCAGCAGGTTCACCGGCGCGGCCTCGCATCCCGCGGCCTCCAGTCGCGCCGTCCAGCGCGCGATCCCCGAGCCCGCCGGCGCGGGACGGTCGGGGCTGGATTCGCCGTGGCCGACGGTGAACCCGATCCGCGTCGCGACCCCCTCGCGGAGTCGGATCAAGGCCGAGGTGATCGCGTCCTCGCCCCGGAACTCCGAGGCGTAGACGCCGACCCCGTCGCCGGACTCGGGCCCCTCGGCCAGGAACATCTCCTGGTTGCCGATCGTCGCGAACCGCGCCTGGTCCCCCTCGCCGTACTCGATCAGGACGCCGCCGCCGGGCATCATCGTCAACTCCGGCGCCCGTTCGGCCAGTTCGTCGCCCCGCGCCAGTTCGGCGTAGCGGTCCAGCCGTTCCACCCTCGCCAGGTCGGGCCGGGCCGCGCGGTACAGTTCCAGCAGTTGCGCGACTCGGTCCTCGCGTCGCCGCGCCAGGGCGCTTCGGCCGTGGACCAGATGGAAGACGACCGGGACGTCGAGCGATTCCAACTGGTTGCGGCTCTGGCTGGAGAGCGAGTACGTCCGCTCGCGGGTGAGGTCCAGGGCCGGGCCGCCGTAGCGGTACGCGATCACGTTGACGACCAGGAGGAAGCCGGCGACCAACGTGGCGTTCAACCCCGCGCGGGCCAGCGTCGTCGTCCGCCGGAGGGCGGGGCTGACGTGGCGGTAGCGGTCGTTGATCGCGATCAGCCTCGCGACCAGGGCGAAGCCCGCGGCGAAGGCCGGCGACGACCACGCCACGCCGTGCCGAACGGCCAGGAACGCGCCCAGGACGATCAACGCCAGTCCGACGGCGACCCCGGCGAAGACCCGGTCGCGGTACGAAGTCGGCGGCGGCTCGGTCGCGTCGTCCTCCGCGGCTGCGGTCGGCGCGGCCTTCAGGACCCAGACCGCCAGCGGGATCGCCACGACGGCCGCGACGACGAGCCAAGGCTCGGGACGGTCCAGCCACCCCCAGGCGTCGGACGGCGAGGTCATGGGCGAGTCCCCCTCCGGGCGCCGCGGGTCAGCATCCCCGCCTCGCGGCCAAAAGCGCCGCGGTCGCGTACAACGCGAACCCGCAGACGGACAGATGCGCGACGACGACCCGCAAGTCCAGCCTCCCCAGCGCGCATTCGTGGATCTGGTGGATCACCGCGACGTACCGCGCCGCGTCGGCCCAGCCGGTCCAGCCTCGGGCCGCGGGGAAGTACGAGACCAAAAGCGTCATCACCACCAGGACGAACAGGGCCGTGAACGTCCAGACCGCGGCCACCACCTGGTTGCGGGTCAAGGAACTGAAGAACAGGCCGATCGCCGTGAACGCCATCCCCATCGTCGTCAGGCCGATCCCCAGGCTTACAAGCGGGCCGACGTCGAAGGGATATCTTCCCTGATGATAAAGGAACGGCAGGTAGATCGCGAACGGGACCAGGAGCGCCAGGTACATCGCCAGGCCGGCCAGCCACTTGCCGACGACGATCTCCGCCTCGGTGACGGGGAGGGTCGCCAGGGTCTCGATGGTCCCGGAGCGGTTCTCCTCGGCCAACAGCCGCATGGTCAGGACCGGGACGGCCACGAGGATCGCGAACCAGAACGGCGTGCTGCCGGAGACGTACGCGCTCATGGGGTCGCGGAGGCTGGAGAACTCCACCTGGGGCCTCGCCAGCGACTCCACCAACTCCCAGAAGTTCAAGAAGGCGACGACCTGGAAGCCCAGCAAGACGAGGTACGCCGTGGGGCCCAGGAAGAACGAGGCCAGTTCGCGCGTGGCGATCGTGAGGGCGTGTCGCATGGGTCAGCCCGCCTCCCGGCTCATGGCGTCCAGGTCGACGCGGTTGACGGCGGCGACGAACCGTTCCTCCAGGGAGGGGCGGCGGCGTTCCAGGGTCCGAAGCGGCCAGCCGTCGGCGGCCAGCCGGGCCGAGACGGCCTCGCGCGGGTCGGCGGCGGCCGCGGGGGTCAGGTCGAGCGCGGCGACGCCGTCGCGCTCGCCTTCCAGCCGGGCCGCGGCGACGCCCGGCAGCCCGGCGAGGGCGCGCCGGATCGCCTCGCCGGGGCCGCGGGCCTCGACGCGGATCGTCTCCGCGGCCTGGAAGTCCTCCAGCCGGCCGTCCAGGACGATCCGCCCCCGGGCGATGATGACGGCCCGCGAGCAGACCGCCTCGACCTCGGACAGGACGTGCGTGGAGAGCAGCACGGTGTGACGCTCGCCCAGCTCGCGGATCAACGCCCGGACCTCGCGGACCTGGATCGGGTCCATGCCGGCGGTCGGCTCGTCGAGGATCAGGATCGGCGGGTCGGCCAGCACGGCGTCGGCCAGGCCGACCCGCTGGCGGAACCCGCGCGACAGCCGGCCGATCGTCCGGTCCTCCACGTCCCCCAGTCCGCAACGGGAGACGGCCTCGGCGATCGCCCGCCGCCTTCGGCCGCGGGGGACGTCCTTGAGCTTGGCGCGGAAGCGGAGGAACTCGCCGACCCGCGTTTCGGGGTAAAGCGGGACGTTCTCCGGCAGGTAGCCGACCTTGCGGCGGACCTCCAGCGGCCGGTCGATCACGTCGCGGCCGTCGAGGACCGCCCGGCCGCTGGAGGGGGCCAGGAAGGTCGTCAGGATCCGCATCGTGGTGGTCTTGCCCGCGCCGTTGGGGCCCAGGAGGCCGGCGACCTCGCCGCGGCCCATCGCGAAGGAGACGTCGTCCAGCGCCTTCAGGGCGCCGTACGTCTTGGAAAGCCGACTGACCTCGATCATCGCGTCCCCCGCCGAGCGTCGGTCGCGTTCAAACGCGGCCGAGCAGCCTTCCCAGTCCCAATCGGAAGATGATCCAGAGCGCGGCGACGGCCTCGCGGGAGTTGATCTTGGAGACGCCCGCGCGGCGGTTCTCGAAGAGGATCGGGGTCTCGCCGAAGCGGCAACCGACCTGGCGGCACCAGAAGAGGATTTCCTCCTGGAACGAGTAGCCGCGGGAGCGGACCCTGGAGAAGTCGATCCGGGCGAGCTTGGCGACGCGATAGCAGCGGAACGCGCCGCTGTTGTCGCGAGTGGAGAGCCCCAGGAAGGTCCGGGCGTAGAGGTTGATGCCGGTGCTCATGAACTTGCGCTTGAGGTTGAACTCCCCCTCCACGCCGCCGCCGGGGACGTAGCGGGAGCCGATCATCACGTCGTGATCGGCCATGCCGGCCAGGAGCGCGGGGATGAACCGGGGGGGATGGCTGAAGTCGGCGTCCATGTTGAGCAGGTAGTCGAAGCGGTTTTCGATGGCGTGGTTCATCGCCTCCAGGGTGGCGGTGCCGAGGCCGAGCTTGCTGGGGCGGTGGATGACGGCGACGTCCTTGACGGTGGCGGCGAGGCGGTCGGCGACGGCGCCGGTGCCGTCGGGGGAGGCGTCGTCGATGACGAGGACGGAGGCGTCGGGGGCGAACTCGCGGATGCCGGCGACCAGGGGCTCGAGGTTCTCGGCTTCGTTGTAGGTCGCCAGCGAGACGACGAGCCGGGGCGGCGCGTTCGTCGGCGTTTGGGGGACGGTGGACACGACGCGGCGATCTCCGGGCGGGACGGGAGCCGGGGCCTCTCGGCTCGCCCTCGACGGGCGGGAGGCTAGTATGACCGGTCCCGGCCCGGCGTGGAAGTCCGCGACGGCCTCAGTCGCCGTCGGGGATCCAGACGAGCACCGTCGCGGGGTCGTCGGCGGCCTCGGCGGGGGCGGGGACGTCCGGAGGGGCGGGAGCCGGCTCGGCCTCCGGCGGCGCGTCGAGGACGGGGCTTCGGATCGCCAGCTCGCGGCGGGGCACGAGGAGTTCGGCCGCGGGGGCGCCGCGCAGGGTCGTCGCCGTCTCCGCCCGCGCCAGGTCGGCCAGAAGGAGCGGATCGGCCTCCCGTTCCCGGACGCCGCCGGGCAGGGCGTCGGCCAGCCGCATCCGCAGGGTCCGCAGTTCGGCGGGGTCGAGAACGGCGACGAAGACCGCCGCGGCGGGCCGGTCGTCCTCGGCGGGGAGGTCGAACCTGTGGAAGTCGCGGCGCGACGAGAGCCGGACCAGGGCGGCCGCCCCGGCGGCGTCGATCGTCCGCGAGTCGGCCGCCAGGAAGACGTGGACGGGCCCGGCCCGCTCCATCAGGCGGCGGACGAGCGCCGGCCGCTCGTCCGGCGGCCCGACGAACCTCCGCGCGACGACCGGGGCGCGGGTGGGCGTCGGCGCGGCCGGCTCGACGACGGCCGGGGCGGCGGGAGCGACCGCCGCGACGACCGTCGCGGGCGACGGGGGCGGCGCGGCGACGGGCCGCGGCGCGCGGCCGCGGCCGACCGCGAAGGCGGCCAGGCAACCGGCCAGGAGCGTCGCGGCGACCGCCGCGCGGGTCCGCGGCCGACGTCGGCGCCGCGCCGCGATCCGCCCGAGCACGGCCTCGCGAAGGTCCGGCGCCGCGGGGCGGGACAGGCCCGCCACCAGGTCGCGGACGGCCGCCAGCGACCGAAGCTCCGCGAGCGCCGCCGGGTCGGAAGTCGCGGCGGCTCGCCGATCCGGGGGCGGCTCGTCGTCGGCCAGGTTCGGGTTCGGGGGGGACGGTTCGTCGGTCATGTCCACCATGGGGGGCGAGGGGTCGTGCGAGACGGCGGCCGCGGCGGGCCGCCGGGGGTTTCCGCCTTTTATGGGAACGCTTCCTCCACGTCCGTGACGGCCGCCGCGTCGGACGGCCCCTCCGCGACCAGCGGCAGGAGGAGGCGGCGGAGTTGCTGGCGCGCGCGGTGGAGCCGGCTCCGCACCGTCCCGACCGGGATCCCCAGCAACTCGCCGATCTCCTCGTAGCGTCGGCCCTCGAAGTCCTTGAGGATCACCACCGCCCGATGGTCGGGCTCCAGGGCCGCCAGGGCCGACTCCACCATCGCCTCCCGCTCGGCCCGCTCCGCCGCGTGGGACGGGACGCTCGACGGCGATTCGTCGGGAGGGTCGTGGATCGGTCGTCCGCCGCGGAGGTCCAGCAGCCGCAGCGTCCGGCGGAGGCGTCCGCGACGCAGGCGGCTGACGGCCTGGTTGACGGCGATCCGGTAGATCCAGGTGTAGAACGAGCTTCCCCCCCGATACTGATCCAGCTTCTCGAACCCCCGCGTGAAGGCGTCCTGGAGCACGTCCAGGGCGTCCTCGCGCGAGCCGACCAGCCGCAGCACCATGGGGTAGAGGCGGTCCTGGTGGCGCGCGACGAGTTCGCCGTAGGCCTCGGTCCTCCCGGCGCGGCAGGCTTCAACCAAGCTGGCATCGTCGCGGTCGCTGGTCATTTGAAAGGTTCGACGCCTCCGGGCCGAGGAAAGTTCCCCGAGCCCCGCGAAAAGATCCCATGGGGGGGATGAGGGACGGTCGACGCGTCGGCGCCCCCCCCTCCATCGGAATTATGGTCCGTCGGCCGCGGAAGGGGAAGCCGCCCGCGGCGGCGCGCGACGGCCGAGCCCTCGGGCCGCATGCGACCGGGGGGCGATGGCGCGAGGGACGCGCCGGTCGATCGATGCTGGCACGGATCGAGAAAACGCGCTCGGCCCTTGTCATGAGGATCAGAGGTGATAGACTCGCGAACTCTAACCAGTTCTCAAGCTTATTGCCCAGCAAATATCAATACGTCGCGGGCCCGCGCCGACCGCGCGCCGACGCCCGCGCGTCCAGGTCGCCGTTCGACCTACCCCGCCGCCGAAGGCCCGGGCTCGTCCCGCGACGGGCCGTTTCACACCCTCGAAGAGACGACGCGAGATTTCCTCCATGAAGGCACGCAGGCGCGCCGCCGGCTTGAAGCCGGCGTTCGATCACATGGAAGCCCGAACGCTTCTCAGCGCGGTCGGGACCGAACCGCCGACGATGAACACGACGGTCCCCGACCTGGTCTTCGCCGACGTCGGCCAGATCATGGACGGCTGGGGCCGGGTCACGAACGGCGCCTGGAGGCGGGACGCGACGGTCCCCAGGAACCCCGCGGGCTACGCGTTGGCCCCGGCGACGGCGTTCGCGTCCCTGGCGAACTATCCCGACGGCCTGTACCAGGTGAGTTACAAGGGGGACGCGACGGTCGTCTTCTCGGGGGTCGGCGCCCTGACCGGGCCGATGACGACCGGCGCCGACGGGATCACCCGCGGCGTCATCCAGGTGGGCGGGGGCGTGGGGGCCGCCGCGGCGAATCGCTCGCTCTACTTGACGGTCGCCTCGACCGACGCCTCCAACCCGATGTCCGACCTCCACATCTGGGCGCCCGGCTACTCCGAGGGAGGGCCGCTGTACACGAGCGAGTACGTCGCCTCGCTACGGTCGTTCGACTTCCTCCGCCTCCTGGTCTGGTCCGACACGAACTATTCGACGGTCTCCCAGTGGTCCCAGCGGGCGGCGACCGACGCGATCAGCGGCGACGGCATCGTAAGGCCCTCCTACGAGGAGATGATCGAACTGGCCAACGAGACCGGAAACGACCTCTGGCTGACGGTGCCGGCCCTGGCCGACGACGCCTACCTCCGGAACCTGGCGGCGCTCGTCCATCGCGATCTCGATGCCGGGCTGAAGGTCTACGTCGAGTACAGCAACGAGACGTGGAACACCGTCTTCAAGGCTTACGGCCAGGTCCTGGCCATGGCCAAGGCCGATCCCAGGGTGACGGCCACGAGCGACATGAACCGGGTGGCCGAGGAGACGGGGTTTCAGGCGGCGCGGGTCTCCCAGGCGTTCCGCGCCGAGTTCGGGGCCGATTCCGACCGGGTGATCCCCGTGTTCGCGGGCTGGGCGGCCGTCCCCAACTACCAGTCCCAGGCGCTCGCCGCGGTGGCCCGCGTCATGGGCGATCCCGCGACGATCTTCAAGGCGGTCGCCATCGCCCCCTACGTGGACGTCGCCTACTCGCTGAGGGGGTCGACCGACGTGAACGCCCTGGTCGCGTCGATGTACTCCCAGATCGACGTGATGGCGGACCGCATCCGGCAGAACGCGCAGGTCGCCGCGGCCTACGGCCTGCCGCTGGGCGCCTACGAGTCGGGGGTGCATCCGGCTTCCGTGCGCGACGCGACCGCCAAGGCCGCCGTGGTCGCGGACGCGAGGATGTACGATCTTTACCGCAAGTACGCCGCGGCCTGGACGGCGGCCGGCGGGGACTTCATCTCGTACTTCACCGCGTTCGACTCCGTCGGCTTCTGGGGCTTGAGGCCCCTCTCCGCGACGACCGGCAGCCCGCGTTGGGACGCCGTGATGAGCACGATCCTCGCGCCGGGCGACGCCGACGGCGACGGCGCGGTCGACTACGCCGACTTCCAGATCATCGCCGCGAACATGGACCGCGACGGGGTCTGGTGGAATCAGGGGGACTTCAACCACGACGGCCGGGTCGACGCCCGGGATCTCGCGCTTTGGCGGTCGAACGTGGACCCGGCGTCGTTGACCGCCGCCCAGGCCGCCGACGTCGCCACCCGGTTCGCGCCGACGACGACGACCGCGACGACGCCGACCGTCTTTCAGACGTTCCCCGAGAAGGACGCGGCCGACGTCGCGGCGATCGCCGGCGGCCCGTTCGTGAAGAACGGGGTTTACGACGCGGGGTCCGGCGCGGGCTCGATCAGCCTCGGCGGCGTTTCCTACGCCAAGGGGCTGGGGACGTCGAACGACTCGACCGTGACGATCCCCCTGGGGGGGGCGTACACGACCTTCTCGGCGGTCGTCGGCGTGGACGACCGGGCCGCCGCCGGCATGGGCCAGGCGGTCTTCAGCGTGGTGGGCGACGGCCGGACGCTGTACGTCTCGCCGGCGATGGCCGCGGGGACCGGCCTGCCGATCTCGGTGGACGTCTCCGGCGTCTCCAGCCTCTCCCTCGTGGCGACCGCCCCCGCCGGGTCGACCCTCCCGGCCCCCGCCGATTGGGCCCAGGCCCGACTGGTCGACGCCCGATCCGCGACCGGGACCGCCCCGGCCTTGACCTGGACGGTGACGAAGGACGGCGCGACGGTCACGACCCTGACGAGCCCCACGTTCGTCTTCGCCCCGGTCGGCGACGGCGACTACGTCGTCACGGTCGACGCGACCGACGCGGCGGGCGGCTCGGCCCGGCGATCCGCCTCCATCCGCGTCGCCGCGCCGACCGCCCAGGCGTCCGCCTCCTATGGCGGCGCCCAGGAGGGGACCGGGGATTGGAAGGGGGTCTACGGCCGGACGGCCGTGGTCGTGGCCGGCGATTCCGGCCTCTATCCCGCCGACGCCTCGATCTCGGTCTCGGGCGCGACGACCACCGTCTGGGCCCCCATCAGCGTCGATCCGCGCGCGATGGTCCAGACCCAGGCGGACGGAAGGGTCGCCTCGAGCTGGACGGGCGACTCGTTCACCATCGCCGCGAACGTCCCCGACGGCCGGACGCGCCGGGTGACCCTTTACATGGTGGATTGGGACCTCGCTCATCGCGCCCAGCGCGTCGACGTGATCGACGCCGCGACGGGGGCGGTCATCGACTCCCGCTCGTTCTCCTTCTTCGAGGCGGGGACCTACGCCTCCTGGGACGTCTCCGGAAACGTCCTCTTCCGGGTGGTCAAGACCGGCGGGGCGTCCGCGGCCGTCGGCGCCGTGTTCATCGACGACGTCCCCGTCGCCGGCCTCTACGCCGGGTCCGACGAACTCACCCGCGGATCTTGGCCCGGCGTCTACGGGTCCGCCGGCTGGCTGATGCCCAACATGCCGTCCGCCCTGCCGTCCTACGCCGCGGTGACGATCTCCGGCGGCCAGGTGGTGGGCCAGGATTGGTACCCCGGCGAAAACCGCGCGCCGGTCGCGCCGGACGGGACGAAGCGCTCGGCGAGCGCCTGGAGCGGATACGACATGGTCGTGGACGTGGACCTCGCCGACGGCAAGGCCCACCAGGTCTCGTTGTACGTGCTCGACCGCACTGGAGACTCCCTCGTCATGCGCGTCGAGGTCGTCGACGCGGACACGGGCGCCGTCCTGGACGCCCGTCAGGTGTCCCGGTTCAACCAGAGCGCGTACCTCTCCTGGAACCTGAGCGGCCACGTGCTGTTCCGCGTCACCTCGGTGCTGCAGAACACCCTCGCGACCCTTTACGGCGTCTTCCTCGACGATCCCAGGCCCAACCCCGCCCCCGCCCCCGTCGCGGCCGTCGCGGACGCCCGATTCGTCGGAACCGACGCGACCACCAAGGGCAACTGGATCAACGCCTACGGCAACGACGGCCGGTACCTGCCGAACGTGGCCGGACTGGCTCCCGTTTACGGCGACTGGACCGTCTCCGGCGCGCAAGTCTTTCAATGGGCGGCGACCACGACCGACCCGCGGGCGCTGCCGTGGTCCGCCAACTCGCCGCGGCGCGCGGCGGCGTGGCACGTCGCCACCCCGTTCACGATCGACGTGGACCTGACCGACGGCAAGACCCACCTGGTCTCGCTGTACATGGTGGACTGGAACGCGAACGGCCGTTCCCAGCGGATCGAGCTGATCGATCCGGCGACCGGCTGGACGCTCGACTCCCGGGACGTCTCGAACTTCGTCGGCGGCCTGTACCTGTCGTGGAACGTCACGGGGAAGGTCCAGTTCCGGATCACCCGGATCGGCGTCCCCAACGCCGTCATCAGCGGAATCTTCTTCGATCAGGCGGCGCCGAACCCCGGAACCGACCCCGACCCCGGCGCGGACTCGACCGGGTTCCTGGCCGTCGACACGACGA
>CALCIB010000391.1 GCA_937907525.1 uncultured Planctomycetales bacterium | reverse complement strand
GGGTCGTCACGATCGTTCCGCCGAATCAGGGTCGTCTTCCGTCCGGCCTTCTCCCTCAAGGGGAGAAGGGTGATCGCGTCATGATCGTTTCACTTCAAAGGTCGTCGGGGAGGGCCATGACGCTCCAGCGTCCGGGGGTGTCGCGGCCGAGCATCTTCCGAAGCGCCGCGCCGTCGCTGGTGAGGATCACTCGGCTCCCCTTGCGGGCGCCGAGGCGGTCGAAGGCCAGGACGGGCTCGCCGTCGGCCGCGCCGTCGGCGGCTTCGAGTTGGACGACCAGGAGCCGTTCCTTCTCGAAGGTCGGGTGCTTGACGGTGGATGTCGCCGTGGCGACCACGCGGCCGATCTGCATCGGAAGGCCCCTCCGCGGTCGGGCTCAGGCGAACCGGAAGCCGCCGGCCATGGCCGACCGCCGTTGCCGGGTGAAGGTCAGGGGGGTGGTCACGCCCTCCCCGGTGGGGCCGGCGATCGAGAACGACGGCACGGCGGTCCCGCCCAGGCCGTCGAGCGACGAGCCGTTGACCACGAAGATGGTGCAGTCCATCAGCCTGGCCATCCGGGTCATCAGCGCGGCGTCGCGCGAGTGCAGAACGGCCGTGTGGCCGAAGCCGTGCTCGCTCTCGCGCGCCATGGCGAGCGCCCGGTCGACGTCCGCCGCCTTGACGAACGGGACGAACGGCATCATCTGCTCCTCCTGGACGAACGGGTGGTCGAACCCGGTCTCGCCGTAGAGCAACTGCGTGGCCGCCGGGATCTTCACTCCCGCGTGCGCCGCCAGGATGGCCGGGTCTTTCCCGACCAACCCCTTGCGGACGTGCGGCTTGCCGTCGGAGCCGGTCTCGAACGCGGCGTTCGTGAGCGCGTCGACCTGGGGGGCGGAGAGGCGGAACGCCTGGTATTTCGGCATCGCCTCCATCAGCTTGTCGAAGACCGGGGCGACGGCGAAGACCTGCTTCTCGCCGATGCAGAGGACGTTGTTGTCGAACGCGGCGCCGGCGACGATCGAGCGGGCGGCCAGGTCCAGGTCGGCGGTGGCGTCGACGACCACCGGCGGGTTGCCGGGGCCGGCCACGATCGCCCGGCGCTTGCTGGCGAGTGCCGCGCGGGCGACGGCGGGGCCGCCGGTGACGACCAGGAGCCGGACCTTGGGGCTGGCGAAGAGGGCGTTGGCCGATTCGATGGTCGGCGGGTCGATGATCGTCAGCAGGTTCTCAAGCCCGGTGGCCGCGGCGATGGCCTTGTTGAACCGCTTGACTCCCAGGGCGGCGATGGCGCGGCCGGAGGGATGGGCGTTAAAGACGACCGTGTTGCCCGCGGCCAGCATGTTGATGGCGTTGGCGGCCAGGGTCGGCAGGCTGTGCGTCACCGGGGTGATCGAGCCGATGACGCCGAAAGGGGTGTAGTCGGTGAAGGTCGTGCCGCCGTCGCCGGCCGCGACGTCGGTGCGGAGGTACTCGACGCCCGGAATCAGCGGGATGGTGTCGCGAAGCTTGGCGATCTTGTGGTCGAGCCGGCCGATCTTGGTCTCCTCCAGCTCCAGCCGTCCCAGTTCGTCGGCCTGCTCGACGCAGATCCCGCGGATGACGGCGATCGCCTTCGCGCGGTCGGAAAGCGGTCGTTCGCGGAAGACCTTGAAGGCGGCCTCGGCGGCGGTCGTGGCTTCCTCGACGCTCGCGAAGACGCCCAGGTCGCCCCCCGCGGGGGTTTTGGCCGCGGCGTGGCCGTTGCTCGGGGCGGGGCCGGTCCCCATCTGGGTGAGGACCTGCTGGACCACGTTTCGGATCAGATCTTCTGTGGTTTGCATGACGGAAACCGGGGTTCCTGGGCTGGGTCGAGGTCCATGCGGGCGACGGCGATCGTTTCGAAGGGCCGAGGGTCAGACCGGGTCTCGGGCCGAGAAGAGGACGCGGCCCCGGACGTCGACGGTATCGACCAGGCCGATGACCACGGCGTCGATGGGGAGCTTCTCGGTCTCGGGCGTGAGGCGGGCGCTTGAGCCCTGGCAGACGAGGACCATCTCGTCGACGCCCGCCCCCAGGGCGTCCACGACGACGAAGGTCCGCCCGGTGGGGACCAGGCGGTCCCCCTCCTTGGGGTCGACCCGGTAGGGCTCGACCAGAAGGAGCTTGCGGCCGGTCATCGTGGCGACCTTCTGGGTCGCCACCAGGCTTCCCGTCACGCGGGCCAGGAACATCGGCGGATAGTCCCGTGGGTCTTGGAGTGGACGAGGCCCGCTCAGGCGATGCCGGAGCGGCCGGACTTCAACAGCGCTTGCGACTGGCGGGCGACCACCAGTTCCTCGTTGGTCGGCACGATCCAGACCTGGACGCGGGACTTCTCCGTGGAGATCCGCCGCTCGTGGGGGCCTCCGGCGTTCAGGTCGGGGTCCAGGTCGATCCCGAACCAGTCGAGGTCGGCCAGGGTCTTGGATCGGATCAACGACGAGTTCTCGCCGATGCCGCCGGTGAAGACGATCGCGTCGGCCCCGTTCAACTCCAGGAGGTACGCCCCCAGGTAGTGGCGGATCGAGGCGACGAACACGTCCACCGCGAGCTGGGCCGAGACGTCGCCGGCCGCGGCGGCGGCCTCCACGTCGCGGACGTCGTTCTTGCCGCAGATCCCCAGCAGGCCGGATCGCTCGGCCAGCTCGAACAGCACGTCGTCGAGGCTCTTGCCCGTCTCGCGGAGCAGGTAGGGGAGGGCGAAAAGGTCGAAGTCGCCGGCGCGGTTGTTCTGGGGCAGGCCGCTTTGCGGGCTCATCCCCATGCTGGTGGCGATCGACGCGCCGTCGCGGATCGCCGTCAAGGACGAGCTTCCCCCCAGGTGGCAGGAGACGACCTTGAGATCCTTGCGGCCCAGAAGCTCGGCGATCCGCCAGGAGATGTAGCGGTGGCTCGCGCCGTGGAATCCCCAGCGGCGAATCCCCAGCGTGGTCGACCATTCCTCCGGGATCGCGTACCGTTGGTGGGCTTCCGGGATGGTCCGGTGGAAGCCGGTCTCGTAGGCGGCGACCAGCGGCAGCTTGGGGAACCGCTTTCGCAATTCCCGCATGACCTTGACGTAGGGGGGGTTGTGGGCGGGGGCGACGTCGTTGAACGCCTCCATCGCCTGAAGGACCGACTCGTCGACCAACTGGACCCCGGTCAGGTTGCGGGCGTGGACCGCCTTGAAGCCGATCGCCGAGACCTCCGACGGGTCTTTCAGGACCCCGATCTCCGGGTCGACGAGTTGGTCCAGGCAGATCTGCACCGCGTCGCCGTGGTCGGCGACCTGTCGGGTGGCCTCGACCTCCCCCCGGTCGGTCTTGCAGGAGACCCGGGAAAGCGGCGAGCCGATCCGGTCGATCGCCCCTCGGGCCAGGACCGGCTCGGCCGGGTCGTCCAGGTTGAAGAGGCGGTACTTGAAGCTGGTGCTGCCCAGGTTGGCGACGAGGACTTTCATGTCAGCGCGACGCCCCCAGATAGGCGCGGACGACCGCCGCGCCGGGCCTCGGGATGACGTGCGCGGCGCGAAGCTCGCCGGCGCGGCCGGCGGCCTCGGCGCCCGCCTCGACCGCGGCGCGGACGCTGCTGACGTCGCCGCGGATCATGACCGCGACGACCCCGCCGTCGAGCTTGACGATCGGGCTGGCGAGTTCCACGGCCGCCGCCTTCAGCATGGCGTCGACCGCGTTGATGATGCAGACCAGGCCCATCGTCTCGACGAGGCCCAGCGCTTGGCCGTTCATGGATTCGGCTCCGTGGTTGGGGTGGATCGATCGGGAGGAGCCGGTCTCAGCCCAGGAACGCGCGGATCACCGCGGCGTCCGGACGGGGGATGACGTGGGCGCTGACCAGCTCGCCGACGCGGCTGGCGGCCTCGGCGCCGGCCTCGACGGCGGCGCGGACGCTGCCGACGTCGCCGCGGACCAGGGTCGTGACGAACGAGCCGCCGACCTGGATCTTGCCGGCCAGCACGACGTTCGCCGCCTTGAGCATCGCGTCGGTGGCCTCGATGGTCCCCACCAGCCCCTTGGTCTCGATCAGTCCCAGCGCCTCGCCGTTCATCCTCAGGCTCCCATTGCTCCCGCGAGTCGCGGGCTTTTGTGCCGTCGCCATCTCGGTCGCCCCCTCTCCGGTTCAGGACGCCTTGGGCGTCGCGGGCGCCGGGGCGGCCTTGACGAACGACAGGACGCCGCCGAGGTCCTCGTGGGGCCGGGGGATCACCTGGACGCTGACGACCTCGCCGATCCGGCTGGCCGCCGCGGCCCCGGCGTCGACCGCCGCCTTCACCGCCGCCACGTCGCCGGCGACGAACGCCGTGACCAGGCCGCTGCCGACCTTGTCCCAGCCGACCAACTCCACGTTCGCCGCCTTGAGCATCGCGTCGCTCGCTTCGACGAGCGCCACGAACCCCTTGGTTTCGATCATTCCGAGCGCTTCGAGGGATGCGGAGGCCACGGGGGCCCTCCTTTCGCGGTGGGGTCAGGAATGGAGACGGCCGATGCGTCCGCGACGCCGGCCCGTCGGATTCAGGCCTTCGTCAAGATCACGCGGGAGGCGTGCGCCAGGTCGCAGGCGTTGGCCTCGTCGGTGTCGATGTGGACCTCCAGCTTCCAGTCCGGATGGGTCCGCACCAAAAGCCCCTCCAGCGTGCTGGGGCAGGGGCTTTCGACCTTCATGTTCATGCGATCCAGGTGTTTCACGCCATAGTATTCGGCGTCGCGCGGGCCCATGTGGACGTGACGCTCCGCCCGGATCACCCCCTTGGGCAACACCAGCGAGCCCTTGGGGCCGATCAAGAGGCAACCGGGGGTGTCCTCGACGTCGCCGGAGAGCCGCACCGGCACGTCGATCCCCAGGCTGATCGCGTCGGTGAACGCCAGCTCCACCTGACTGAACTTGCGGCAGGGGCCCAGGATCCGCACGCCGGGGATCATCCGCTGCCGAGGGCCGACCACCGCCACCGTCTCCTCGGAGGCGAAGTCGGTGTCCTGGTACAGCCGCTTCATCGGCGTCAGTTGGTGGCCCTCGCCGAAGAGGACGTCGACGTCGTCCTGCGTCAGGTGGCAATGCCGGGCCGAGATGTTGACGACCACCCTGGGCGCGCCCGCCGCGCCGTTCCCGTTCGTCGGGGACGGCGCCGGGGCGCCCATGCTCTTGAGGATGATCGACCGCACCAGGCTTTCGATCTGGTCGCGGGTCGCCGTCGCCGTCGCGCTCATGCCTCGGTCCTCTCGTCGGTCGAATCGCCCTTGGGTTCCGTCGCGCCGTCGTTGCCGGCGGTCTCGACGGCGTGGACGATCACGCCGGCCGCCGCCACCGTCGCCCGCTGGTCCTCCGGCGCCCCGACGTCGCAGACCAGTCGGGTCACCTCGTCCCAGCCGCAAAGCCTCGCCAAAGCCGCGCGACCGAACTTGGTCCGATCCGCGGTGATGACGACCTCCTGGCCGCAGGCCATCATCCGGCGCTCGGTCTCCACCAGAAGCAGATTGGAGTTGTACACGCCGTCGGCCATGATTCCGCCCGCCCCCAGGATCGCCACCCGAACCCGAATCTCCCGCATCATCGCGATCGACAACGGGCCCAGCGCCACGCCCGTCCTGGGATAGACCGAGCCGCCGATGAGGATCAGGTCCGTCCGCGGGTTCGACGCCACCAGTTGGGCGATCGGCAGGCTGTTGGTCACGATCTGGGTGTGGATGTCTCGCGCCAGGAGCGCCCGGGCGACCTCCAACGTGGTCGTGCCGCCGTCCAGCAGGATCGAGTCGCCGTTTTCGATCAGGGCCGCCGTCGCCTCGCCGATCGCCCGCTTCTCGGCCATCGCCGTGTGGGTGCGGTCGTCGAACGCCGGCAGGCCGTGCTTGTGGTCGGACCCGTCGGAGGCGACCGCGCCGCCGTGGGTCCGCCGGATCGCGCCGGTGAGTTCCAGCGCCTCCAGGTCCCGCCGCGCCGTGCTCTCGGAGACGTTCAGCGTCTTGACCAGCTCGTCGAGCGTCGCGTAGCCCTGCCTCGCGATCAACTCGCGAAGCCGTCGACGTCGGGTCTCTGGGAGCATGGCCGACCCGTTCTGATGGAATCCTTGCACGGTCATCGGATGATAGTTTTCAATACGGACGGCCGTCTGTCAAGAACCTTCATCGTCTCTGACGGATTTTGCTCTCGCGACGACGGGTTTCTTGCGGACTCCGGCCCGCTTTCGCGCGGAGCGGTCGTCCCGTACAATGGATCGCCTTTTCGCGTTTGCAAGCGGTCCTCTTCTAATTAAGCGTGCGAGGCGACGATGCCCGAGCTTCCCGAGGTCGAGACGATGGTTCGCGGCCTGCGCCCGGCCCTGGAGGGCCGGCGGATCGCGGCGCTGGAGCTTCACGACCCGACGATGCTCCAGGGGGTCGCCCTCGACGAGTTCGTCACGGGTCGCGCCGGCGCGGTGGTCGCGCGGGTGGGAAGGCGAGGCAAGTGGGTGGTCGTCGAGTTGGCCGCCGACGCGGGGATCATCGTCATTCAGCCCCGGATGACTGGAGGGTTTCGGCTCGTCGAGCCCGACCGACCCGAACACGTCCGCCTGACGTTCCGGCTGGCGAACCCGGACGCCTCGGTTTGGTATTGCGACGCCCGCAGGCTGGGCCGGTTCCTCTGGTTCCCCGGTCCCGAGCAGGCCGAGGCCGCCTTCGCCCGCGCGCAGGGCCCCGACGCCCTGGAGATCGGCCGCGACGATCTGGCCGCGCGGCTGGCGCGGACCCGGCGGGCGGTCAAGCCGACGTTGCTGGATCAAAAGGTGCTGGCGGGGATCGGCAACATCTACGCCGACGAGATCCTCTTCGAGTCCCGCCTGCATCCCTTGCGGATCTCGGCCGAGTTGACCCCCGCGGAGGTCGGCCGCCTGCACGCGGCGATCCGGCCGGTCCTGCGACGGGCGATCGAGGCCGAGGGCGCCAGCTTCGACGCCGGCTATCGCACCGTGTTGGGTCTGGAGGGGGGCTTCCTGGCCGTCAACGCCATGTACGGCCGCGCCGGCCTGCCCTGCAAGAACTGTGGCGGGCCGATCGTGAAGACGAAGATCGCCGGCTTGATCGGCCGACCGACCTATCTCTGCCCGAAATGCCAGCCCGAGAACAGGGCCCGCGGGCGGGATCGGAGGTGATGGGATGGGGTGGGCGGCAAAAGCGATCGGACGCTTCGGGGATGAACCCGAAGCGCCGAGGAGTGCGTTACGAGCATCAAGGGGCGCGGTTCGGCATCGGCCCCGGATGAGCGCGAGCCGTCAGACTCGCGAGGCGCGGCGACGGCTCGCGACGCCGACGAGGGCCAGGCCGCCGAGGGCCAGCATGCCGAGCGAGGCCGGCTCGGGAATGGCGTTGAGCGGGGTCGCCAGCGTACCACCGTAACCGATGGTGTTGCCGGGGCCGCCCGCCTGGGTGAAGGCGAGCGAGAACGTGGACGACACCGTCGTGAAGCCCGGCGGGCCGTTGATCTCGCCCGCCAGATCGATCAGCCTCCCGTTGGGGCCGAACGTGTCATGCGTCAGCGACGTCGCGACGAAGTGATAGCCGTTGAGGCTCAAGGTGAGGAAGGGATTCGAGGTCCCGCCCGCGGCCCCGAGGTCGAGGGAGGTGCTCTCGATGAACGTTCCGGGAACGATGCTCGCGAAGATCCCCGTCGCGGGGATGACCGAAGTCTGCGTGTCCGGGACCCCGGTCGGCGGGTCGTCGTCGGTCAGGCTGGCGAAGGTGAAGAGCGTGGCCGTGCTGATGTCGCCGGTGAGGCTCCCGTCGGCCGTGACGCCGCCGCCCGCGGCGAACCCGAGAGAGGAGTCGGCCCTCGCCGCGACGCCGAGGGCGAGGAGGACGACCAGGACCGAAGAAAATAGGATCTTGCCGAGCTTCATGGTCTTGCACTCCTTGACGTGGTTTCGCGTCAACGTTCGTGGGAATTCCCGAACGTCCCGGCGCGGCGGGCTCCTGATTTGCAAACCTCACGCCGTATTTGGAATTCCAAGCGCGTGGCTATGAGCGTTCGCGTCGCGATGCGTTTGAGCGTCTCGTCGTTCGCGCCGCTTGACCCCCTCCACGGTCGCCGTCCGCGGTCCCCCTCGACGCCGCGATCAGGCGGGACCGTCTCGTCTTCGTCGGGGCCGATTCGACCGATTCGGGAAGCGGATCGACCGACCGTGAGCATTGCGTTGCTCATGAGCGCGAAACCCCGCGGTCGCGCTGACGTCGGCGGGCGCGGGCTGGGTATGTTGGCGAGGATCGTCCGCTCGCTCCTGGGGAGGCGGGTCATGAGACGTCGGTCCTCTTCTCGGGTTGGCGGGAGGTTGGCTCGGCGCGTGGCTGCCGGCGCAAACCGCGCCGACCGTTCGCGAACGCGAGATGATGCTCAGGAGCGGGCGTCGGTTGCTTGTCGCCGGGCTCGGGTTCGCCGCGGTGATGGCGGGATCGGTCTACCTGACGGCCGGCACGCGCTGGTACGTTCCGGCGTGGATCGCCGCGATGGTCGGCTTCCAGGCCTGGCTCTTCTTCGAGATCCGGAGGCTGAATCGGCGGCTTTGCGAGACGAGGGCGAGGGGGACGGCCGCCGACGAGCCGAACCGGACGGCGGCGCGGCGCGCGATGGCGAGGGTCGTCAACCACGCGCGCGGGCGGTCGTACCGGAGTCGGGCCGTCCTGTTCGGCCTGCCGCTGGTCGACGTCCACGTCGCGGATCCGCCGGGGTTCGGCGCCGACGGCGTGGAGGTACGACCCGCCGGAGCGCGGGAAACGGCGAGGGGATGGATCGCCGTCGGCGACGACGCGCGCGGGGTGATTTTGGCGGTGGGAGGGCGGGCCGTCGGCGGGATCGCGGTCGGCGTTCAAGCGCTGGGGGGGGTCGCGTTCGGCGGGGTGGCGGTCGGGGTCGTGGGGTTCGGGGGGATGGCGATCGGCGGGCTGGTCCTTGGGGGCGCGGCGATCGGCGGAATCGCGGTCGGCGGCCTGGCGGTGGGCGTTTACGCGGCCGGAGGCGCCGCGTTGGGGTGGAGGCTGGCGATCGGCGGCCTGGTCGTGGCGCGGGAGGCCGCGATCGGCGGCGCGTCGATCGCGCCGCGGCCGATCGATCCCGCACTGGCCTTTCGCTGGCTCCACGGCGGCCCGGCCCCTTCGTCCGCGCTCGACGGCTGGATCGCCTTGGCGTTCCGACGCCTGTTGAGCGGAGGCCAGATCGTCTGGTTCGCCCTCGGCGCGGCGGAAATGGCGATCGAGGCCGCGCGGACGGCGGCGATGTATCGGCGTCGCCGCGCGCGAGGTTCGGACGGGGGGGAACGCCGCGGGCTTTTGGTCGCGTCCCCCCTCATCCGCCCCTTCGGGGCACCTTCTCCCACAAGGGGAGAAGGGGTTGTATATGCTCAATCGAGATGGTGTTCACAAAAGAACGTCGCCTCAATTCCCAGGCGAGGCGGCGGAGGCCAGTCCGGCGGGCTTGGCGGGGGCGGGGCGGTCCTTTTCGATGGAGAGGAGTTCGATTTCCGCCTTGAGGGCTTCGGTCCTGGCCTTGGCGGCTTCGGCGACGGCGGTCTTCTCGCCGAGGGCCTTGTCGGCGGCGGCCTTGGCGGCGACGGCCTGGTCGAGCTTGGCCTTGAGATCGGCGACGACGGCGGCGGCCTTGTCGGCGAGGGCCTTGGCGTCGGCATGGAGCTTGTCGGCCTCGGCCTTCGTCGCGGTCGCCTGCTGGACGGCGGCGGCGGCGGCGGCGGAGCCGAGCGCGGCGGCCTTGACGTCGAGTTGGGCGGGGGGGACGGCCCCGGGCGCGGCGGCCTTGGCGACGGTCGCCCGCTTGAGCGTCGCGGCGGCCGTCGAGCGGGTCGTGGCGGCGGCGGCGAGGGCCTGGATCAGTTCGGTCGCCTTCTGGGTCTGCTGGATCAGCGCCGTGGCGGCCGCGGCGGCGGCGTCGGGGTCGGCGGCGGCCTTGGCCGCCTCGGCGGCGGCGGCGAGGCCGGCGTCGAAGGCCGTTTTGTCGGCCAACGCCTTCTCGACGGTCCCCTTCGACGCCTCAAGCGCGGCGGCGGCCGCTTGCTCGGCGGCGGCGGAGTCGGCCACGGCCTTTTCGGCGGCGGCCTGGGCCTCGCGGGCTCGCGCGGCCATTTGCTCGGCGGCGCCTGCGGTGGTCGTCGCGTCCTGAAGCGCCGCGGCCTGGGCGTTGACGGCGGCCTCGGCCTGGGCGACGGCGGTGGTTTGCTTGGCCGCTTCCCGTTCCGCGGCGGCGTGGGCGGCCTGGGCCTGGGTTTGGGCCTCGGCGGCGGTCGCGGCGGCGGCTTGCAGCGGCGGCAGTTCCTTGGCGGTCGTCTCGGCCTCGGCCGCGGCGGCGGTCTGTTGCTGGCGGGCCTGGTCGATCCGGACGGCGATGGGGGCGGGGTTGGGGGCGAGGGTCGCCAGCAGTCGGCCGTCGTTGGCGTCGCGGAGCTTGACGGCGCCGGTCCAGTCGGAGGCGACGATCGCGGCGGCGTCGTGGGTGAGCGCGACGGCCAGGGCGATGTCGGCGAAGGGCTCGAACTCCTTCTGCTTGGCTCCGTTGGCGTCCCAGATCCGGACGTAACGGTCGCGGCCGGCGGTGGCCAGGCGGCCGTCCTTGGCGAACTCGACGGCGGCGACGCCGCCGCCGTGGGCGGCGACGTTCTTGATCGTCTTCCCGTCGTTCATCTCCCAGAGCTTGACCGTGCCGTCCTCGCCGGCGGAGGCCAGGACGTTGGAGTCCGGCCGCCAGGAGACGTCGGTGATCGCCGTGGCGTGGCCTTTCAGCTCCAGGTATTCGCGGCCGGTCTCGGCCTCCCAGACGTACAGGCCGTTGGCGCGGTCGCCGGAGGCCAGGAGGACGCCGTCGGGGCTGAACTCGAGGGCGGTGACCCAGTCGGTGTGCTTCTTGATCTGGTAGAGAAGTTCGCCGTCGGCCGTGTTATAGACGCGGACGATGCGGCCGGGGCCGCCGAGGGCCACGCGGGACAGGTCGGGGCTGACGTCGGCGGCGATGACCGAGTCGTACTCCTTGCCGACCTCGAAGACGCGCTCGCCGGTCTTGACGTCGAAGCCGACGGCCAGTCCCGACTGGCCGCCGCGGCCGCCGCCGACTAAAAGCAGGCCGCCGTCGCGGCTGAACTTGAGGCGGTGGATCGTCCCCTCGGGGAAGGGGAGGACGGCCATCAGGTGGGCGTCGGTGGAGCGGTACAGAAGCACCTGGCGGTGGCCGCCGACGGCCACCAGCGGGGCCCAGGGGCTGGCCGCCAGCGCGATGACCGTGCCGGGGCGGGCGTCGGCGACGACCGGCTCGGTGGACAGTTCGCCGGGCATGGCGGGCTCGCCGGCGGGCTTGCCCAGGGCGTCGGGGTCGAGCTTCAACTCCATCTTGGGCTTGGCCTTGACGGCGACCTTACTGCCGGAGTTCTCAAGCGCGCCCCCCTCGATCCACTTGCGGATCAGGGCGATCTCCGCGTCGGGTATCTTCTCGGCGTTGGGGGGCATGTGGGGCTCCTCCTCGTGCGAGATCAGGAGCAGGAGCAGGCTGTCGTCGGGGGCGCCGGGCTCGACGACCTCGCCGGAGCCGCCGCCTTGCATGGCTCCGCCGAAGGTCTCCAGGTTCAGGCCGCCCTTGGCCTTGTCGGGGTTGTGGCAGGAGCCGCAGCGGTTGCGGAAGACGGCCGAGACGTGGTCCGCGAACGTGACCTTCGCGCCGTCCTCCGCCCGCCCTGGCGAGGCGGTCGGGACGATCAGGGAGGCGAGCAGGAGGGACGCGAGGGTTCGGGGTCGCATGGCGTCGGGCCTCTCGTGAGGTCGGGCTGGGGGGCGGATCGTCCGGTTCGGCCGGGCGGCCTGGGATCAGTGGTTGAACAGGAATTCGCGGCTGTTGAGGAGGGCCCAGAAGACGTCGCCGACGGCCTGGGCCTGGTCGGGGGCCCCGGAGATCATCGGCGAGAGCTTGGCGAGTTCCTCGTCGGTGGGGCGTCGCGAGTAGCAGCGGAGGTAGAGGTTCGTCAACCGCTCCTCGGCGGTGGGGAGCTTCATGACTTCGGCGACGACGCCCCCTTGCTTGATCTTGGCGTTCACGGTGTCGCCGTTCATGAGGTGGAGGGCCTGGGAGAGGGTCGGCTCCATCTTCACCTCGCAGGAGCAGGGGGTCTCGCGGGTGGCGCGGCCGAAGGTGGTCAGGAAGTAGTTGGAGCTGTTGCCGTCGGCGATCTGCACGGCGCGGGCGCCGAGCGGGAGGCCGCGGAACTTGTCCTTGGTGTTGGTGACGTGGCTGATGGCGTCCAGCAGGCTCTCGGCCTTGATCCGGCGGACCTGGGCGTGGGCGAAGTTCTTCTCGTCGCCCTGGTTGCTCTCGTTGCGGCGGGTGGAGCGTTGGTAGGCCTTGGAGGCGCAGATGTCGCGGACCAGGGCCTTGAGGTCGTACTTGCTCTCGGTGAACCGCTTGCCGAGGGCTTCGAGCAGTTCGGGGTTGCTGGCGGGGTTGCTGACGCGGAAGTCGTCGACCGGCTCGACGATGCCGACGCCCATGAAGTGGGCCCAGACCCGGTTGGCGAACGACGAGGCGAACCAGGGGTTGCGGGGCGACGCCAGCCACTCCGCCAACACCGCGCGGCGGTCCTTGCCGGCCAGGTCGGGTTCCTCGGCGCCGAGGAGCTTGGGCTTCATGACCCGGCCGTCGACGGGGTGCTTCACCTCGCCGCCGCCGGAGTTGAAGACGACCAGTTCGCGGGCGTCCTCCCCTTGCTTGCGGCCGATCTGGGAGAAGAACGCCGCGAAGCCGTAGTAGTCGTCCTGGGTCCAGCGGTCGAACGGGTGGTTGTGGCACTGGGCGCACTGGATCCGCATGCCCATGAAGACCTGCGCGACGTTCTCGGTCAACGGCAGGGTCTGGGTCTCGGTCTGGTAGAAGTTGGTCGCCGGGTTCTTGAACGTGCCGCCGTTGGCCGAGAGCAGCTCGCGGACCATCTCGTCCATCGGCATGTCGTGGGAGAGCTTGTCGACGAGCCAGTTGTAATACAGGAACATCGACTTGTAGCTGACGGTGTTGGTCGTCCGGATCTGAAGCAGCTCGGCCCACTTGCTGACCCAGATCTCGGAGAACTCCTTGCGCGTGAGCAACTCGTCGACGAGTCTGGCGCGCTTGTCGGGGTCGGGGGAGGCGAGGAAGGCCTCGAGTTCCTCGACGGTCGGGGTCAGCCCGACGACGTCGATGAAGACCCTGCGGGCGAAGGTGGCGTCGTCGCAGACTTCCGACGGCGCGATCCGCAGCTTCTGGAGCTTGTCGGCGACCAACTCGTCGACGTAGTTGCCGGTCGACTCGTCGGGATAGGCGAACTGAAGCCCCTTGGGCAGGACGATGAACTGGCCGCCGACGGTGTAGGCGTCGTACCGGGCCATCACGAACGCCTCGCCCCGTTCGCCGGCCTCGACCAGGCCGTCCTTCGTGACCGCGGCCGAGGTCTCGTTGTTGGTCTGGAAGAGGGCCAGCCCGGTGACGTCGCGGTCGGTGCCGTCGGAGTAGCGGGCCACGACCGTCAACTGCTGGCGCTGGCCCTTGCCGTCCAGGACGGCCTTCTTGGGGTAGAGCTCGACGCCGACGACCTTGGCGAGCTTGGAGACGTCGTCGTTGGGGGCGCCGCTTGCGATCCACTCGTACATGGCCTCGTAGAGGTCGTCTCCCTTCTTGAACCGTTCGCCGCCGGTGTGGGGGACGACGCCGGTGGACTTCTCAAGCAGGGTGCTGTCGGCGGGGACCGCCGTGTCGATCCGGCGGCCGGGCATCTCGCGGGTGAGGCGGAAGTGGTCGCCGTCGGGGTCGAAGCCGAAGATCGACAGCCGGAAGCCGTCCTTGCCGCGGGACGACCCGTGGCAGCTTCCGGTGTTGCAGCCGGCCCGGAGGAAGACGGGCATGACGTCGAGGCGGAAGCTCAAGGGGTCGGACGCGGCGGCCCGGGCGACCTTCACCGGGATCGTCACGGTCTTGCCGCCGAAGGCGACGGCCAGGGAGGTCTCGCCGTCGGTCTTGGGACGGAAGGTCGAGCCGTCGCGGACGACCAGGTCGGGGTTCGCCGGCGCGTACGTCGCCTCGCCGGTCAGGTCGCGGGTCAGGCCGTCGGAGTAGAAGCCCTGGACGACCAGCGACTGGCGGTCGCGGGCGGTGGTCAGGTCGATCGCCGGGGGGTAGACCTGGATCTCGACCAGGCCGGCGGTCGGGGCCGGCTCGGGGGCGAACGGTTCCGCCGGGATGTCGGCCAGGGCGGCGGCGGCCGCGAGGCCGGGCGTCAGTCCGACGAGCGCCAGGCCCGTCAATAGCCTTCTGAGCGCCCGCGACGGGGCGGCGGTCGACTGGATCATCACGGGGGCGTCCTCAACGGGGTCGGGTCTTCGGGTGGTTCCGGCGCGCGGCGGCCGGGTCACTTTCGCTTGGCTTCCAGCCGGAGCTTCTCCAGGCGGCTGAGGGGCTTGGCGGGGGCCTCCGCGGGCTTGGCCGCCGCGGCCGGGGCCGGCGCGGCGGGGGCGTCGGGCTTGGGGGGGAGGGGGGCGTCGATCTGGAGCGAGCCCGTCCCGATGTTGTGGGTGATCGGCTCGCCGTCCCGGGTCACCACCACCTGGCAGAAGAGGGCCGCGTGCTTGCCGACCGGCGAGGTCGGATCGGTCTTGACGTGGAACGTCAGGTCGGTCGTGTCCTTGGTGATCGTCTTGACGTCGGTCGTGACCTTGTTCGGCAGGCCGACGAGCGTGACCTGGGCCTCGCCGGCGAAGTCGACGTTCTTGGCGACGGTCACGGCCATGTCGGTCTCCTTCCCCTGCTCGACGCTGGCGGCCTGGAACGTCAGCCCGAGGAAGGGGGCGGCGACGGTCAGGTCGGCCAGTTGCGAGGAGACGGTGATCGGCCCGGCGGGGCCCGTCGCGGTGCCGTTGACGACGATCCTCCAGGTCCGAAGCTCGGCCTTGGCGTCGGCGTTCACGGGGATGACGGCCTCGTCCTGGCCCTCGGGGATGGCGATCCCGCCGCTGGAGCCGACCCCCGGCGGGTTCCACGGCAGCGACACCGCGATCGCCGCCTTGAAGTCGGGCTTGCGGGTCGCCCTCACCTTCAGGCCCATCTGGCCGCTTTGCACCAGCGGCACCTTGGGCTGGACGACCTCGATCGAGAACGGGGCCTCCTCGACGGCGGCCACGGCCAGGCGGTCGACGGAGCGCGTCCACATGGCGCTGGTGCTCCCCGGCACGAGCACGAACGTCGACGACGCGGCGAACTCCGACTTCGCCTGGACGTTCGAGTCGGCCGGCCTCCCCGTCACGACGGCGAGCGTCCCGGCCGGGGCGGCGTCGGCCTTGGCGGTGAAGAGGGCCGGCACCAGGGCCTGGCTGGCGGCCAGCGGCGGGATCTCGACCTCGACGCCCGGCGGCAGGCCGGCGACGTCGAAGAGGACCTCGCCGCCGAAGTCGGCCCGGCTCCCTTGCAGCAGGATCGCCTGGCGGTTCCCCTTGGGAACGGCCACGGCCATGATCGGCGTCCCCAGCATCAACTGCTCGGCCGGGGTTGAGATCGCCAGCCTGGGCTCGGGGAAGGTCGCCTCGATCCGGTAGACGTAGTCCGGGCCGCCGTTCTTGAGCTGGTCGACGATCGAGACGACGTACTCGCCGTCGTCGGGCAAGGTCTGGCGGAACGCGCTGTCGGGTCCGACGGAATCGTCGTTGCCGGCGATGTTCCCGCCCCCCTTCTTGGCGATGTACATCACCGAGTCGATGGGGGAGCGAAGCTGGCGGCCGTAGACCTTGAAGTCGATCACCTGTCCCTTCTTGCCGGCGAAGACGAAGTGGTCGACGTCGCCGGGCTTGCCGAGAACGCCGTTGAGGGCCGCGGGGGGGGTGAAGGCCGTGGCCGTGTTCTGGTCGTCGTTGGGCTCGGCCTCGATCACGTTGTCGAGATCCGCCAGGCGGAAGGCGTTGGGGTAGGGGGAGAGGCCCTTGGCGTCCTGGCGCTGAAGGCCCCAGCCGGAGCGGGCCTCGGTCGGCGGGACGACCTCGGTGGTCGCCTCGCCGGCCACGTCGCCGATCCAGCGGACGGCCAGCGACTCGCCGGGGCGGCCGCCGGGGGGCATGAGGGCCGTCGCCCTGGGGAAGTCGCCCAGGTGCAGGCGGTAGAGGCACGAGCCGTTGCCCGCGTAGGCGCTTTCGCGGACGGCGATCACGTACTTGCCGTCCTCCGGCGCGAGGATCGACGCGAAGGCGTCCTGCCAGATGAGCGCGGCGTCGTCGCTGGAGGCCAGCTCGAACCGCTTGGCGTCGAGGATCGCGACGTAGGGGTCGAACAGGGTGATCCCCAGCCGCCAGCCCTCGACCTCCGCGGCGATCCGGTCCCCCTTCTTGGCCTCGACGACGTAGTAGTCGACGTCCTCGTTCTCGGCCACGCCGTTGATCACGACGTTCGTCGGGACCGCCTGGGGGGCCTCGAAGTCGTTGTTGGGCTCGACCTCGGCGACCTCGGGCATGGCGCCGACGCTGAACCCGCGCAGCTCGCTAACGCCGGTGGCGGTGCGGACCCGAAGGTCGTGCAGGCCCAGGGGGGAGTCGGCGGCGATCCTCACCTTGGCCTTGAAGCTGTTGTCGTCGATCTTGGCGATCTCGACCGCCTCGACGCCGGGCTGATAGAAGAGGACCTCTTGGGCGTCCCCCAGGCGGGCGCCGGAGAAGACCACCTCCAGTTCCGTCCCGCGCTGGCCGCCCATCGGGCGGACGGCCGAGAGGTTGGGGGTGGAGGCCGCGACCGCGGCCGAGAGCGTCAGGAAGGTCGCCCAGGAGGCGAGGGCGCGGGAGGCGGGGCGGACTCGGCGCATGGCGTGGTTCTCAAGAGGGCCCGGGCGGACGGTCGAGCGGTTGCGGCGGGGGCGAGGCGGATTTGAAAGGACCGCGACGGCCTTCCCCCCTCGCGGGGGAAGGTGGCCCGAAGGGCCGGATGAGGGGGGG
>CALCIB010000390.1 GCA_937907525.1 uncultured Planctomycetales bacterium | reverse complement strand
GGGCTTCCGCGAATTCCAACGGTCGTCTCGCGCGTCGTCCCCCTCATCTGACCGCCGCGCGGTCTGTCTTCCCCCGCGAGGAGGGAAGACCGTTTATCACGGACGGCCGCCCCAAACTCCGGGACGGTCAAGAACGATTCGGTCGGCCCGTCGTCGGCCCGGTCGCGGTCCCGCTCGGCGACCCGCGCCGCCAGCCAGGTCTCGAAGCCCGCGCGAGTCTCGTGGACGACCACGACGCCCCGCATTCGGTAGTGTCCCCAGCCGCAAAGCTCGGCGCACGCCAACTCGTACCGGCCGGCGCGGTCGATTTCGAGCCGGAGCGGAACGGTCGCGCCGGGCGCGGCGTCCCGCTTGACTCGCAACTGGGGCAGGAAGAACGCATGAAACACGTCCGCCGACTTGAGGTGGACGAGCGCCGACTCGCCCCTGACCAGGTGCAGCTCGCCATCGACCGCCAGGTCGTCCGCCGTGCCGATCAGTCCGTCGGGGCCGGGATAGGCGAACGACCACTGGAACCGCCGCGCGGTCGCCTCGGCCAGGGGGGATTCCGGAGGCGCGATCGCGCGGCGTTCGGCGACGGCCCAGGCGTTCATCTGGTGGCAGGCCAAAAACAGCAGGATGCCGCCGGGGACGACGGCCCAGGCCGCCTCCCGTCCCAGACCGCCGCGGCGCGGCCGAATCGTGGCCGCCCAGGCGACGACGAACCCGAACCCCGACAGCCCCAGCACGGCCAGGAACAGGCCGTCGATCCGGCGGGCCGCGTCGGCGACGACGCCGACGGGCTCGGTCGCCGGGTTCGGCAGCCACCAGTCCGGCGAGAACGGCGCGTAGGCGAAGGCCCCGATGCCGAAGACGACCGCCAGGATGAACAGCAAGCTCCAGTGTCGCAACTCAAACGGCTCCCACGATCCGACGATCCGGACCCGTCATCGTCGCACGGGCCGGGGCTCGTTCGCCAGCTCGGATTCGTCCAGCAACTCCGGTTGGAACGGGAGCGCCAGCACGAAGTTCACCAGGTCCCAGATCTTGCCGGGATCGAGCTTCGGGTAGTGCGCCGGCATCGACGTGCCGTTGATCCCCTTGGCGATCCGACGGTAAAGGTCGACCGGCCGACCGCCCCCCTTGTAGACCGCGACGGTCAGGTCGGCCGGCCGCGAGGGGGCGCCCCAGGCGTCCAGGCCGCGATCCCAAAGCGCCCGCGTCCGCTCGTCGAATTCCGCGATCCGCCGCGCCCTCGTCTCCGGATCGTCGCGCAGGACGATCTCGTTGAAGAGTTTCCGATCGACGTAGTCCGCGCCGTCCCCCTTGCCCCGGGGGCCGTGGCAGCCGGCGCATTCCAGATAGTCCTTGGTCTTCCCCATGTAGAGGTCGCGGCCGCGGCGGACGCCCTCGGGCGTGGGCGGAGTGCGCGGGGTCGGCGGCTCGACCGTCTCCCGTTCCGCGGTCCGCCACCTGTCGAACAGGTTGGCGACGACGTCCCGAACCACCCGGTCGTTCAGGACGTCGGGGTCGTCGGAGTCGGCCAGCGCCCCCTCCTCGATCAGCGCCAACTCGGTCTGGCCGCGAAGGCTCAGGAAGATCGTGTAATCGACGACCTGCTCGATCTCCTCCTCCGACATCAGCGCCTTGAACCCGGGCATCGCCGTGCTCGGCAACCCGTCCTGGACGACCCGGCGGAGGTCGTCGCGCGAGGGGGGCGCGCCGGCGGGGGTGGAGGTGAACTTGTAGACGCCGGGGCGAAAGTCGCGGGGCGGCGGATAGGTGAACGCCGCGGTGGGACCGTCCCCGCCGCCGGAGACGCCGTGGCAGTTCAGGCAGTCGCGACGGTAGACCGCGTACCCGCCGGCGCGGGGGAGCTTCCGGAACCCCTCGGCCGTTCGAACGCCGTTGCCCAGCAGGCCGCCCAGAAGCCCGGTCTCGTCCCTGGAAAGAGGCGCCTCCGCCGGGACGTGGATCTCTCGTGGGTTGGGGCCGTAGAGCCGCGCCAGGACGTCGCGGACCCGTTGGCGGATCCTGGGCTTGTCGGCCAGATCGGCCTTTCCGGCGACCGCGGCGGTCATGCTCGGCCGCTCTTCGTAGACCGGCGGGACGGACGGATCGGACTTCGAGCATCCCGCGGCCAGCGCCAGGAGCGTCCCAAAACCAAGCACGGCTCGCCGACGCGCGATCACGCGGACATCTCCAGGGTCGGGCCGCGCTTCGTCGCGAGGCGGGCCGTGGAACGCCCGGATCGGTCGCGGGCGCGGTTCGGGGTGGGCTTGCAACGATGACGACTTCCCGATCCCGACGCTCGTCGGGCCGGTCCCACGTCCGTGTGATAGGCTCATCGTAGCCGTCCGCCGCCCTCCTTCACAAGCGGATCGACGATTTCACGGCTGCCGACTTCTTCGAATGCGCCGTCGCATTCGAACGAGGCGGAATCGCCGTCGAGCCCGCCCCCGCCGCGACTTCGGGGAGATCGCCCGTGAAGCGTTCCAAGGCCGCCCCGGACCTGGACCATCCCCGCTACGAGCAGACCGGCGGCGGCCGCAAGCGGTTGCGACGGCTGGTGTTCGTCGAACCGGTCGAGGAACCCGAGGCGGGCTACTGGAGCACGACCCGCCACCCCCTGCCCTCGTTGTTCCTGGTCGCGCCGATCGTCCTGGCTTACGAGTTCGGCGTGATCTGGCTCGGCGGCGGCGAGTCGACCGCCCTCCGCACCGGGGCTGACGCCTGGCTCCGTCAATCGCTGGCCGCCATCGGACTCACCGATCACTGGCTGCTCCCACTGGCGCTTTTCCTGGCGCTCTGCGGCTGGCAGGCGCTGCGCCCCGGCGACTGGAAGTTCTCCCCCCTGGTGGTGGCGGGGATGGTGGTGGAGAGCCTGATCCTGGCCGTGGCCCTGGTCGGCGTCAGCCGCCTGGTCGACATGGGGTTCGACCTGATGGAGCGCTCGCCCCCCCCCGCGGCGCTGTTCCAGGCGGGGCCCCCGGCGGTCGACGGCGACACGGCCCGGTTGATCGGCTATCTCGGGGCCGGCGTCTACGAGGAGGCCATCTTCCGGCTGCTGTTGGTGCCGGCGATGTTCTACGGCTTGAAGCTCTTGCAGGCCCCGCAGGTGATGGCCGCGGCGCTGGCGGCCAGCGGTTCGGCCTTGTTGTTCTCGCTGGCCCATCACGCGGGGAACCCCGCGGAGACGTTCACCTGGTTCGCGTTCGTCTTCCGCTGGATGGCCGGGGTCTTCTTCGCCTGGGTCTTCATCTTGCGAGGCTTCGGCATCGCCGTCGGGGCGCACACCGCTTACGATGTGCTGGTCGGCTGGGTCGGCTGGGGAGGCTGACCGCCACCATCAACCATCGCGGATTCTTTCATAACGGCCTTCCCCCCTCGCGGGGGAAGGTGGCCCGAAGGGCCGGATGAGGGG
>CALCIB010000389.1 GCA_937907525.1 uncultured Planctomycetales bacterium | reverse complement strand
CGTCCCCCTCATCTGACCGCTCCGCGGTCTGTCTTCCCCCGCGAGGGGGGAAGACTCGTTCAGGCCCCCAAAATCCGTGGCGATCAGGAAAACCACCTTCAGGGAAGGACTCATCGCGGTGACCTCGACGTCAAGACCACGCCTCGCCGCCATCGCCCTCGCCGCCGTCCTCGCTTCGCCGACCGCCCGCGGCGACGACCTTGCGCCCCCGCGCTCGGGCGTCGACCGCTCCGGCGTCGACGACTCCGTCCGCGCCCAGGACGACTTCTTCCGCCACGTCAACGGCGGCTGGATCCGGAAGACCGAGATCCCCGCCGACAAGTCGCGCTGGGGGACGTTCGACCAGCTCATCGAGGAGAGCGACGCCGCCATCCGCGCCATCGTCGAGGAGGCCGAGCACTCCGACGCCCCCGCCGGCTCCGAGGCCCGCAAGGTCGGCGACCTTTACAAGAGCTTCATGGACGAGGCCCGCGTCGACGAACTGGGGATCAAGCCCCTGGCCGACGACCTGGCGGCGGTCGACGCCCTGACCGACGCGAAGGGCCTGATCGCGCTTTTGGGGACGCTCCAGCGCCAGGGGGTCGGGGGCGTCTTCTGGGCGGGGGTCGACGTCGACGCCAAGAAGTCGGACCAGTACGTCGTGTACATGGGTCAAAGCGGGATCAGCCTGCCGGACGAGTCGTACTACCGCGACCCCAAGTACCAGGAGATCCGCGAGGCGTTCGTCGCGCACGTCGAGCGGATGCTCGCCCTGGCCGGCGTCGCCGAGCCCAAGGCCGCCGCCGCCAAGGTGATGGAGTTGGAGACCGCGATCGCCAAGCACCACTGGGACCGCGTCAAGCGCCGGGACCGCACTCTCACCTACAACAAGAAGACCTTCGCCGAACTGGAGACGCTCGCCCCGGCCGTCGACTGGAAGGCGTGGTTCGCCAACCAGGGCGTCAAGGAGCTAGAGGAGGTCGTCGTCAGTCAGCCCGACTTCCTCGCGGCCGCGTCCAGGCTGATCGAGGACGTCCCGCTTGAGGACTGGAGGGCCTGGCTGCGCTGGAAGCTGATCCACGCCGCCGCCGACTACCTGAGCAAGCCGTTCGTCGACGAGGACTTCGCGTTCTTCGGCCGGACCCTTTCCGGCACTCCCGAGCTTCCCGCCCGCTGGAAGCGCGGGGCCAAGCTGGTCTCAAGCGCGATGGGGGAGGCCGTCGGCAAGCTGTACGTCGAGAAGCACTTCCCCCCCGCGGCCAAGGACCGCATGAAGGAACTGGTCGAGAACCTCGTCGCCGCTTACCGCGAAAGCATCGGCTCCCTGGACTGGATGAGTCCCGAGACCCGCGCCAAGGCCCTTGAGAAGCTGGCCAAGTTCACCCCCAAGATCGCCTACCCGGACGTCTGGCGCGACTACTCCAAGCTCCAGATCCAGCCCGACGACCTCCTGGGGAACGTCCGCCGCGCCGACGCCTTCGAGAACGACCGCCAGGTCGCCAAGCTCGGCAAGCCGATCGACCGTAACGAATGGGAGATGACGCCGCAGACGGTCAACGCCTACTACAACCCGAACCAGAACGAGATCGTCTTCCCCGCGGCCATCCTCCAACCGCCGTTCTTCGACGCGACCGCCGACGACGCGGTCAACTACGGGGCCATCGGCGCGGTCATCGGCCACGAGATCGGCCACGGCTTCGACGACCAGGGCTCCAAGTCCGACGGCGACGGCAACATGACCGACTGGTGGACCGAGGCCGATCGCAAGGAGTTCGACGCCCGCGCCGGCAAGCTGATCGAACAGTACGGCGGCTTCGAGCCCAAACAACTCCCCGGTCAGAAGGTCGACGGGGCGCTGACGATCGGCGAGAACATCGGCGACCTGGGCGGCCTGTCGATCGCCTACAAGGCGTACCGCCGCTCGCTCGACGGCAAGGAGGCCCCGGTGATCGACGGCCTGACCGGCGACCAGCGGTTCTTCCTGGGCTGGGCGCAGGCCTGGCGGACGAAGTTCCGCGACGCCGAGCTGTCGCGACGGCTCGCCACCGACCCGCACTCGCCAGCGGAGTTCCGCTGCAACGGCGTGGTCCGCAACATTCCCGCGTTCCACGAGGCGTTCCACGTCAAGGAGGGCGACGGCCTCTGGCTCGCCCCCGAGGACTGCGTCCGCATCTGGTGACCGCGACGGGCCGGGCGCGCCCAGGCGCGCCCGGCCCCGCCGCCGGAGGACCCCGCCGATGGTCTCGACGCTCGCCCGATCCATCCTCCTGGCGGTCCTGGCCCAGTCCGCCGTCGTCCAGGCGCCTGGGACCGACGACGACTCGTTCCGCATCGAGGGCGCCGTCGTCTGTCGCTCGATCACGGGCTTCGAGGACTACGAAGTCCTCCCCGGCGCCGAACTGACCAGCGACGAGAAACTCCACGTCTACTACCGCCCTCGGAATTACCAAACCGCGCCGAAGGGGCACGGGTTCGCCGCCCACTTCACCCAGGACGGCCAGATCCGCGCCGCGGGCAAGAAGAAAGTCCTCTTGCGCAAGGCCGGACTGATGGACTACGAGGCCGTGTCGCGCGACCGGCCGGAAAACCTCTGCATTCAAAACGAGGTGTCGCTCAAGGGCCTGCCCCCCGGCGAGTACGAGTACGACGTGATCCTCCGCGACGAGAACGCCCCCAGGGAGAAGCGAACCGCGACCGCGACGGTCAAGTTCCGGGTCGTCCCGGCGAAACGGCCGGAGCGGGGGGAGGGGCCGGGATAGCGACCGCGGAGAGGGGGCGGCGGGTCGGCCTCGCCAGGCGATGGCGATTCTGGCAGGATGCGACGATCCTGGGAGGGCGGCCGATGCGCGGTTTGGATTGGCTGAAACAGAAGGCGGGGGAGGGGGGGCGGCCGTTGTACGTCGTCTTCGGCGACGACGCGTACCTGCGCCGCGAGTCGATCCGCAAGGCGATCCGCGAGGAGATCGCCGAGGACGAGGCGGACGTCGGCGTGGCCCGGTTCGAGGGGGCCGCGGCCAGGTTCGCCGACGTGGTCGACGAGTTGCGGACCCTGCCGTTCTTCTCCAAGCGGCGGGTGGCGTTGATCGAGGACGCCGACCCGTTCGTCACCTCCTTCCGCAAGGAGTTGGAGACTTACGTCGAGACCCCCAGCTCCTCGGGTTGCCTGATCCTGGCGGTGAAGTCCTGGCCGGCGAACACGAGGCTGGCCAAGTCGGCCGCGAAGCTCGGCGAGGCGATCGACTGCTCCGGCCCCAAGGAGGCGGATCTGCTCCAGTGGTTGCCGGCTTACGCGCGGCGGGTCGAGACCAAGCTAGGGCCCGACGCGGCGCGATTGCTCCTGGAGTTGATCGGCCCGGAGCCCGGCCTCCTGGTCGCGGAGGTCGACAAGCTGGCCGTGGCGACGGCCCACGCGGGCGAGATCCGTCGCGAGGACGTGGCGCGATTCGTCGCGTCGGGCCGGCTCGAACAGATCTGGGACGTCGTCAACGCCGCCGCCGAGGGGGAGGGGACGCGCGCGATCAAGCTCCTGGACGACCTGATCGCCAGCGGCGAGCACCCCGTCGGCTTGCTCGCGCGCATGGCGTCAAGCCTGCTTAAGCTGCATCACGCCGGCCGGCTGAGGGGGGCGCGGATGAGCCTCGCCGAGGCCTGCCAGGCGTTGGGGATCAACCCCTACTTCGCGCGGTCGATGGGCAAGCAGCACGCCCACTTGGGGCCTTCCCGAATCGACCGGCTCCCCGCGGATTTGCTCCGGGCCGATCTCGACGTCAAGGGAGGGAGCCAACTTCCGCCGCGGATGGTACTGGAATTGCTCCTGGTCCGACTCGCGGGCCCTCGGCGCGACTGACGGGCGACTTGAGGGAATCTCCGGCTTCCTCGGGCGGGGGGTTCTGGAAGTTTTCAAGGGAACGTCGGGCGCGAGTAACGGCGTCGTATCGTCGCGGCGAGGCGGGATGTACCTTTTTTAACTTGATCGCGGCGGGAATTCCGGCATGCTGGAGTCGATCGCGAGGCGACCACCGGACGCCTTGGTTGGCGTCACCATCTCTTGACCATCAACTCTGGAGCGTGGCGATGGAGGCGACGGGGGCGACGCCCCTGACGGAGCAGGTGGCGAAACTGGTGCGGAGCTATACCCACGGACGGGTCCGTAACTTGAGGGTCGAGGAGGCGCACGGTCGCGTGGAGATCCGGGGCGAGGTTCGCACCTGGCATTCCAAGCAACTCGCGCTGACGGCCGCGTTGGAGAAGCTTTCGGGGGACCAACTCCGGGAGCGGATCGTCGTCGTGGGTGTCGGGGGGCGGGCGCGCTGAGCCCGTTCGAGACGTTGGATTCGAGGGCGGCGCGGGCGGCCGAGTCTTGATGACTCGGCCGCCCGCGTCGTTTTCGCGCGGCCTGGGGATCCGGCGGGGAGGTCCGACGGACGGACGAGGCGAATCGACCTGGCGCGGTCGCAACGGCCCTAGCGGGAGAAGCGGACCCGAGGCGGTCGAGAGGGTGAAAGGAAGGAATCCGGGCCCGAGGCGGGGCCGATGAAACAAGCGGCGACCCACGGGAAGGGCCGCCGCTCGCGCAGGGAAGCGTTTTATGTCGCCACTGGAAACCTATCGAACGTCAAGCCGCGATCGCGCGTCGTCGGAGCTTCCAGGCGGCGGCGCCGCCGATGAGCGCCCAGGCCAGGACGGCGGCCGGCTCGGGGACGGGGAGTTGCGGCACCAGTTGGTCGCCGGGGATGTGGGTCCAGCCGAGGTAGGACTCGCCCGCGATGCCGTCGATGGCGGAGCCGGCGTAGCCGGCCACCCAGAACCCGCTGTCCTTGGACAGGCCGACGAGGTCCTTGAAGTTGTTGATGGTGAACTCGAGTTGCGGGTGCGACGGCGAGGGGTCGAACGCCAGGTTCCCCGAGTATTGCGGCAACGGCTTGCCGAAGGTGTAGCCGTAGCCGCCGTCCTCGCGGCTGGCGTCGTAGGTGGAGACGGTGAAGCCGTTGATTCCCGAGCCGTTGAGCGACTTGTCGGCCGGAACTCCGGCGACGGCGACGATCTGGCCGGGCTTGCCGGGATCGTTGGGGTTCTCCTTGGCGAAGACCAGGGCGATCGACTTGTCGCTGTTGGGGGTGTTCGCCCCCAGGTGGGCCGGATCGTAGGCTTCGGCCTTGCCCGCGGGGTCGCCGTTGGCCTGGCCGAACGGGGCGTACTGGCCGGCCTTGTTCGCCCAGGTGTTGACCCCGACGGCCAGCGTGTTGGCGCCGCCGGCGTCCTGGTTGTAGCTGAACCGGATGTCCTTGACGTTCCAGCCCGAGACCCAGCCGTTGTTGGTGATCCAGTCGGCCTGGCCGATCTCGTTGGGCGACGACGTGACCGGTTGCACGAAGACCTTGCCGGTCTCCGACGTGCCGGAGCCGGCCTTGAAGTCCTTCTCGACGTAGCCGGTCAGGTTGACGGGGGCGGCGAGGGCCGGGGCCGAAGCGCAGGCGACCAAGGCGCCCAGGGCGAGGCCCCACGGGCCCTTGCGACGGTGAACCATGACGAGACTCCTTCCACGTATGGTCGTTTCGTCCCGCGGAATCCGAGTGGGGCGCGACGCGTTCCTCGCGTCGGCCGGGACGATCTTGCCAGGCGTTTGAGCGACCAGGGCCTGGCGAGCTGAACACGACTCAGCCAGATGGTCAAGTTGAGGGATCGATTCGCTGTTTCCAGCCGACGGGAATGATCGGGGAACGCCCCCGACTCGCTCGCGATCGGCTCACCACCGCCTCCCTCGTCGGGGGTCGGGATTCGCTAGAAAGGACGATGGCGCGATGTCGCTATTCGAAAGACTGCTGCAAGCCGTCCGCTCGTGGCGCCGCCGCGGCGACCGCGTCAGGTCGATCCGTTCCGCCGGCGTCGTGATGGAACAGCTTGATCATCGGCAAATGCTCTCCGTCACCTTCACGGGAAACGTCCCAATCGATTTTCCCGCTACACAGAGTCCAGGCGTCGTGGTCCTACCCGACAACCCCAGCGTCCTGCACCCGACCATGCCGGCGGCCTTGCAATCGGTCGTCGGCGTCTCGGGCTTCGACATCAACGAACTGCGCGTGACCTACACCCCCGACGACGGCGGGACGCTCTCCATCGGCATCGGCCAGCCCGCGAACCCGTTCGACTCCCAGGGCCGATCGGTGATCGCGAGCGACTCCGACAATAACGGAAATTCGGGGACCGTCAATCCCATCATCATCAGCGGCGACTCGAGCATCGGCCTGCCCCCGAATCCGGGGTTCCGCGACCCGGCGGACTTCGGCGGCAGCGAGTTCATGGGGGCCTACCTCGACTTCCTGGGCGCGAGCACCGGTCAGATCGTCGCCGGCTTCTCCAACGTCCCCCCCTCCGGCGGGGCCCCCAAGACCTTCGAGGTCGCGGAGGCGGTCCAGGGCGCGCCCAACGCCATCCCGACCTTCGGCGCCCAACTCCCGCAGTACCAGGGGAACATCTACACCCAGAACGACCCCGAACACCCCGACATGGAGCTGTCGATCGTCAACTTCGACACGCTCTACAAGTCGATCACCGGCACCGACCTGACGCCGAACTCCGTGATCAAGGTGGGGGCCTTCGGCGGCTCGGGAGTCGACCAGCCGATCACCGAGGCCCTCTTCCCGTTGCAGCCGGTCCTGATCGGCGCCGCCACCCCGCCGACGCCCGAGCCGCCGGTCTGCCCGCCGATCTCGCCGCCGATCCTCATCAACCCCCACGAGCATCGGATCATCGACACCGGCCACGCCGACCTGGTGCGGGTCTACGTCCAGGGGACCTCGGGCTTCGACCCGACGACGATCGACCCGGCGACCGTCGACCTCGACGGAGCCAAGCCGGTGGCGACCCAGGTCCACTGGTTCCCGCGCAGCCCGTTCCCGGCCCAGACGTTCGTCTTCAGGGCCAGCGACATCCAGGCGGGCCCCGGCCTGCAAACGCTGACCTTCACCGCCGAGACCACCGACGGCCAGCAGATCATCACCCAGAACCAGGTGTTGAACGTCTCGAACTCGGCCGGGGCCAGCGGCCGGCTGAAGTTCCTGATGAACCGCGGCAACCCGTCGCAGTACAAGGCGCTTCAGCGGTTGGCCGGTTCCAACCCGGACGCCATCCTTGACTGGAGCGTCTTCAACCAATCGCCCGCGACCTCGCCCCTGACGGCCCCGAGGCCGCTCGCCGCGGTCGCGATCCCCGGCGCGGCCTCGCCCGCGACGACGAACGATCTGAAGGTCGACTACTCCGCGGCCACCAAGCTCGGAACCCCGACCCCGATCATCGCGTCCAGGCAGGTCGTGAGCCTGCCGTCGGAAGCGACCGGACGCCGGCTCTCGGCGCGGATGACGCGCGGTCTCGACGGCTACCTCGACAACATGAAGGTCGGTCGCGACGCCTTGAACGTCCCCGCGCCGGTGGACGAGGTCCTTGGCGGCGCCCACTGACCCGCCCGTCGCCAGCCCGCGGGCCGCGCCTCCTCGCGAGGCCGGCCTGGCGGTCGCGCCGAACGCCCGTCTACGATGGACCGAACGCCGCCCACCGATCGACCGCCGCGCGAGGACGACCGACATGACCGACCACACGCCGTATCAGAAGAAGATCATCGAGCGCTACTACCGCAACTTCGACGCCATCGCCTTCCAGCGCCTCTCCGAGTCGGTCACCGATCTCTTCCTCGCCGAGGGCAAGGCGCGCGACCGGCTCTGGAAGCGGGTCGAGGAGACCCTGCGGAAGCTGGAATTCCCCGAGTCGCGAATCGCTCATCTCATGACGAAGCGCGACCCCCAACTCTTGGTAGGCGTCCTTAAGGAACTCGACGCCAAGTCCTGAGGCGTCGAAAGAAAAATTCGGCGCGAATCGAGTCCGACGGTTCCCCTTGGGCGACTTCGAATTCTACACTTCCCATAAGTCCGGCCGACGAGGCCCGCACAGACGTTCCACTCGCGACGTAGAAACCCAAAGGCTCGTTCGTCGCGGAACGGACGGTTCGCGGAACTCGTCGACCGACCCGACCGCGACGTAAGGCCCCGGTTTCATCCGCCCTGTCGCGCGGCGTCCGAAGCGTGGGTCGACCTAAGTCGCGCACGCAACGGACGCTGGAACGTCGACCTCGGCCCGCGCCTTACTTTTCTTGGCGTTTGGATCCGAAGTCCTTGACGGATATCGACTCGTTTTGTACGATTCCGCCTTCGAGCTTTCCGGCTTTCGTGAGGTTCGCCGCGCCGTTTGGCGTGTTATTATAGCGTGAGTCGGGTTCGTGGCTCCGTTGGCGACCGGGCGGTTTCAACGACGATCTTCCCAAAGACGGAGGGAATCATGGTGACGTTGGCGCAGCGCGTCCGGGACTTCCGGTACGCCAAGGGTTGGGGGCCGGACGAACTGGCCAATCGGGCCGAGATCTCCCGCACGGCCCTGTATCAGATCGAGAGCGGCAAGACCGGACTGCCTCGCGCCGGCACCTTGCGGCGGATCGCGTCGGCCCTGGACGTCTCGATGGATTCGCTGTTGGGCGAGAGCGAGACGTCCTCCCAGACTCCGGCGCGACCCGCCGAGCGCGGGGCCGCGTCCGGGTTTTCGCCGCGAGAGGCGGATCGCTGGCTCCCCGGCGAGGGAGGTCCGCTGTCCCTGCCGGCGGCGGTCCAGACTCATGGCTACCCCCGGCGCGTCGAGGACTTCCGCGGCCAGTCCCGTCCGGTCGCGAGCGAGCACGTCGCGCCGCCGCCCCAGCAGGCGCACGAGAGCGTGCTGCATCGCGAGGGCGAATTGATGTCCAAGCTCCACGACCTGTTGCATTCGCCGGTGGGGCCCGGGGTCGCCCGCGTCCTCGACGACCTGCACGGGCTGCTGTCGCGCGGTCGGCACTCGCTCTGAGCGCGCGTCACGCGACGCGGGATTCGTGAATTCCAGCCGCGCGGTCGGATCGTGGTGTAGATTTCCTCAAGCCGACGTCCAGGACGGCCGACGGGGCCCGAGCGATCGGGCCTCCGTCCCACCAGTCGACCCGAGGATGCTCCCATGAGATTCGCCCCCTTCCGATCGCCGCTCCCGATCGCATTATGCGCCGCGGCCGCCGGCTTCGCGGCGACGGCCTCTCCCTCTCGCGCGCAGGGCTTCATCGATCCCAGACCCACCCTGGGGACGTTCGAGCCGACCCCCTACATCACCGTCGGCGGCGGCGCGCCGGCGAGCCAGGGGTATTCGCCCATGAGCATGTACGGCGATTCCACGCTGTCGCTCAACGGCCCGGTCTCGGCGATGCGCTTCGGCACGGCCCCGATCGTGACCTACAGCCGCGGCTACGACGGCGTCCTTCGGCCCGTCCAGGGGACCACGACGACCACGCCGAACATGCCCCGGCTCTCTCCCTTCGCCTACCCGACCCGTCGCAACAACTACTACGCGCCGCGGACGAGCCGGCCGATGACCCCCGCCAGCGCCGTCAACTGGCTCGATCTCAATTGAAGACTTGGACCGTCGCCTAACTCGACCCGGCCCCGAACGCGGTGGTAGACTTTGGGACCGGGTCGCGCCGCGCCCGGTTCGAGCCAGCCGGGTCGGGGGTCGGTCGATGTCCGAGGGTCGTTCCGCGTCGTCGTCGAAATCGCGCCCGTCCAGGTCGGTCGGGGCCGACCATCAGGCGGTCCCCCCCGGCCTTCGACTGTTCGACGCCGTTCTGATCGGCTTCTTCCTGGTCCTGACGTTCCTCCTGGGCGTCTTCGAACTCAGGGACACCGCCGATTTCTACTGGCACCTCCGCGCCGGCGATTTGATCCGCGCGACGGGGGAGATCCCCAGGGTCGATTTCTTCACCTACACCCGCGCCGGCACCCCCTGGATCGATCTGCATTGGTTGTTCCAGGTCGGCATGAGTTGGGTCCACGAGCGCGGCGGCGTCCCGGCCTTGACGTTCGCCAAGTGCGTCGTGACCTGCGCGGCGATGTTCCTACTCGTCACCGCCCGGAAACGAACCTGGCCGGTCTGGGCGATGGTCCTCGCGTGGCTGCCGGCGCTCCTGGTGCTTTCCGGGCGGATGTACATCCGTCCGGAAACCATGACGCTGCTGTACCTGTCGCTTTTCCTGGCGGTGCTGATTCGTTGGGATCGTCGGCCTAACCTTGCGTGGTTGCTGCCGTTGGTGCAAATCGCGTGGGTGAACTCGCACGGGCTGTTCGTGCTCGGCCCGATCGTCCTGGGTTTCGCCTTGATCGACGCGGCGTTGCGTCGCGGGACGTTGTCGGCGGAGCGTCGCAAGTGGTGGACGACGGTGGTTCCGGCGTCGGCGGCGACGGTCGCGGCGTGCCTGCTCAACCCTTACGGCGTCCGGGGGGCGATCTACCCTCTGGAACTTGCCGCCACGATGGGGAGTCCGAAGTTCAGTTCCACGATCGCCGAGCTCAAGCCGATCCCCGAGTTCATCGCCCACGGCGGCTGGGGAAGCGTCCCGCTTCAGATCCACTTCGCGACCCTCGCCCTGGGGGCCTTGAGTTTCCTCGTCCCGATCTTCGCGATCGCGGCCGCGCGGCTGCGGGGCGTCGCGGACGAGCCGGCCGACGAGCCGCCGCCGAGCCGGAGGAGGAAGGGGAAGACCGGCAAGGGGGCCGAGTCGAAGCGCGGCAAGAAGGCCGTCGCGGATCCGGTCGCGCCGGACGACGACGGCTGGCGGATCAGCGTCTTTCGGTTGCTTCTGTTCGTCGCGTTCTCGGCCTTGAGCTTCCAGGCGACGCGCAACAGCCATCAGTTCGCCGCGGTGGTGGGCGCGGTGACGGCCTGGAACTTCGCCGAATGGATCGGCACGCGACGCCGGCCGCGGCGATCGATCGCCGGGGACGCGGAACACGTTCCGGGGGTCCGTCCGCGGGCGACGGCGCTCGCGACGTTGATCGCGCTGATCCTGGCGGTGGGGAGCGGAGCGTTTTACGCCTGGGTGGGCGAGGGCCGGATTCTGGGATGGGGCGAGGAGCCGCTTACGTTCCCCCACGAGGCCGTCCAGCTCGCCGGCGGGCCGGGATCGCCCGACCGCTGCGTGACCTTCCACAACGGCCTGGCGTCCCTCTACATTTACGAATTCAGCCCCGAGAGGCCCGGCGGGCCGGGCAAGACGGTCTTCACCGACCCTCGACTCGAAGTGACCGGAGTGGACCTGTACGGCCACTACCTGGAGCTTAAGGAGCGACTCGCGGCCGGCGACCGCGCGGGGATGGCCGACCTGGAATCCCAGGGACGGCCGACCGTCATTACCGATCACGAGAACAGCGCCGCCGTCGGCGCCGGAGTGCTGGCCGACGCGCGTTGGCGGTGCGTCTGGTTCGACCCGATCGCGGCGGTCTTCATGCACGAGTCGTATCGCGAGTTCGTCGCCGCCCACGAGGTCGATTTCGGCGCCCGACACTTTCATCCCGACGCCGAGGATGGGCCGCGCGGAATCCCGGCGCTGATCGCGGCGTCGAAGGCGAGCCGGAACTACGCCAACTTCCTGCTGGCGGCGGGGCGCGGCGACCTCGCCCGCCAGTTCTCGTGGCTGGCGTTGGATTACGCCTGGCGGGTGGTCGGGGTCGATCCGGGCTCGCTGGAGGGCTGGAAGTCGATCGGCTACACCGAGCAGTTCCGCGACGTCGCCGGCCCCTCCGCCCGCTGCCGCGCTCCGTTCGATCCGATCTTCGATCTTTCCCCGATGCGGGCGACCCACGCGCTGCGGCGGGCCGCGGGCATCGCCCCCGACGACTTCTTGACGCAGGCGTTGCTTCAGCAGACGTACCAGAATCGGGGGATGCTGGAACCGTTGCGGCCGGTCCTGGCGCGGCTGGCCGGGATGAGCCCGATCAATCCCAGCCAGCGGGCGCTGATCGAGTCGGCCGGCCCGGCGCTCGCCCAGGTCGACCGGCGGCTGGGTCCGCCGGCGCCGTCGTCGTGGAGGAACCTCGACGAGCTGGACCGGATCGTGGAGCGCGCGTTGGAGTCGGGTCGGGTGGAGACGGTCGTCCGGCTGTTGGAATCGGCGTATCCGCCGGGCAAGGCGCGTTGGAACGTGGTCGAGCGGCTGGCGAATCTGTCGCTCCACCTGGGGGAGCCGGAGCGCGCCCGCCGTCACCTTCAGGCGGTCGTCGACGCGCCTCGGCCGGCGGTTCGCGACGCGAGGCTCGCCGTTTGCGCCCTGGTGGAGGGTCGCTTCGACGAGGCTCGCGAGCTTTATCGCAAGGCGGTCGAGGTCGAACCCGAGTTGTTCGAGGCCCGCTACGGCCTGGCGGTCCTGGAGCAGGACGCCGCCAGGCCCGACGCCGCCCTGGAGCAGGCGATGGCCGCCGTCGAATGCGCCTCCGACGCCGCCGCCCGCGGCGCGGCCGGGGCGGTGGCGGCGGCGGTCAGGAGGTACGCGCGACCGGTCAGATCCGAAGATTCTGGGCGATGATGTTGCGCTGGATGTCGTTGGTGCCGGAGAACAGGACGCCGCCGGTGCTGTCGCGGACGTCGCGCTCCAGGCCCTGCTCGATGGTGTAGCCCTGGGCGCCGAAGATCCGCACGGCGTCCAGGCTGTTCTGGGCGAACGACTCCGAGACGTGGAGCTTGGCCATGGCCGAGGCGATGGCCGCGTCCTTTCCCTTCCCCTTCAGCCAGGCGTAGCGGTGGACCATGTACCGGCTGGTCTCCACCCGCGTCAGCATGTCCACGATTCGGTTGGAGACCGACTGGAACTTGCCGATCGCCTGGCCGAACTGCTTGCGCTTGCGGGCGCGGTCGATGCAACGGTCGACCTGGCGCTGCATCGTGCCGACGACGCTGGCCAGGATCGCCCCGCGCTCCCATTCCAGGGCCTGGTTGAAGATCCGCGATCCGCGACCCTCGCGGCCCAGGAGGCTTTCGGCGGGGAGTTCGAGATCCTCGAAGACCAGTTCGGCCATGGGCGCGGTGCGCATGCCGAGCTTGTCGATCTCGCGGACGATTTTGAGCCCCGGCGCGCCGCGGTCGATCAGGAACGCGGTGATCCCCAGGACGCCCTTGCTGGGGTCGGTGGTGGCGAAGATCAGGAAGACGTCGGCGACCGGGCCGCCGGTGATCCAGATCTTGCGGCCGTTGATGATCCACTTGTCCCCCTCGCGCCGGGCCAGGGTCTTCATGCTGAAGATGTCCGAGCCGGCCTCGGGCTCGCTGGCGCCGTTGGCGCCGAAGGAGCGACCGTCGCAAAGCGGAGGGAGATACCGCTTCTTCTGGGCCTCGTCGCCGAAGACGAGGATCGGCATCGTGATCGTCCAGAGCGA
>CALCIB010000388.1 GCA_937907525.1 uncultured Planctomycetales bacterium | reverse complement strand
CTCATCTGACCGCTTCGCGGTCTGTCTTCCCCCGCGAGGGGGGAAGAGCGATTTCGAGAAGCCTCCAGGATCAAGGTCTCCCCTCGCGCGGGGCTCGCGATCCACGCGACCGCGGGGCATAATGCCCGTTTCCTCCATCGAACGCCACCGCCCGCCGGTACCGCCGCGGGCCCTCGGAGACCGCGATGCCGCCGAGCGACCTCGACCGCGACGACGACCCGGAACTCGACCCCCTCCACGGCGCCCCCCACATCGAGGACGAGCCGGAGAGCCGGCCCGGCGGACTCCCCCTGTACGTTTGGGTGTTGATCGCCGTGGCGGTCGCCGCGCCGCTGGGGATGGTCTGGGGCGAGGGCGCCCAGGCGCTTCAGATCATCCCCGACCTCGTCATGCGCGCGTTGACCGCGCTGGCCGCGCCGTTGGTCGTGCTGGCGATCCTCTACGCCATCGTCGCCAACGACATCCGAGGCCGGCAAGGGGGGGTGATGATGCTCCTCTACCTGGTCAACACCCTGGTCGCCATGGTCATCGGCCTGGTCCTGTCCAACCTGATCCGCCCCGGCGTCGGCGCGGCGCTCGGCGACGTCGCGGCGAGCCAGCCCCCGGTCAAGAAGACCGTCGCCGAACTGCTGACGGAGATGATCCCCCGCAGCGTCGGCGAGGCGTTCGCCACCAACAACATCGCCCAACTGGTCGTCCTGACCCTCGCCATGGGGATCGGCCTGGTCCAGATCCGCAACGCCCACCGCGCCGAGGGAAGAGAGAGCCGGGCCGTCGAGACGGTTGTCGACCTTTTCTCCATCGGCTTCGAACTGATGATGAAGGTCTTGCTCTGGGTGATCGCGCTGGTCCCCCTGGCCGTGCTGGGGATCGTGGCGGCGCAGGTGGGCCGCAAGGAGGGGATGCAGGTCTTCGCCTCCTTGATCTGGCTGATCGTCGCGGTGGTCCTGGGCCTTTGCCTCCAGGTCTGCTGGTATCTGCTTCAGATGGGGATCTTCGCGCGGACGTCCCCCGCGCGGTTCCTCCGGAGCGCGGCCGACGTGATGGCCAACACGTTCAGCACCGCCAGCACCGCGGCCACCATCCCCATCACGCTCGGCTCGCTGGGAAGGCTGGGGGTCTCGCGGCAGTCGAGCCAGCTTTGCGCGTGCATCGGCACCAACTTCAACAACGACGGCACCGCGCTGTACCAGGCCACGGCGGTCCTGTTCATGGCCCAGGCGCTCGGGTACGACCTTGGGATCGCCGATCAGGTCGTCGTGATGCTCACGACGCTGGTGGCGAGCGTCGGCGCCGGCGGCATCCCCTCGGGGAGCTTCGTCACCATGCCCTTGATCTTCGCGGCGGTCCGCATGCCGCCCGACAAGATCCCGATCCTGCTGACGATCGACTGGTTCCTCGACCGCTGCCGGACCACCTCCAACGTCCTGGGCGACATGACCGTCGCCGTCCTGGTGGACAAGATCGCGCCGCCAGAGGCCGAGGAGTGACCGCGGGAGGGCGGGTCAATCCGTCGCCAGGGGCGACTCCAGCAGGGTGAGCGTTCCGGCGGCGGCGTCGAGCCGGGCCGGGACGCCGCAGGGGAGCGCGGCGTTACGCGCGCCGTGGCCGATGGGGAAGCCGGTGACGACCGGATAGGGGCGGTCGGCGAAGTAGTCGCGGAATACCTCGGCCAACTCGGCCGAGTCGGCGCCGTCGAAGCTTCCCAGGACGACGCCGGCGGGGGCGTCCAGCAGCCCCGCCAACCGAAGCTGGCTGAGCATCCGGTCGACCCGGTAGCCGGGCTCCTGGGTGTCCTCCAAAAAGACGATCCGCCCCCTGGCCTCGATCTGGTAGGGCGTGCCGACGGTGGCCGAGACCAACGTCAGGTTGCCGCCGGTCAGCCTCCCTTCCGCCGTCCCTGGAACGAGGGCCTTCGGCGCCTCGGCGGGGGAGGGGGCGGGGATCGTCATCCCGGTCGTCGGGTCGTCGCCGTAGCGGCCGGTCTGGACCAGGTTCCAGAACAGGTCGTTGGAGTACCTGTACGCCTCGCCCTCGTCGTTGAGGTGGGAGAGCGGCATGGGCGCGTGGAACGACACCAGGCGACATTTGGCCGAGATCGCCAGATGCAGCCCCGTCAGGTCGGAATAGCCGACGACGATCTTGGGATGCTTCTTCAAGGCGTCGTAATCGACCCGGGCCAGGATCCGGGTGAGTCCGTAGCCGCCTCGAATCGCGAAGACGGCGCGGGCGTCGGGGTCGCGGAGGGCCGCGTTGAGTTCCTCGACGCGCTGGTCGTCGGTCCCGGCCAGATAACGGCGCTTGCGGTCGATCCCCTCCGGGACGACGACCTTGAACCCCCTGGCCTCGAACAGTTCCCTGGCGCGGCGGACGCCCGCCATGTCGCCGGCGCTCGCCGGGGCGACGAACCGAATCACGTCGCCGGGGCGCAAGGGACGGGGCTTGACCCACTCCTCGCCGCCGCGGACGGGCGCGGCGACCGTCGCGGCGAGCAGGCAGAGCAGGGCGGGGGCGGGGCGGAACGTCGGCATGGGGGGCCTTTCGTCGTCAGGCGTGGCTCTTCGAACACGCGCGGAGTCGGGACGGAAACGGTCTTCCCCCCCTCGCGGGGGAAGACAGACGCCGAAGGCGTCAGATGAGGGGGAGGACGTACCCAAGCGCCTCGGCGATCTCGAAAGCCGACCCGGCCGACTCGGAATCCCGACGGTCCTCTGATCCGCCCCCCCTCATCCGGCCCTTGGAACGCTGCCGAAACAACTTCGCGCGAACGACCTGGGAGAGAATATCCACAGATTTCCCAGATTAACACAGATTAAATTAAATTGTCCGATCCGAATCTGCGTCAATCTGGGAAATCCGTGGATGAATTCCTCGACGGAGAAGGCGCGGGACGTTTACGAGTCGTTGGATTTTCCGGTTTCGGTTTTACGTCATGGGCACGCGATTCGGCCGCGAAGGATTCCCGGAAGTTATTTCGGCATCGTTCCTCGGGCCACCTTCCCCCGCGAGGGGGAAGGACGTTCGTCGGCATCGCCTCAAGATGTTTTCGACAAGGCGTTCAGGCGTTGGAGCGCATGCGGTCCAGGAGGTTGGCGGTGATCCGCTGGATTCGGGGGTCGACGCCCCTGGGGCGGGTGTAGACGTCGGGCATGACGAAGCCCGGCGGGCTGGAAAGGCCGGTGGCCCACCAGATGGTGGAGGCGTTGAAGACGAAGTTCTCCCTGGGGCCGGGGTAGATCGTGGCGGTGTAGACCCCCTCGCCGCGGGGGCTCCTGGTCGGGCCGCTGGCGAGGACCTCCAGGCCGGGATGGTCCCAGGGCTCGCCGTGCCACTCCCAGCCGACCAGGCCGCCGACGGAGTCCCCCTCCTTCATGTCGGTCCCCTGGAACAGCCAGTGGTTCGGGAGTCGGCAGGTCCAGTCGCCGCCGCCGGTGACCGGGTAGGTGCTCTGCGCGCCGATCAAGGAGGCCTCGTTGGGGCCGTTCTTCACGAACCGGCCCTCCTCGGGGAAGCCCTTCTCCAGCTCTTCCTTGCGGGGCGAGCCGAAGCGGCCGACGCGCTCGATGATCCGGCCGGGGCGGCCGTCGCTGGAGGGGTGGACGTCGACCACGCCGCAGATGGCGTTGCCGGAGAGGAACGCCAGGTTGACCCCCGCGTCGCGGGCCTTCTTGACGTGGTCGAACATCTCCAGCGACCAGTACTCGTCGTGGCCGATGGAGATCCAGCCCTTGCAGCGGAGCAGGCCCTCGGGGTCCAGGTGGGTGTCGATGTTGGAGACGTAGGTCACGTCGTAGCCGCGCTCCTCCATCCAGTAGGCCAGGGGGAACTCCCAGAGGAGCCACTCGCCGGAGCCGACGGAGAGGGGGACGTCGAAGATCTGGCAGTATTTGCCGTAGGGGCGGTCGAAGCTGGTCTGGACGTCGGGGCCCCAGTACCATTCCTTGACGCCGTCGTCGTAGAGGGCGAACTGCGACGGCCAACGGTTGTAGGCGTTCCAGGTGTTGTCCGAGACCTGCAAGAGGAAGTCGGCCCGGCGGTCGTCGCGGACGACGAAGACGACGTAGCTTTCAAGCCCCTCGCGCTCGGCCTTGAGCTTGCCGAGGTAGACGCCGCTGGTCCAGTCGTCGGGGATCGTGATCGTGACCGCCGGCTCCCAGAGGCACTCGCGCAGCCGCATGGGGCCGATCGCGGGGTCGGGCTGGATCACCCCCTTGAACGGGCCCAGCTTCTCCACGAGCCGCGCGCCCTTGCCCTGGTAGAAGCCCATGCGGTACAACTCGACGGTGAACCGCGAGGCCGGGTTCGCGCTGACGTGGAGGGAGATCGACTCGCCGGGGCGGACGCTGGTCCTGGAGGCGTACCCCTCGACGCCGGGGCTGCGGTACTTCGTGGCCGGGTCGACCCGGACGTTGGAGGCGATCCAGTCGACGGTGCCGGGGCGGGCGTTCTCGGCGCGGACGCGGTCGGGGTCGGCGGGGGTCGCGGCCCGGGCCGGCCGGGCCAGGGCCGGAGCCAGCCCGGCGGCGGTGGTCGTCTTCATCCAGTCGCGGCGGTTCATGTCCGTGGCCTCGCCATCGCGAACGTTCGGGGCGCCTCCCCCACGACCGGGGGCCGCCCCCCACTATGGACGCGCCGCGCGATCGGCCGCAAGGCGCGCGCGCCCGCCCCCCCGGTTTCCAGGCGTCGGGCCGGTCGCGCGACGGGCGGCCGCGCAACGCGCGGATTCGGCGCGTCTCGTATGGCGGCGCGAAGTTGTCGCGCGAATCCGGTGGCGAAGCGGGGGATCATCGAGTAAATTAGACGTCGTCGTACACCTGGATCCGATCCGCTCGCCGACGCGACGTCGCGCCCTCTCGCCCATCCGCCGGTCCCGCCGTCGCGGAGAGGGGCGGCGTCGCGTCCGATGCCACCACCGATGGGGCCCGCATCGATGATCTTCCCCGCCGCCCGAGACCCGCGCCGACGCCCCGACACGTCGCCCCGCCGCGCCCGTCGCGCCGCGTGGGCGCGGCGGCGGCCCGAACACGAACCGCTGGAGGCCCGGTTGGTCCTGACGGCCGGGACGCTGCCGATCGCGGCGACGGGACCCATGCCCCCCGCGGAGGTCGCCGGCGCGTCGGGCGCGTCGCTCCCCCTGGGGCTTCAGTACGCGGCGTCGGAGACGCTGGGAGCCGCCGATTCGAGCTACGCGATGACGACCGACGGCGACGGCCACGCGCTTTCCAACGCGACGAACGCCTACTCCGCGCGGGTCGACGCCGGCGGGTTCGCGGTCTCCGCGGGGGCGGATTCCTGGTCGCTGACCGTCGCCGGCGTCGGCTACGGCGCCGACGCGACCCCGCTGGGCGCCGGGACGGCCGTCGCCTCCGCGACCGCCAACCGGGTCGAGTACGACTACGGCGCGGTCTCGCAGTGGTTCGTCAACGGGCCGTTGGGGCTGCAGCAGGGCTTCACGCTCAACCAGCGCCCCGCCGGGGCCGCGGCCGGCGACCCGCTCTCCATCGATCTGGCCCTGGGCGGCAGCCTGACGGCGACCGCCGACCCGTCGGGGACGAGCCTGAGCCTGACGCGGGTCGACGGCTCCCGGGCGATGGTCTACGGCGGCCTGACCGCCTACGACGCCGACGGCGCGGCCGTGCCGGCGCGGTTCGCGGTCGACGGCGACAAGGTGACGATCCAGGTCGACGACGCCGACGCGGTTTACCCGCTGACCGTCGACCCCTACGTCCAGCAGCAGAAGGTCACGGGCTCGTCGGCCAAGCCGTTGCAGTTCTTCGGCAACGCGGTGACGATGGCGGCGTCGGGGACGATCGCGGCGATCTCGGCGACCGCCTCGCCGCCGACGAGCGTGCGGGGGTCGGTTTACGTCTTCACGACCGACGGGACGACCTGGAGCCGCGTGGCCGAGCTGACCTCCAGCGACGGGGCCGCCGGCGACGAGTTCGGCATGTCGCTGGCCATCAGCGCCGACGCCAAGACGCTGGTCGTCGGGGCGCGGCGGATGGAGGTGGGCTCGAACGCGAACCAGGGGAAGGTCTACGTCTTCCGCCAGGGGGCGTCGCCGTCGTCGTGGACGCAGGTCGCGGGCCTGACCGCCGCCGACGGCGCGGCCGGGGACTTCTTCGGCTACTCGACGGCCGTGAGCTCCGACGGCTCGGTCATCGCGGTCGGGGCGGCCCTGGCCGACGTGGGCGGCGCCGTCGACCAGGGCGCGGCCTACGTCTTCACGGCGTCCACCGCGACGACCTGGACCCAGACCGCGAAGCTGACCGCGACCGACGCCGGCGCGTCGGCGACGTACGGCGCCTCGATCGCGCTGAACGCGAGCGGCTCGCTGGTGGCCGTCGGCGCCCCCGGCTCGGGCGGCTCGGAGGGCGCCGTCTACGCCTACTACCAGGGCGTCGCGACCAAGCTGACGGCCTCCGGCGCCGGCCTGGGGACCTCGCTGGCGACCAACGCCGCCGGCACCGTCCTGGTGGCCGGCGCGCCGGCCACCGCCGTGGGATCCAACGCGGGCCAGGGAGCGGCCTTCGTCTTCACCGGGTCGGGCGCGGCCTGGTCGGCGCCGACGAGGTTGACGGCCTCCGACGGCGCCGCCGGCGACAACCTGGGCCTCTCCGTGGCGATCGACGCCAACGGCGCGACGATCGCGCTGGGGGCCCCCGGAGCGACGGTCGGCGCGTCGCAGTCGGCCGGGGCGGCCTACGTCTTCCGGCAAGGGGCCGGCGGCGCGTGGACCCAGGCGCCGCGGTTGACCGCCTCCGACTCGGCGCTCGGCGCGCGCTTCGGCACCGCGATCGCGATCAACGACGGCGCGGCGCTGGCGGGCGCGCCGCTGGCGCGCTCGTCCACCAACGGCGCGGCCTACTTCTTCATCGACTCCACCCCGCCGAACCCGCCGAACCTGACGGTGACCTCCAACCCCACGAGCCAAACGGCCGCGGTGGGCGTCCCGACCATCTTCACCGCCGCGGCCACCAGCCCCGCGGCCATCACGACGCAATGGCAGGTCAGTACCGACGGGACCAACTGGACCGACGTCGCCGGCGCGACCGAGACCTGGTACTCCGTCACCCCGACGACCGGCGACTCCGGCAAGCGCTACCGCGCCGTCTTCAGCGACTCCGACGGCGGCTCGGCGACCACGACGGCGGCGGTCCTGACGGTCGTCAAGGCGACGACGGTCCTGTCGATCGCCACCAGCGCCAACCCCAGGTCGATCGGCGACCCGCTGACGATCACCGTCACCGCCGGGGCCGCCGGCGGCGTCGTCGCGGCCGGGTCGCCCACCGGATCGGTCACCCTCGCGATCCAGCGGGTCGGGTCCGCGAACCCGCCGATCGACGTGGGCTCGGCCCCGCTCGTCAACGGCCAGGCCGTCTTCGACGCCCCGGCGATGATCCTGGGGACGTACACGATCACCGCGAGCTACGCCGGCGACTCCGGCTTCGGCGCGGCGACGGCGACGGCCAGCCAGGTGACGCAGCGCAACTCCTCCGCGCTGACGGCCGCCGTGCCGTCGACGGCGGCCGTCGGCCAACGGGTCACCCTGACCGCCACCCTGACCGCCGTCGGCGGCCCGGTCGCCATGAACGGCGGCGTCGTGGTCATGGACAACGGCGTGCCGATCGGATTCCCGCAGACCTCGACCGCCGGCGGCGCGACCACCGCGACCTTCGTCACCCCGCCGCTTGCGAGCGGGACCCACAACTTCCAGTTCGTCTTCCTGGGCAACCCGCAACTCTCCGCCACCAGCACCGGCGTCTACAAGACCCAGGTCGGCGGCTCCGCCCCGGCGGCCCAGGCGGCCCCGGCCCCGGTCCTCGCCGCCGCGGCCCCGGGCGACGCGGCCGCGCCCGCGGCCCAGACGGCCGGGACCGTGACCGCCACCGCCGGCGCGCCGACGACGCTCACCGCCGCGGCGACGAACATCGTCCCCACCTCGACTCAGTGGCAGTATCGCGTCCAGCCGGGAGCCGCCTGGATCAACATCCCCGGCGCCGACCAGGCGTGGTACACCTTCACGCCCGCCTCAACGAACCAGGGCTGGCAGTACCGCGCGACGTTCTCCAACCAGTCGGGCGGCTCCGAGACGAGCGACCCGACGACGCTGAACGTCGCCGCGGGCATGGCGATGCGGGTCTCCGCCAGCGTCAACCCGCGCCCCGTCGGCGATCCGCTGACGATCACCGGCGTCGCCTCCCCGGCCGCGCCGGGCGTCGGGCCGCTCGCCGGCGGGTCGATGACCGTCACCGTCCGGCCCCAGGGCTCGTCCACCGTCCTGATGTCCTTCACGGGGGCGTCGGGGAGCGGGACGGGCGTCTTCGGGATCCCGACCACCCTGGGCGTCGGCGCCTACGACGTCACGGCGAGCTACTCCGACGCGAAGTTCGGCACCGTCTCATCCACCACCAGCCTGGTGGTGGAGCGCAACTCCTCCACGCTGACGGCCGTCGTGCCGTCGACGGCGGTCGCCGGCCAACGGCTCACCCTGACGGCCACCTTGACCGCCGTCGGCGGCCCGGTGGCGATGAACGGCGGCGTGATGGTCATGGACAACGGCGTGCCGATCGGCTTCCCCCAGACCTCGACCGCCGGCGGCGTGACGACCGCGTCCTTCGACGTCCCGTCGATCACGAGCGGGACCCACAACTTCCAGTTCGTCTTCCTGGGCAACCCGCAACTCTCCGCCACCAGCACCGGCGTCTACAAGACCCAGGTCGGCGGCTCCCCCCAGGCGGCGCCCATGGTCGCCGCGGCCCCGGCGGCGTCGGCCGCCATCGACGGCGTGGCCATCGCCGACGCCCTGGCCCAGTCGTCGCCGAAAAAGTCGCGGACGTCCTCGGCGCTGACCTTCTGGCGGGGCTCGCTCTGAGCCGAACCGATCCGAACCCGGCCGCCCCCCTCGATTCGTCGCGGGGGGCGGTTTTTCGCGCCCGCGGCGTTCAGCGCGCGAGCGAGACGCTGGGGACGGGGGCTTCCTCGTCATCGACGCCGAAGCCGCGGGCGATCAGGTTCGCGACGATCCGGCCGTAGAAGCTCGGGACGAAGAACGGGTCGGACTCGTCGCGAGCCCGGGAAAACCAGTTCATCTGGCGAAGGTGGTCCAGCGGCCAGGGGTCCAGCGGCTCGCCGAAGGCGACCGCGGAGGAGGACGGCACCAGGCCGTCGTTGGGCCCCTGCATCTCCGCCAGGGCCTCGCGCAGCCGTCGCAGGGGCCGGGAGACGTGCTCCGGGACGGGTTCGCCGGCGATGCTGAAGCAGGGGACGTCGAGGATCGGCCCGTACGTCCGGTTGAACCGCCGCATCGACAGCCGGGTGACGTCCTGGAAGCCTCGGGCGTCGATTCCCATCGCCGCTAGCAGGCGGTAGATCCGGCCCACCCTCAGCTTGGCGAAGTCGGCGAGGATCGAGCCCTGGTGGGGCGTGGCGATCGTCGTGAGGCTCAGGACGCGGTCGCGCCAGCCGGGAAGCGCCAGGAGCCGGCGGGCGTCCAGCCCCCCCATGCTGTGGGCGACGACGTGGACCGGCTCGCCGGGGAAGTAGGTGTCGATCCGATACCCCAACCGACGGCCGCGGAAGTCGACCGACGCGGTCGGGTGGACCCGCGTGGCGAGCACCCGGTTGCCCGCCGCCCGCAGCGCCTGGGGGACGCCCCGGAAGTACGAGGCCAGCGTCACCGGGCCGAACCCGATCCGCGAGAACCCGCACAACCCGTGGGCGAGGATGATGGGGGCCTTCAGACGCCCGATCATGGCTGGTCCCGTATCGATCCGGCGCGCGGTCGGTGGGAGGCCGCGTCAAGGGATCTTCGGGGATCCCCGGCCGGACCGCGCTCGTCTCTCCAATCCTATTGTAGGGGATGACGCTTGAACCGAAGCGTGACAATCTCACGTTCAGGCGCCGACCGCGACGATTTTGCGGTCGGCGGGGATTGCGACGGTCCTTGAGACCGGGCGAATCGCTCGCGCGGACGGGCGGGCGCGATGCCGGCTCAATCCGCCGTCGGCGTTCCTGGAGGTCCGTAGCCCTTGGAGGCGTCGTCCAGCACGAGCACCCAGTCCAAGGGCTCGCCGGGGGCGGGGGGGACGAAGCGGCGGTCCCCCTCGTTGGCGAATTCGCCGAGATCCTCGGCGCGGCCGGTTCGAGGGTCGAACCACCAGGCGCGGACCTTCCCGGCCTTCACGGCGTCCTTGACGTGGACGGAGAAGGGCCGGCCGACCGGGGCGTAGACCATCGCGAACGAACCGTCGCGGTCGCGAGTGGCGACGAAGCGATACCGGCCCGCGCCGGGGACCGAGGTCGGCACGCGGTCGACGACGATGACGGAGTCGTCGGGGACGCGCGCGGTCATCGGTCGCGACTCGACGAGTCGGCGGCCGTGGCGCATCTGGCCGGCGCCGGGAGCGTCGAGGGCGTCCGTCCAGGGGAGGAGCGGGGCGTTGATCGGATCGCGGCCGGGCCTCCACATCTGCCAGACGGAGTGGTGGCCGTAGGTGTGGCCGCACGCGCCGGAGAAGACGTCCCAGTAGAACGGCCGGCGGACGTCGGCGGCGATGGAGTGGCCGTTGCGGTCGGCCTTGAACGCGATCGGATGGCCTTCGTACAACGGCTCGCCGTCGATCACGGGCTTGGGGGGCTGGAGGTCGTAGTCCGGCCGGGTGTGGTCGTAAGTGCCGGTGTAATCGGTCTGGTGGCCGTTCTGCCTCATGTTGAACGACAGCCACTCCGACTTATGGAACCACTTCGACGAGCCCTGGGCGCCGGTGGGGTGGAACGTGATGAGCCGCTTGCCGCCGTCGCCTTGGTGGAGACCGCGGGCCATGGCCTCGATGACGGCCTTCTGGACGTCGTTCTCGACGGAGCGGTCGCCGCCCAGGATCCAGACCACCCCCTTGTCGCCGTAGCGGCGGCCGAGCCACGCGCCGTAGGTTTCGGCGTTGGCGGCGTTGAACAGCGGTTTGCCGTCGCGGACCTTGTCGTGCCAGTAGCGGCCCCAGGTCGGCAAGAAGCCGATGGTCAGGCCCAGGGCGTTGGCGCGCTCGACGATGAAATCGACATGGTCCCAGTAATCGTTCGCGGCGCCGTCCTTTACGTCGGGCCGGGCGGGATCGAGGTCGACCAGCGGGAGGTGTCCGTAGGCGTTGGGCGTCTTGTGCCCGTCCATCTCGGCGATGGCGACGGCCTGGATCACCGTGAAGCCCTTGGCGGCGCGATCGGCCAGGTAGCGCTCGGCCTCCTCGCGATCGCAGCGATGGAACAACTCCCAGGCCGTATCGCCCAGGTAGAAGAACGGCTTTCCGTCATCGGCCGTCAGGTAACGGCCGTCGGCGCTGACGCCGGTCGGAAAGCGGCGGGGCTCGTCGCCGCGGACGGCGACGGCGATCAGGAGGACCGGCGCGACGAGTGAGATCCCACGGAGAGGACTCATGCGAGAGACCTTCCGGCCCGTGGCCGCGAGAGGATGCGAGGCGAGAAGCCGGCGGGCGTTCGAACCGCGCCGGCCCCTCGACCGTTTCCCCACGTTCTACGCGAGCCGACGATCCGGATCAAGGAGCGGCGGCAATGAGCCGGCGAGGGCTCGCAAGTGAACGGAGAGCGTGGATTCGCCGCCGGCGGGGCCTGGAACTCGTCACGTCGATCCAAGATTGAAAGACTGTTGACTGCTGAAACGGCCCTGATAGCCCTTGGTCGGGACCTCGCGCACTTCTTCCAGGATCAGCTGGCAGATCGGCATCCCGACGTCCAGGACGACGATTTGATTGCCCAGGTTGAAAATCTCCAGTTGAATCGGAAGCCCCGGGTGTTTCGCGTCCTCCGGGTTATAACCGAATCCGGCATGGATCGTGGGCGCCGTCACATGAACCCCGACTCCCAATCGGGCGAGGCTGCTCTTGCCCTCGACGCGAGCGGCGATGCGGGACTGATGCGGAAGGGAAATCTTCTCCCGCGTATATCCCAGCACGAACTTGCCGGGTTCCAGATCGAACCCTTCCTTCGAGTCGATGGCGACTTTCGCGGAATGGTTCGGGTTGTCCATCAACGCACGAATGTCGAATCCTGAACGGTTGGGATAAAGCTTCAGGGGCTGCCCCGTGGCTGGGGGGCTGGGATCCCTCCACCCGAGCAGGCCGCCGTCGAGGTGAAGATCCAGCGCCGTCGAGGTGAAGCTCGCCTCGTCGGGAGAAGGATCGATGAGGATGGTCCCGTCTCGGATCGCCGCTTGCATCTCGCGATCGGAAAGGATCATGCGTGAACTCCCGATTCGACCCGGAACGAATGAAACGGGATCCACATTCGGTTCGCCCCGGAATCCGCCTCGATCGGAAGCTCGATCAGGACGCGCCCGCCGCGATGGTCGACGTTGACCACTCCGACGGGAAGGAAGAAGCTCTCGGAAACCTTGTTCACCATGCTCTTGAGCACGTGAATGAATTGCTCGCGCCCGCGCTCGTCCGTCACGCTGACCGTAATGTCGCGATCGGTGAAGCCGTCCGACACCTTGCAACGGACTTCGGGAAGATAGATCGTCTCCATGCGTCGAGGCTCCTTCCAAGCGACACCCAGGTCCGGGTTGTTTGTATATTATAGTATACGGACGAACCTGGTGTTTGTCCATCCTGGAACACCATGAATCATCGGTCCTCCGCGGCGGTCCCATGAGGTGGACTTTGATTGATCGCCCCCGGCCGCTTCATCTGGAAGCGAGGGCGCGAAACGCGGGGCCGGCGGAACTCACGGGTTCCGCCGGCCCCTGGGGTGTTCGCGTCGAATCTCCGCCGCGAGCGGACGCCGCTTAGGAGCCGACGGCGACGGGTTGGAGGTCGACCAGGGCGGTGGTGGCGGCGGCCTGCTGGCGGATGGTCTCGGAGATCCGCATGGAGCAGAACTTGGGGCCGCACATCGAGCAGAAGGCGGCGGACTTGAAAGCCTCTTGCGGGAGGGTCTCGTCGTGCATCCGCTGGGCGGTCTCCGGGTCCAGCGCCAGGCGGAATTGCTCCTTCCAGTCGAAGTGGTAGCGGGCGCGGGAGATGGCGTCGTCGCGGTCGCGGGCGCCGGGACGGTGTCGGGCCAGATCGGCGGCGTGGGCGGCGATCTTGTAGGCGACGACCCCCTGTCGGACGTCCTCGACCTCCGGCAGCCCCAGATGCTCCTTGGGAGTGACGTAACAAAGCATGCTGGCGCCGTGCCAGGCGGCCAGCGCCGCGCCGATGGCGGAGGTGATGTGGTCGTAGCCCGGCGCGATGTCGGTCACCAGGGGGCCCAGGACGT
>CALCIB010000387.1 GCA_937907525.1 uncultured Planctomycetales bacterium | reverse complement strand
CGACGCGGTCGCCCAACGCGCCAGCCGCGAACGCGCCGAGGCCGACGCGGTCGCCGAACGGGCGCGCGCCGATCGACTGGCGGCCCTGTTGCGCGAGATGGGGGTCGACCCGGACTGACCGGCGCGAGTCCGCCCGACTGGCGGGAAGCGATCGCGGACGGTAGAATGCGAAGCGATCGGCGGGAATCGCCGAAGTGGTCCTCCGGGTTTCGGAGAGGTCGCCATGAACGTCGCCAGGATGCTGGGCGCGACCGCGGTCGCGGCCTGTTGTTGGTTCGGCGTCCGGGCGCGGGCGCAATCCGCGACCGCGACGCACTTCGGCCGGACGACGACCGCGGCGGCGGCCGCCCCGGCCCCCGGCCGCCGCGCGGTCGGATTCCGGGCGACCGCGGCCCCGAATCGGTCGACGGACCACCCGCTGGCCCCGTACACCTCGCGGCCCCGGGCGGCGACCAGCGGCACGCCGATTGCTCGCGTTCCCGAGCGGCCCCCGGCGCGGCCGGTGGTTCGCAATTACTACCCGACCGCCCGCGTCGGCCGGCAAATCTCTCCGGCGGTGGGGGTGGGGCATCACTGCACGCCCTCGCGGGCGTCCGTCCTTGGAATCAGCCGTTGAGCGCTTCGCCTGTCGACATGAACCAATCCAGCGACGTCCGGAGGATCGCGTTCATCGGCGACTACCTCCCCCGCAAGTGCGGGATCGCCACCTACACCCACGACCTTTGCACCTCCGTCGCCACCCAGTTCCCCGCGGCCGACTGCTTCGTCGTCCCGGTCAACGACGTCCCCGAGGGGTACGACTACCCCGACGAGGTCCGCTTCGAGATCGAGGAGAAGGAGCCGGAGAGCTACCTCCGCGCCGCCGACTACCTCAATTTCAGCAACGCCGACGTCGTCTGCCTCCAGCACGAGTACGGCATCTTCGGCGGTCCCGCGGGGGGGCACGTCCTGCGGCTTCTGCGCAACCTGCGGATGCCGATCGTCACCACGCTGCACACCGTCCTGAAAGAGCCCAACGACGACCAGCGCCGGGTGATGAACGAGGTCCTGGACCTCTCGGCCCGGGTGATCGTGATGTCCGAGCGCGCCCGGTCGTTCCTGCTCGACGTCTGGAGGACGCCCGAGTCCAAGATCGACCTGATCGCCCATGGCATCCCCGACATGCCGTTCGTCGACCCGGCCTTTTACAAGGACCAGTTCGGCGTGGAGGGGAAGCTGGTCGCCTTGACCTTCGGCCTGCTCTCGCCCAACAAGGGCGTCGAGCACATGCTGGAGGCGATGCCGGCGATCCTCGAGGAGTTCCCCGACTTCGTCTACATCGTCCTGGGGGCGACCCACCCGAGCCTCTTGCGCGAACAGGGGGAGCGTTACCGGATCGGGCTGGAGCGGTTGGCCTTGAAGCTGGGGATCCGGGAGAACGTCAGCTTTTACAACCGTTTCGTCGACCTGCCGGAGTTGATCGAGTTCATCGGCGTGACCGACGTGTACGTCACCCCCTACCTGAACCCGGCGCAGATCACCTCCGGGACCCTGGCCTACGCCTTCGGCTGCGGCAAGGCGGTGGTCTCCACGCCGTACTGGCACGCCGAGGAGCTCCTGGCGGACGACCGCGGCGTCCTGGTGCCGTTCGGCGACTCCCGGGCGCTTTCCGACGCGCTTCGCGAGTTGCTGCGCGACGCGCCCCGGCGCCACGCGATGCGCAAGCGGGCGTACCTGATGGGCCGGGAGATGGTCTGGGGCCGGGTGGCCCACCAGTTCGTCGATTCGTTCCGGCAGGCGCGGGGGAGCCGTCAGGGGGCGCCGGTGAAGCCCCTGGCGGTGCGGACCCTGGCCGAACAGCCCCTGGACCTGCCGGGATGGCGGCTGGACCACCTGGACCGGATGAGCGACTCCGCCGGGATGATCCAGCACGCCGCGTTCACCGTCCCCAACCTGGCGGAAGGCTACTGCGTCGACGACAACGCCCGGGCGCTTCTGCTGACGACGATGCTGGAGCGGCTGGGGCAGGGGACCCCCGGGACGTCCCGACTGGCGTCGACCTACGCCGCGTTCGTCAACCACGCCTTCAATCCCGAGAACGGCCGGTTCCGCAACTTCATGGGGTTCGACCGCCGCTGGATCGAGGAGGCCGGCTCCGACGACAGCCACGGCCGCGCGATCTGGGTCCTGGGGGCGCTGGTGCAGCACTCGCGCCGGCCCGGCCTGCAATTCTGGGCCTCCGACCTCTTCGACCGGGCGCTGCCGGCGCTTTTGGAGACGACCTCGCCGCGGGCGTGGGCGTTCGGCCTGTTGGGGATCGCCTGCTACCTCCGCCGCCTGGCCGGCGCCCGCCCGGCCGGCCAGGCCCGCGACGTCCTGACCGCCAGGCTGCTGGCGCTGCACGAGGCCGCCGCGACCGACGAATGGAACTGGTTCGAGGACCGCCTGACCTACGACAACGCCCGACTCTCCCAGGGCCTGATCGCCGCGGCCGGCGACGGCGGCCCCCCCGAGGCGCTTAGGGTCGGGCTCGACACCCTCTCGTGGCTGGCCCGACACCACCGGGCGCCGTCGGGCTGCTTCCGACCCGTCGGCTGCCGCGGCTTCCACCTCCGCGAGGGCGCCCGCGCCCAGTTCGACCAGCAGCCCGTGGAGGCCCAGGCGATGGTCTCCGCCTGCCTGGAAGCCTACCACGCCACCGAGGCCCCGGCCTGGCTCACCGAGGCCCGTCGCGCCTTCGAGTGGTTCCTGGGGAGCAACGACCTCGGCCTGGAACTCTACGACGCCGCCACCGGCGGCTGTCACGACGGCCTTCAGGAGAACCGCGTCAACCAGAACCAGGGCGCCGAATCGACCCTGGCCTTCCTCCTCTCCCTCGCCGAAATGAAACTTATCGAAAGCGTGCTGTCGCACCAACGCCAGGTGCAGACGACGTGAATCGACCCGACCCGAGCGCCGTCGACGACCCGGCGGCGCGAACTTCCGACCACGGGATGTCATCGCGCATGGACGTTTCCGCGACCCGAACGACCGACGAGGCGACGGAGCCGACTCGGGACGATTCCCGCCGCAACGGCGACGGCGACGGCGACGGCGACGGCGACGGCGCCGCCCCGGCCCCCGCCCCCGCCTGCCGCCGGCCCCGCGTCGAACGCACCGGCATCGTGCTGCGGCCCAACAACAGCAGGGTCGTGATCCGCCCGTTCCAGCCCGCCGACGACCGCCGCGTCGAGCGGATCATCGGCCGCGTCTGCGCCCTGTCGGAGGCCCAGGCCGAGGCCCAGCTTGAGACGGTGATGCGGAACTTCCGCGACCGCCACCAGAAGATCCGCGATTTCTTCCTCCAGCGGTTCCAGGACGTCCGCCGGCTGATGCTCACCGACCATGCCGTCGGCGAGGCCCGGAAGCTCCTGATCGGCGCGTACTTCACCCAGGAGTACGCCCTTGAGTCCGCGGCGCTTTTCAACCCGTCGATGGTCTGGGCCCCGGACCAGTCCGGCGTGCCGGAGGGCTGGAGGCGGTTCATCCTCAGCCTCCGAGCCACCGGCGAGGGCCACATCTCCTCGATCACCTTCCGAAGCGGCCTGGTCGATCCGTCGCGCCACATCCACCTCGACGACCCCACCCGCTTCGTCACCGCCCCGCAAAACGTCCCGGACGCGCTTTACGACAAGTTCCTCTTCCAGCGCAAGCTGGTGGAGCTTCGCATCGACGGCCCGTTCGTCGAGAAGGTGCTCGACACCCTGGGCGAGCGGTTCTCCCACGGCCAGTTGGAGGCCGCCCTCGACCTGGCGCTTCGGCAGGCGCGACCCCGACATCACGAGGTCGAACCGCTGGCCCACGGCATGCGCTCGCTGGTCCTGGCCAACTACCGGGTCGCCTTCGACCCCGAGATGAACGTCTCGGAACGGATCATCTTCCCCCACTCGCCGACCGAGACCAACGGCATCGAGGACGCCCGCTTCGTCGAGTTCACCGAGGACGACGGCTCGGTCTGCTACTACGCCACCTACACCGCCTTCGACGGCAAGGTCGTCCTCCCCCAGATGCTGGAGACCAGGGACTTCCTCCACTTCAGCGCCAGCACGCTCAACGGCCCGGAGGTGCGCAACAAGGGCCTGGCCCTCTTCCCCCGGAAGGTCCACGGGCTGTACTGCATGCTTTCGCGGCAGGACAACGAGAACATATTCTTGATGTACTCGGACATGCTCCACTTCTGGTACACCAAGGTGCCCCTGGCCAAGCCGACTTACGCCTGGGAGTTCATCCAACTGGGCAACTGCGGCTCCCCCATCGAGACCGACGCCGGCTGGCTGGTCCTGACCCACGGCGTCGGCCCCATGCGGCGCTACGCGATGGGGGCGTTTTTGCTCGACAAGGACGACCCCTCGCGGCTGATCGGCCGGTTGGAGGAGCCGCTGTTGGAGCCCAACGCCAACGAGCGCGAGGGCTACGTCCCCAACGTCGTCTACTCCTGCGGCGCGGCGGTGAAGGACGGCACGCTCATCATCCCCTACGCCATGTCCGACTTCGCCAGCACCTTCGCCACGATCCCCGTCGACGACGTCCTGAGGGCGATGGTCTGACGCCTCCGAGAAAGGACTTCCCGAAATGGACGAAGCCGCCCTCCGAGCCTGGCTCGCCGAGCCGAGGACCGAACTGATCGCCGCCGTCGCCGAGGGCGTCCGCGCCCACGTCGCGACCCTCCGCGCCCGCGGCCTGGACTTTTACGGCTACGCCCTCGTCCCGGCCCCATACTACGAGATCCGGCGCCTCTTCGCCGCCGCGAACGCCGAGGCCGGCGCCTTCGCGGCTCCGAACCGGTCCAGCGAGGGGAGGAGCCAGACCGCCGCCGCGCTCGGAGACGCCCCGCCCGCGCCCCTCGGCGACGAAACGAACGGTCGCTATCGCTACTGCGTCGAGGCGTGGAAGCACTGGGAGTACGAGTTCCCGATCGACGTCGCCGTCCTGGACGGCTTGCACGAGCGGTTTCGTTCCCTGCATCCCAAACGCGAGGGCGCCCGCGGGATGGACAAATTCGAAATCGCCCACGCGGACGCGCTGCTCGACGCCGTGGCGCGCGGTTTGGAAGTCGCCCGCGACGGCGGGGCGTTCGGCGAGGCGACTCCGTTCCTCGTCGTCTGGGTCTGTGGCCCAGGCTTCCGGAGGGCCATCGAGGGCTTCGCGCGCCGCCTCAATCCTCCCCAGAGGGCCGCCGACTTCTTGAAGGAATTCGGCGGCTGACCCGCGCCCCTCGCGAACGCCCGTCGATCGTGCTATCCTCGATCCGTGAGAATGGGAAGGGGGGCCATCATGCCGATCGATCGCGCCAACGACCCGACCGCCTCCCGTGGCTTCCCGGATTCCAAGCTCGCCGACGCCCCGGCCGATTTCACCCTCGACGATGCCCTCGCCCAATGGGAAGCCGCGAACGAAGGGGACGACGACCGCGAGGAGACCCTTCACGCGATCCAGGAGGGGCTGGTGGAGGTCGACGCGGGCCTGGCCCAGCCGTTCGAGGAGTTCGAGCGCGAGTTCCGCGCCAGGCACGGCCTGCCGACTCGTCGATGAGGGGCCTGACCGTCGCGGATTTGGGGAGGCTCGTCGCCAAACACCATCAAGTCGCGAGCCGGTCTGGGTGGCGTGGAAAGACTTGCGCCGTTCGATAGTGGTGTTGGGCGACGACTCTCGATTTGGGGGTTGGTAAACGCTCTTCCCCCCTCGCGGGGGAAGACAGACCGCGAAGCGGTCAGATGAGGGGGACGACGCGCGAGAAGACCGTTGGGATTCGCGAAAGCCCCTCCGGGAAGCCCTGGACGTCAACGGCGTTTTGGCTCGCCCCCCCTCATCCGGCCCTGACGACCCGACACTTATCGGATCCCGCATGCGACTCTCACGCAAGCCGACGCCGAACGGCCTTCTCCCCTTGAGGGAGAAGGTGGCCGAAGGCCGGATGAGGGGTGGGCGGGGCCGGAAGCCATCGGAATCGAAGTCGCTTTCCTCCCATGGCTTACACCGAAATTCGACGCCGGTCGACCCCTCATCCGGCCCTTCGGGC
>CALCIB010000386.1 GCA_937907525.1 uncultured Planctomycetales bacterium | reverse complement strand
ATCCGGCCTTCGGCCACCTTCTCCCGCAAGGGGAGAAGGAAGAGATGAGGGGTGGCGCGACCGAAAGCCCCTGGAAACGTCCCCCCCTCATCCGGCCTTCGGCCACCTTCTCCCGCAAGGGGAGAAGGAAGAGATGAGGGGTGGCGCGACCGAAAGCCCCTGGAAACGTCCCCCCCTCATCCGGCCTTCGGCCACCTTCTCCCTCAAGGGGAGAAGGAAGAGATGAGGGGGGGCGTGACCGGAAGCCCCTGGAAACGCAACCCCTCATCCGGCCTTCGGCCACCTTCTCCCTCAAGGGGAGAAGGGAGATTTGATTACATGCTTACATCGGATGGCATCACTCTCCGCCGTCAGCCGACGCCCCGGGAGTGGGCCATCCAGAGTTCCCAGGCGTCGCGGAAGACCGCGGCGACGCGCGCCCCGCGGTTGGCGTCGGCGGCGACCTCGATCGGGAGGTAGAGGACGTGGTCCTCGCGACGGGCGAGGACGCGCTCCACGAGTATGGCGCGGAGCAGCCAGACGGCGGTCTCCTCGTCGGCGGTCTCGGCGCCGATCCAGCCGGGGTAGCGGCGGGGCGAGATCGTCAAGCCGGCGTCGCGGAAGGCCGATTCGATCGCCGCGGAGGCCGCGGCGTGGCTTTCGGGGTCGGCGGCGGCGTCGGCGGCGGTCGCCGGTTCCCAGTTCTCGTGCTCGGCGAGCTTCTGCTGCGCGTCGGTGAGGTGGCCGTCCCAGTAGTGCAGCGACTTGAACAGCGACACGACCAGGTTCTTGATCTCCTTCTCCGGCCGGAAATGGGGCCCGGCGGGGATCTGAAGCGTCCGGCCGCGGCGGCGGGCGGAGACGTTCTCGGCGTTGACGGAGAACTGTAGCCAGGTCGCCTCGTCGACCGCGGCGCAGGGGACGCCGATCCATCCCGGCGCGTAGCCCGGCAGGGTCGCCGCGCCGGTCGCCAGGCCGATGGCGCGGTCGATCTCGGCGAGGACCTCGGCGTACCGCCTGGGTTCGGCCTCCACCTCCTCCACCGGCGGGGGCTCCAGCAGCTTGCCGCGGTGGGGGGGGCCGCCGGCCAGGGCCAGGTCGCAGAAGGTCGTCCAGATCTCCCCCCAGGCGACCCGGCCGTACTCGTCGTACTTCAGCGTCGCCGAGCCCATCGAGGTCGGCGGCACCTCGTTGTAGCAGTGCTGATAACGCGCGGGGAGAAACTCGTTGATCCGATCGTCCAGCGCCTTGAGTTCGGCTTGCAGGTTCCGCGATGTGGTCGGCGGCATGGGTCGCTCCGTCCTTCAGGGGTGGGTCGCGTCGGCGACGGTCGTCGGCGACGCGCCGTGGTCGCGGGTCAACTGGTCCACGAGGCCGGCGAAGTCGGCCGGTCGCGGCGCCTCGACGCGGACGGGTTCGCCGGTGACGGGGTGGGTGAAGCCCAGGCTCGCGGCGTGCAGGGCCTGGCGAGGGAACGGGATGGGGAACTTGCGACGGCCCCGGCGGCCGTAGACCGCGTCGCCGACGACCGTATGATCGAGCGCCGCCATGTGGATGCGGATCTGGTGGGTCCGCCCCGTCTCCAGCCGAAGCGAAACCAGGCTGGCGAGCGTGCCGTAGCTTTCGATCACGCGGAACCGGGTCGCGGCCGACGCGCCTCGCTCCGGGTCGCGGGAGACGCCGCGGCGGTTGTCGCCGGCGTCCTGGACGATCGGCATCTCGACGCGGCCCTCGACGGTGAGGAAGACCCCCTCCACCACCGCGAGGTATTCGCGGTCGGCGTCGTGGCCGCGAAACAGTTCCTGGAACGGCCGCAGCGCCTTGGGGTTGGTCACCAGGAGGACCGCGCCGGAGGTGTCGCGGTCGATCCGGTGGACGATGCCGACGTAGGGTTTCTTCACGCCGCGCTTGTGGATCTGATAGCGACCGGCGCGTTCCAGGAGGGTGTCGCGTTCGCCCGCGGGGGTCGGCTGGACCAGGAGGCCGGCGGGCTTGTCGACGATCAGGACGTCGCGGTCCTCGTACAAAACCTCGATCTTACGGTCGACCGCGCCGGGCCTGGGTCGGTTGGGCTCGTGGGTCACCGTCGCGTCGGGCCCCGGCTCGAAGGCCGGATCGACGCGGGTCTGGCCGTCGACGTCCACCCGCCCGCGCTCGATCGCCTGGCGGGCGGCGCGTCGGGAGAGCCGGAAGCGTTCGGCGACGATCTTGTCGAGGCGGTCGGACATCGGGGGCGGGCCCTGGTCGCGGCGGTCGGGAAACCTCCAGTATAGCCGCGGCGCCCCCCGCGGCGACATCCGAGCGGACGTCGCGCGAGGACGGCCCCGCGACGCGCGACCGCCGCCGTCGTTTCCGGCCCGTCAAACCCGCCAGTTCGCCAGCGTCAGCGGGTAGCCGAGTTGTTGGAGGCGCTGGTAATGCGACGTGTTGCCCGTGACCAGTTCGAGGCCGCGCCGGACGGCCACGGCCGCGATCATCGGATCGCAACGACCGATCGGACGACCCACGCGGTCGAGATCGCCGGCCATCAGGCCGGCCAGATCGGCGGCGGGCTCGTCGAACGCGAGCACTTCCTCGGCGGCGAGGGCGTCGCGAAAAGTCTGGATTCGGGCCGAGCCTCCGACCCGCCTGTAGCCCTGGATCACCTCCATCACGGAAATGACGGAGAGCGTGAGGAAGCCGTGGACTCGTCGGTAAGCGGCGGCGTTTCGGACCACCGTCGGGTCGATCCCCTTGCCGACCTCGGAAAGGATGTCCGTGTCGAGCAGGGCCTTATTCACCGGAAGGCAACCGCCAGGGCCGCTCCTCTCGAACCTTCATGGCATGCTCGACGGCCTGGTCGAGCAACTCGGCGTCGTCCCGAAGCGCGCCGATGAAGCCGGGGCTTGAAACGTCCGGGGCGACCGTCGCCCCCGGGCGCTCGCGTTCCAGGTCGTCAAGAAGCCGGCGCGCGGCCTCGGCGATCGCGTCCTCGACGGATGCGAACCGCCCGAGCCGAACGACGTCCCGGACCCGGACTTCCAGGTCGTCGGGTAGATCGACTTTCATCCTCAAGGTCCTCCTCGCTTGACTGGCGCGCCGTCGCGTCGGCTCGAAGGCCGGATCGACGCGGACCCTGGTCGCGGCGGTGGGAAACCTCCAGTATAGCCGCCGCCCCCCCCCGCGGCGACATCCGAGCGGCCGGCGGCCGACGCGCGTGGACGGCCCCTTCCGGGGCGAAGCGCTCGACTCTTGGGGGCGGGGATCCCGTCGGACGTGGACGTCGGCGTCAATGGCGGAAGTGGCGACGGCCGGTGAGGACCATGGCCATGCCGTGTTCGTCGCAGGCGTCGACGGTCTCGGCGTCGCGCTTGGAGCCGCCGGGCTGGATGATCGCGGTGACGCCGGCGGCGGCGGCGACGTCGGGGCCGTCGCGGAACGGGAAGAAGGCGTCGGAGGCCAGCACCGCCCCCCTGGCGGCCTCGCCGGCCTTGGAGACCGCGATCCGAACCGAGTCCAGCCGGCTCATCTGACCGGCGCCGACGCCCAGCAGCCGGCCCCCCTTGACGACCACGATCGCGTTGGACTTCACCAGGGCGCAGACCTTCCAGGCGAGGGCCAGGTCCTTGAGTTCCTCGGCCGTCGGCGGACGCTTGGTGGCGATCCGGCCGCCGGTCGGATCGTCTTCCTGCTCGTCCCAGCCCTGGGCCAGAAGGCCCCCCTCGATCCGACGGAGGTCCCAGCCGGAGGGGCTCGGGGACGCCGGGCCGATCGGCTCGCCGAGGGCCACCAGGCGGACGCTGTTGCGCCACGACGGCTTGGTCTTGAGTAGCTCCAGGGCGTCGTCGTCGAAGCCGGGGGCGAGGATCGCCTCCAGGAAGCGGCCCGGCTGGCACATCGCGGCGGCCGCGGCCGCGTCGACCGGCCGGTTGAGGCCGACGATCCCGCCGAAGGCGCTGACCGGGTCGCCCTCGTAGGCGGCCTCGAAGGCGGCGGCGGCGGCCGCGGCGACGGCCGCGCCGCAGGGGTTGTTGTGCTTGAGGATGCAGGCGGCCGGCTCGTCGAAGAGCCTGATGAACCGCAACGCCGCGTCCAGGTCCAGCAGGTTGTTGTACGACAACTCCTTGCCGTGGAGGATCCGGGCGGTCGTCAGGTTGGGCCCGGCGGCCGCGGGGTCGACGTACAGCGCCGCGGCCTGGTGCGGGTTCTCGCCGTAGCGGAGCGTCCGCCGCAACGCGAACCGCAGGTCGAGCGTCTTGGGGAACGCCTCGCCGTCGTCGGCGCCGGCATCCCCGGCTTCCTGGGCCTCCAGGTAGGCGGCGATGGCGCGATCGTAGCCGGCGCACAGCGCGAACGCCTGACGCGCCAGTCGCTTGCGGGTGGCGAGGTCGGTGCCGCCGGTCGCCTGGAACTCGTCGAGGAACCCGGCGTATTGCGCCGGGTCGGTCAGGACGGCCACGGAGTCGTGGTTCTTCGACGCCGCGCGGATCAGGGACGGCCCGCCGATGTCGATGTTCTCGACGGCCTCCTCGAAGGCGCAGTCGGGGCGGGCGACGGTCTTCTCGAACGGGTAAAGGTTCACGACGACCAGGTCGATGGGCCGCATGTCGGCCGATTCGAGCGCCTTCATGTGTTCGGGGTCGTCGCGGCGGGCGAGGATGCCGCCGTGGATCCGGGGGTGGAGCGTCTTGACCCGCCCGTCGAGCATTTCGGGATGGCCGGTGTAGTCGGCGACCTCGACCACGTCCAGGCCCGCCGCGGCGATCGCCGAGCGGGTCCCGCCGCTGGCGATCAACTCCACGCCGGACGCGGCCAGCGCCCTCGCCAGCTCGACCAGGCCCGTCTTGTCGGAAACGCTCAGGACGGCGCGTCGGATCGTCGCCGCGCCCTCCCGGATCTCGGATTTCGCCATCGTGTGCTCGTCGCTTCGAAAACGCGCGGGACGACGGGCGGCCGGGCCGCCCCGTCGTCTCGGCAAGGGTCGGGGTCGATGCGTCTCGGGGTTAGGCTGTGTCTGACAAATTGAAAATGGGTGACCTGCGGGTTCTGCGTCAACCCAAAATCCGGCGAATTTTGATGCCGCCGAGCGAGTTGGGGGTTTGTCAAACACAGCCTAGAACGGGTTCTGGATCTGGTCCTGGTCTTGATCTTGGTTCTGGTCCTGGTCGTCGGGCATGGCGTCCTGGTCGGCGTCGGGCGCGGCCTCGAACGGGTTTTGGATTTCCTGGATCCCCTCGGGGGGGACGAAGCCGAAGGGCTTGGCTTCCGGATCGTAGAGCAGGTTGGGGGTGGTCGCGCCGATTTCGCGGAGGCAGAGCAGGATGCCGGAGGGGCTCGCCAGGAACAGTCGGTCGTCGAACCGCTCGGGGAACGAGAGGGTGAAGTCGCGGAGGTTCAGCCCGGCGCGGCCGAAGGTGGCGGCCGGGTCCATGAGCGTCTGGCCGGTCTCGCGGGCGACGACGATCATGTCGCCGTCCTCGGAGAGCAGGTAGACCCTCGCGGGGCTGACGCCCAGGAACTTGCCGTTGTGGGTGCGGGTCGTCCAGCGGGCCTTCCCCGTCTCGGGGTCCAGGACGCTCAGCGCGCCCTTGTCGTTGATGACGTAGATGTCCTGCTGGGCGACGATCGGCCCCTGGGAGATCGGCGCGCCGGAGGAGAAGATCCACTGCATCTTGGCCGTCAGCACGTCGACCGAGTAGAGGTTGAAGTCGGCCGAGGGGACCAACAGCCCGCGGGTGCCGTGCGAGGCCAGCTCGGCGGCGATCGGCCCGCCGGTGACGACGTGGAAGAGGATGGTCGCCTGGTTCTTCATGTGGACGTAGGCCCGGCCGTCGGAGCTGCCGAAGCAGATCATCCGGTCGCCGAACAGCGGCCGGGTGCGAACCGGGCCGCCGGTCGCGAAGTTCCACGTCGGCTTGGGCGTGGTCCGGAGCTTGGGCGGCTCGTCCGCCTCCTCCTCCCGCAGGTCGAGGTTCTGGATCATCCCGGTCCCCAGGCCGACGACCACGTGGTCGTCGTCGGCGGTGGTCCCGCTGGAGGGCGACGTCCCCAGCGGGTGCCGCCAGATGACCCGTCCGGTGTGGCGGTCCAGCGCCGTCAGGACGTTCGACGCCGTGGCGAAGACGGCGTAGGAATTCTGCGAGACCGGCAAGGCCCACGGCGTCTGCTCGCCGATCGACGCCGACCAGGCGGGCTGGCCGGTTTCGACGTGGTAGGCGTGGATCCACCCCTCGTTGGTCTGGACGAAGAGGTAGTCCTGGCCGCGACTGATCCGCAGGACGTGCTCGGTCCCCGCGACCGGCGCGACCGTCGTCCACTGCCGCTCAAGCCCCAGTCGCGCCAGCGCCGCCCGCGACGGCACCGCGACGGTCAAGGGCCGCGATTGGCCGCGGGCCGTCGGCGCGACCCAGCAGAAAAGCAGGAACGCCCAGACGAGAGCGAGACGGCGGGACATGGTCGGTTCCTTCATGGCTGGGCCCGGATTGGCGCGCGATCGAGTCCGATACAGATGCGTAGCCGACGATCGCGCCGCGGTCAAACGCCGAGGGCCCCGGATCCGGACGGAACGGCCGGAACGCTCCGTCGATTCTATCCATCCCGACGCGCGACGGTCCAATCCGAGACCCGCTCCGACCTTCGATTTGACTTCCGGCTTCCGTTCACCCGCCGGGGCGGCCGTCGACGTCCGGGTCGATGAACCATCGTCCCTCCGTCGGCGGCGCGCCGTACCCCTCGTCCTCGCCGTCGTCCTCCGGCGGCGCCAGGCCGGGGATGATCGGCGGCGGCGGTTCCGGACGGCCCATGCACTCCGGACAGGCTTCCCAGACTCCGGCGTAGGGTCGGGCGCAGCGCGGGCAGAGCCCCGCCCCGCGCCGAAGGGTCGGCAAGGCCGCGCGGAGGCTGGCCCCCTCCCTGGTGTGGCCGAGCGTCTCCGAGCCCCGTTCCACCAGCGTCACCAGGTCCGCTTGCAGCGGCCCCGACCGCAATCGACGATGGACCAGCGACAGCAGCCACTTCCCCAACTCGGCGTCCAGGTCCTTGAGCGCCGCCTCGTCCAATTCGTCGGGGGGCGTTTCGCGGAGTTCCAGCACCCGCGCCGCGTCGCCGGCCTCGCGGGCGGCGTCGATCCATTCGCGCCAGCGGCCGGGGTCGATCGGCCGGGGGGGGTCCGTAGTCGCGGCGGTCGGCGCGTCGGACGGGCGCGGTTCGATCGCCCGCGCCTCGTCGATCCTCGCGCGCCGCTCGGCCAGGCTCAGCCAGACGCCCACGCCGCGGACGAGGATGGCGACGAGCAAGGCGACGCCCAGGTGGAGCAGGAACGCATGGCCGGCGTCGAACCACGGGGACCATCCACCCGGTCCCGTCGCGACGGTCGAAAACGCTCGTAGCAGTCCCAGCGCGATTCCGATCGCGACGAGGATTATCCCCGTCTTTTCATACGCCTGGGCGACCGCGGATGTCAGTACCGGCTCGTCGACCGGCGCGGGGGCGTTCGTCATGGAGGAGGCTCGATGAATCGAGGGTCGCGGGCGGTCTTCAAACCGGTCGTCCAGGCCGCGGACTCCGTCCCCTCTCCCGTCGGGCATAGGTATGGTCACAACTTTTCGAGTTGGAATGTGGGAAGGATGGGGGAGTGCCTGATGTCCCCTCTCCCACCGGGAGAGGGCAGCCGCGCGGCGGCGGGTGAGGGTCGCGGCGCTTCGCGGGGAGCGTCGGGTCGGCTTGACGCAAACCCAGGGCGTATCCCGAGACGCGACGACCCCCGCCCGGCCCTTCGGGCCACCCTCTCCCGGCGGGCTGACGATCCGACACTTTTTCGCAAGCCGCCGCCAAACGACCTTCTCCCCTTGAGGGAGAAGGTGGCCCGAAGGGCCGGATGAGGGGTCGACCG